>CAZIRD010000004.1:52280-69571 GCA_964541625.1 uncultured Acidibacter sp.
GCGCTCGACATGGATGACGCCGTCCGCGACGCGTACCTGCGCGACCTGCGCGTGATAACTGCCGAAACCGGTCGAGAACGCGATGCCGAGGCCGCTGCCGGCAGGTAATGCCCGGCCCCAGCCCGCAGCCTGCGCGGCCCGATCGAGAACGGCGAGGCCGCGCGGATCCGCCGCGAGCAGTCGCCGCCTGAAGGCAAAGCCGTCTTCACCGGCAAGCCCTGCGAGTTCATCGATCGCGCTCTCGCCAAAGAAACCATTCTGCGACAACGACACCGCCCGCCAGAAGCCGATTCGCTGGGCAATCGGTCGTTCGCGGAATTCGACCGCCCGCGGCCCGATGGCGTACTGCGGCAGGATCAGGTTGCCGACCGCCGAAGGATCGGCGGCGGCGATTGGTCGCCGTTGAAAGGCGAGCAGCGAGGGCCCGCAGATCGTCGCCTGCAGCGCAGCGAGAGCGACGCCCGTGCCGGGCAGTGCAGCGCGTATCCGACAGGCATAGGGTGCGCGGAAGAAGTCACCGCGCAGGTCTGCCTCGCGATCCCAGCTCATCGCCACCGGACGACCGCGCACTGCGGCAGCGAGTTGCACCGCCTGGGTGATGAAGTCGGTTTCCCAGCGGCGTCCGAAGCCGCCGCCGCAGAAAGTGCCCTGCAGCGTCACACGTTCGATGGGCAGGCCGCTGGCGAGCGCCGCCGCCTCGCGCGCCGCGCCTTGCCGCTGACTCGGCGCCCAGACTCGGCAATCACCTTCAGGGGTGATCCACGCGGTGGTGGACATCGGCTCCATGCAGGCGTGCGCCAGCATGGGGACCTCGTAGGTGACGTCGAGCTGCTGGTTGGCAGCGGCGATCACCGACTCCGTATCGTCGCCGGCGACTGAGGGTTGTTGCACACGCTGTCGCAGGTCGGCGGCGATGAAGGCCGATGACTCGCCCGCCGCGGCGGGCGGCTCGAACTGCGCGGCGGCGTCCTGCAGCGCCTGTCTGGCTGCCCAGGTCGTCTCGGCCACCGCGCCGAGTCCGCCCTCGATGGGTGTGACGGCGTGCACGCCACGCCGACGCAGCGCCGCGTCGCGGTCAAAGCCCAGCAACCGACTGCCAAGGCGCGGCGCGAGCAGCACCGCGCCGAAGAGCATGCCCGGCAGACGCAGATCAGCACCAAAGATTGCACTGCCGTCGCATTTGGCTGGCGTGTCTTTGCGACCGGGGGAACGACCGAGCAGGCGAAAATCGGCGGCCGCTTTGAGCACGGGTGATTGCGTCGGCGGCAACGCTGCGGCGCGGATCGCCAGTTCGCCGTAGTCGCGCCGGCGGGCGGTGGGTTTGTGAATCACGACCCCGTTGCGGGTGATGCACTCGTCGATCGGTACCTGCCAGTCGGCCGCCGCAGTGTGCAGCAAGGCCAGACGGGCACTCGCACCGAGTCGTCGCAACGAGGCGTGAAAGCCGGGTATGGAGTCCGAGCCACCGGTGACCTGGATGCCGCGTCGTGATGGGTTACCGAAAGCCGGATCCGCCGTCGCCAACTCGACGACCGTACGCGACCAGTCGGCGTCGAGTTCCTCGGCAATCAGCATCGGCAGCGTGGTGTAGACACCCTGTCCCATTTCCGCCGAGGGCACGACGAGGGTCGTCGTGCCGTCGAGGGCAATGCGCAACATTGCGCCGAAGCGGGCGGGCTGAGCACCTGGGCCAGGCTGCAGACCTGCGGACGGCGCGGCGGGTTCGTTCGATCCGGCAACGATCGCCTCCGCTTGCAGCGACCATACGCCGACGACGGCGGCGAGCCCCTGCAAGAGTTGGCGCCGATCGATGCGACGGGTGATCGGGGCAACTGTTCGCGCGCCGCGCGGCCTGCGTTTCCGGACGCGCATCAGGATGCCGCCAGCACCTCGAGTGCAGCGCGCTCGCCTGACTCCATCGCGCCTTCCATGCCGCGATTGGAGAGTGCGGTGTGTTCGCCGCAAAAATGCAGCCGACCCTCGGCTTCGGCCAGCGCGGGCAGGAATTCGCTGGGCTGGCCCGGCATCCACACCGACCAGGTGCCACCCGCCCAGGGATCGGTCTGCCAGGATTTGTAGGCCACCGGCTCGAGCTGGCCGACCGCAGCCGGACGCAGCTTCTCGATCTCGCGTATCACCCGCTGCTGCGCGGCGCGCGGACCGAGCGTGTCGAGCTGCTGTGCCGAATAGCCGCGTGACCAGCTCATCAGCGCCGTCACTTCCTCTTCGCCTTCACCCTGGCGCAGCGGGCGGACGATGCCGGCGAGGCCATCCGTCCACATGCCGGGGTCGAGTCCGTCGTCCTGCCAGAACGGTCGGCGCGGCACGAACACCATCTTGGTGATCATCATTGACGGCACGACCCGTATCGCCCGTGCTTTGCGCGGATCGAGCGGCGGATCGAAGTGGATGTGGCGCAGCGGCGGCAGCGGCAGCGAACAGATTGCCGTGCCGGCACGATGCTGCGTGCCATCGTCGCAGGTCAGCGTCACGCCGCGAGGGTCGCGCTGCACGGCGACCACCGGCGCGCCGAGTTGCGGCGGCTGCGGCAGGGCGGCGGCAAGCGCTTCGGCGATCGCCTGATTGCCGCCGACCGCGCGCAGCGCCTCGTTGCCGAGATCGCCCTGACCGCGGAACCAGCCGGTGAGGAAGAACCACATCAGCATCGAGGTGTCATGCGCGCTGGTGCCGCGCGCGATGTTCGTCTCGTAGTTGAGCTCGATGGTGGCATCGCTCCAGCCGATGCTCTTGAGGAAGGCGTAGGTCGAGCGTTCGTGCGCAGCGTTGCGCGGCGAGTACCAGGTGGGATCCATGCCCGCGGGCAGATGCTGTGCCACCACCGACTCAAAGTAAGCGCGGCCGGGCAATTTGTCCCGGTCCGCCGCCGGCATGCTGTTGAGACGGTGGGTCGGCCAATCGGCGCGACGAATGATCTGCCCGCCCAGGGCGAGTTCCGGGCGCGAGCGCGAGCGGCGCGGCTCGTTGTCGACCAGTTTGACGCCGACGGCCTGCGCGGCACTTTTCAGTCGTCCGTAGCCGGCGAGAATGCTGTCGCCACCCATTTCCGGACTACCGGGTACGTCGCGGGCGCTCTCGATGCGGCCACCCACGCGGGTGCGCGCCTCGAGAACCTTGACGCGTACGCCCTCGCGAGCCAGCAACCAGGCGGCGTACAGTCCGGAAAACCCGGCGCCGATGACAATGACGTCGTCCTGCGCGCCGGCCATGCTCAGATTACCTCCAGCAATTCGAGCGCCGCGCGCTCGCCGGATTCCATCGCGCCTTCCATGCCGCGATTGGTGAGTGCGGTGTGTTCGCCGCAGAAGTGGATCAGACCCGCCGGTTCCTTGAGGGCCGGCACGGCTTCGGTCACCTGGCCGGGTGCCCAGCACACCCAGTCGCCGCCCGAGTAGCGATCCGACTGCCATGACTTCACGCCCGCCACTTCGAGCTGACCTTTGGCGGCCGGACGCAGCGCTTCGTATTCGCGGCGTACGCGTTCCCCCGCTGCCTGCGGTCCCATGGCATCGAGGCGGTCGGCGAGAAAGCCGCGCGCCCAGGCCATCAGACAGGTGACGTCGTCGTGGCCGTCCGCCTCGCGCAGCGCACGGATTTCACCAGCCGCGGTATCGGTCCACATTGCCGGCGCCATGCCGTCCTCACGCCAGAACGGCCGTTTCGGCACCAACACGACCTTGGTGATGCGCATCACGGGAACCGTGCGGATGGCACGCAGTTTTGCCGGTGGCAGCAAAGGATCGCAATGCAGCCAGCGCAGCGTGGGCAGGGGCATGGAACAGACGATGCGCCGCGCGCTGTGCACGCTGCCGTCCGCGCAGGTCACTTGTACGCTGCTGCCAGTGCTGCGCAGCGCAACGACCTCGGAATTCTTGAGCAGATCGCCGCGCAGGCTGGCCGCCATGGCCTCGGGAATCGACTGGTTGCCGTTCGGCGCCTTGTAGGCCACGCGCTCGCGCGCGCCCTGTAACTTGAACCACGCCTGCACGTAGAACCACATCAGCGCCGAGACGTCGTGCGCCGAGGTACCGTACTGCACGTTGGTGTTGTAGTTGAGCTCGATCGCGGCATCGCTCCAGCCGATGCGCTTGAAAAACTCGTGTACCGAGACATCGAGGGCGTGGCTCTCGGGTCGCCACCAGTCCTCGAACTGGGTCAAAGGATTGTTCGCGGCGATCACGCTCTGGAAGTAGCCGCGTCCCGGAAAACGATCGCGGGCATCGGCGGGCATCGCATTGAGCGGATGCCGTGGCCAGTCAGCACGAGGGATCACCCGACCGCCGAGCGCGAGCTCGACGCTGCGCGGATCGAGATGCGCCTCGGGCGACAGGTCGCGTCGCCCTTCGTGATCGACGAGTTTGAGATTGAGGCGTCGCGCCATGGCCTGCATGCGGCCATAGCCGCCGAGGATGCTGTCGCCGCCCATCTCGGGTGCGCCCTCGACGCTGCGCAGGCTTTCGATGCGGCCGCCGATCCGACCGCGCCCTTCGAGCACACGTACCCGCAGGCCTTGCTCCTCAAGCAGCAGTGCGGCGTTGAGTCCCGAGAGGCCGGCGCCGATGACGATGACATCGAGCATCGGTGCGGCACGCACGGCGGTCGGCAGCATCGCGCCCGCAGCAAGCGCCGCAGTGCCTTGCAGCAGTTCGCGTCTGGACAGCGTGCTGAGCGCGCCGCGCGAGGCGGCGCGGCGTACGTCAGACCTGGATGTGTTCGCCATCGATTTTCCCCTGATCGGCAAGGCGTGTGGCGGCGCTGGTACCGGCAGCCACCGGTGCATCGACATGCATGCGCGCCGGCAAAGGTGCGGCACTGCCTGGCGCGCGCCCTGCCGGTGCAACGAAGATGCCGCGTGCGTAGTAGTCCGCCAGCACGCGCTTGAGTGGTCCAAAACCCCGGTAGGGATTGTCGAGCGGATCCTTGCCCCAGAGATCGTTGGGCAGGCCCACCCCCGACTCGTAGGCGGCGACATAGGCCGCGGGCTCGTCCCACAGCGCGAGATGCACCCGCGGATTGGCGCGGGCGCGCTGCAGCGCGCGCAGGTCGACGGTACCGGTGAGCACGCAGGGTCCGGCAGTATCCGCCTCGCCGATCACCGCACCGTCGAAACCGATGATCTTGCTGTGGCCGCGCATTTGCGCAGTGGGCAGGTCGGTCGAGTCAGGATCAAAGTATTCGCCGCCCGGCATCGCCGAGAGCACATAGGCAGTGTTCTCGAAGCCGCGGGCGCGGCGCGCGCAATCCCAGCCTGCGCGACCGGAACCGTGGCCTTCGGAGGAAGGGTGGATGATGACCTCTGCGCCGCCGCGGGCGAGCATCGAGGCGACTTCCGGGTGGGCCTGGTCGAAGCACACCATGGTGCCGAGCCGGCCGATGCGCGTGTTGGCCACCGGGAAGAGAAAGTCGTAGCCATAGGTATCGAGGTAGCGGCTGTAGATGCTCGCCGGGGTGGTATCAGGCAGCGAGCCCCAGACATCGGCGCACTGGATCTTGCGATAGCGGTGGATCAGTTCGCCCGAGTCGTCGAGGATGAAGGCGGAGTTGAAGACATGGCCGGGCATCCGGTCGTCGATCTCGAAGGAGGACCCGGCGACAAAGGTGCGGTGTCGCAGCGCAAAGTCCTGCAGCAGTTCGAGTTCGGGCCCCGGATAGCGGATCGCGAGACGCTGCAAAGTGATCGGCGATCGATAGCCGTGTCCGCCCTGGCCGTGCATGAAGAACTCGCCGAACACCACGAGTTTGCTGCCTGGGTTGCCGGCAAGACGACCGGCGAGCTTGAGCGCCGAACGGATGTTCTCGAGTCGCTGACCGACGACGTCGGATTCACGTTGGATGATGCGCGTCACGGTCTGCGCGAGGATCACGTCGTACTGCTCGATGAACCCCTGCGGTCTGGCGGGCGCCGGTTGGGCTGCAAGCCGTCGGGCGGCCTCGGCCTGCCACGCCATTCGCGTGCGCGGAGGTGCAGGCGGTGTCGCCTCGGCGGCCGTGGCCGCCATACGGCGCCGGTAGCCGTCGGCGTACAGCTTGGCGCGCAGGTGCAGCGGTTGCACGGCGAAGATCGAGTCGCGACGCCTGCGCAGTCGCTCGATGTCGACATCCGCAAACAGCAGTCCATCCTCTGCAGCCGGATGCTGCTCGAGTCCGTTCCAGTCGACGAAGAGGGCGCTTGCGATCTGCGCCGCGTCCGCGTTCGCCGCGCTGCTCGCAGCGACGATCGCGGTGTTTTCCCAGGCGCGGGCCCGTCGCGCGATGCGCCGCGACTGGGCGAGGGGATCCGCCGTCTCGATCGACGGGTTAAGGATGATTTCCGCGCCCGCGAACACGGCAGCGCGGACGAGCTGCGGGTAGAGCACATCCTCGCCGGGCAGCACTGCCACCTGTCCCAGCGGGGTCTGCAGCACGCGGTAAGGATCGTGATTCGGCTGGAGCGTTGCGCCATCGGTCACGCCGGCCACGAGATCCGGGCTGCGCTTGTGGGTGGTGACGCAGAGCGCACCCTCGGCATCAAAGATAAAGCCGAGCGTGGTGAAAGCCTCGCCGTCGCCGGTGCGTACCCGCACCGCGCCGGAAATGGTCAGGCCGTGACGTCGGGCTGCAGTACCCAGGGATTGCTGCAGGACGTCGATGGAGTCGATGGCTGCATCGCTCGCGATCGGCAGCAGCAGCAAGGCCGGCGCGAGGTCGGACCACTCGCGGCGTCGGTGCGCCGTGACGAGGGCATCGATGGTGTCGGTGAGGTCTGCCTGCCGCGCACTCCAGGGACGCGACGAAATCAGCAATGTCGACATCCGCTCAGCCTCCCGCCTTGATCCAGTCGCGCAGTTCGGGCCGGTGACGCCACAGTTCGCGCAGGTAGACCTCGGGCAGTTCGTCGACCGAACGCGCCTTGATGCCGGCGGCATGCCACACCGTAACGCCACTGTCCGGCGGCATGCCGAGGAACTTGCGGAAGCCCATCATGAACGTCGAGCAGAAGTTCATCTCGAGTCGCGGTGCGGCGAAGTCCGCGGCGGCGCGACGATCGATCCAGTGGCTCGCATATTCGCCGGTGGGTGCGGGCGTGCTCGCTGGGCGGTCCTTGTTGCCCGCCATGATCACCGTGCCGTCCTGCGCTGCCCATTGCAGGTGGATGAGCCCCTCGAAGCCGCCGGCGCGTGGCGTTTCGACGATGCCTCGCTCGGTCAGCTTGACCACGGTATCCGCAGTACCGATGTTCGGCTCCACCACCACTTCCTGGTTGGTGTACGGGTTGAGCCAGCGCTTGCCCGCCAGGGGCTCGCCAGTGATCGGATCGTCGAACGACGTGAACAAGCGGTACTGCAACTCGCATTCCGTCGCGCTGCGTCGGAAGAGCCGCTTCATTTCGCAACCCTGCAGCCTGAAGAGGATGCGCGGCTGGCTGCCGGGCACGATGCCGATATAGACGCCGCGCCACCATTGCGGCGAGACGCGGCCCGAGAGATCGCCCGTGACCCGCAGGAAATTTTCGTAGCGGCGCGCGGGATCATTCATCCATTCATCGCTCGCCCCGGTGGCGGCGAACGCGCTTGCCGGCCATGCCGCGCCGAGCAGGCCGCCCGCGCCTGCAAGCAGTGCACCGGCGCCGGCAAACAGACCACCGGCGCCGGTGAGGATGGCGCGGCGGTCGAGGCTGTCGCCCGTCATCTGCGCGGCTGAATCGACGAGGCTGGATTTATCGGCAGCTGGCATGGCTAGCCCTCCGGATCATGGATGGTCGGTGTGGACGCGATACCCGCGCGGGTCGCGATGGATACGTACGCAGGTGGGTGTCGGGAAGTGTGCCGGGATCAGCAGCGCCGGCGAATCGGCGATTTCTTCGAGCAGGCGTTGCCGACTCGCACAGGCCGCGATCGGGTCCTCGCAGAAGCGCGAGTACCAGTCGGGTCGATCAACCTGCATCGGATGATGGATCACATCGCCGATCAACCAAGCGACCTGTCGCCCGTCGTCAAGACGCACCATCATGCAGCCCGGCGTGTGCCCGGGCGCGGGGTGCAGGCTGACCCCGGGAACGACCTCGTGGACCTCGTCGGCGACGAGTTCGGCAAGACCGGCCTTCAGGACCGGCAGGACGCTGTCATCCCAGATGCCGTGATGCACGAGCGCGCCCTCGCGGGCCACTCGCGCCTGCAGATGTTCGATTTCACTGCGCGCAAAAAGATGTCGTGCCGCCGGGAAAGTCGGAACCCAGCGCCCGTCGACGAGTTGGGTGTTCCAGCCGACATGGTCGGCATGCAGGTGGGTACAGAGCACGACATCGACGTCCTGCGGACGCACGCCGAGCGCAGCAAGATCGCGCAGGAAGCGGCCGCTGCGCTGATTCCACTCCGGCACCAGCGGCCGCGGCTTGTCGTTGCCAAGGCAGGTATCGATGAGGATCGTGTGCGTTGGCGTACGCACCAGCAGCGCATGGAAAGCCATCACCAGCAGGCCGCGGTCACGATCGAAGAAGCGCGGATCCTGCGCACTCGCGGTGGCGAGCACCTCGCCGTCGGTGGCGAGCGGGAAGAGATGCGTGGCGGCACGGAACGGCCCTTCGAACTCGACCAGCCGATCGATTCGAAAAGGACCGACGAGTTCGAATGCCCCTTGAATCAACGACGCTGCCCCCTGCAATGATCTTGGTCGGCGTTCACCGACGCGGCCATCGGGCCGTAGCGGCGATTTCATCCGATGAAATCGAGACCCGGAGCGGTGGTCGTATGCTCGGCGGATGATTTTCCCACGCCTCACGATCTCCGCCACCCGTCGACTCGCTGTCCTGACCATGCTGATGGTTCTGTCCGGCTTGCCGGCGGCGGGTGCTGCCGAGGGTAGCGCAACGCTGCGATTTCATTCGGTGCGCGCGGCTGACGGGGTGCTGCTCAATGTCGTCGACAGCGGACCTGTCGATGCGACGCCGGTGTTGTTCCTGCACGGTGTCGGCCAGTCGTGGTTGAGCTGGCGGCAGCAACTCGAAGGACCGCTCGCCGGCCGCCTGCGGGTGGTCGCGATGGATCTTCGCGGACATGGCGACTCTGCCAAGCCGACTGATCCGGCGGCGTATCGCGAAGCGTGTCGCTGGGCGGAAGACGTGCGTGCCGTGCAGCAGGCGCTCGGTCTCGATCGGCCGGTGCTGGTGGCCTGGTCGTTCGGTGGGCTCGTCGCCATGCATTACCTGCGCTGCGAGGGCGGCGCAGGACTGCGCGGACTGGTGCTGGTCGCGACCGCGGCCGGACGGCTGGTGTCGCCGCCTGCGGCAGGCCCGACGCCCGGCGCGCAGCGCGCCGGTGCGGCGGCGAGAGCGATGGTCGATGCCGATCTGCGACGCAATCTGCAAGGGGCACGCGAGTTTGCCGCTTTGATGACCGCGTCGCCGCCGGATGCGGCGTGGCTGGACGAAACGGTCGCTGCGCTGCTGCGGATGCCGGCGTACGTGCGCCGCGCAATGGGCACGGAACTCGTCGATCGCGACGGCAAGCCAATCACCGGCAACGCCGACCTCGCTGGCCGGATTACCTTGCCGCTGATGGTGGTAACCGGCGGACGCGATGCGCTGAGTGACGGCGCAGCGCTCGCCGAAGAGTATCGTCGACGATTCCCTGCAGCACGCGTGTGGGTGTACGCCGATTCGGGTCACTCGCCATTTGCCGAGGAGCCCAGACGCTTTGATACGGACCTTGCCGAATTCGTCAGCGCGATTGCAGGCCGGACTCGAGCCGGCGATTGATTTCGCGCTGCTTGGCGATCGAGGAATCGATGCGCCGGCAGGCCGCCGTGACCCCGATGGCGCCGATCACGCAAAACGCGGCGACGAACAGACCCAGCGCGCTGATGGACGCCTGCGAAACCTCCGCCGCCGGCACGCCCTTCGGGAAGCGGATCAGATCGAGGTAGATGCCGGTAACCAGCGACATCAGGCCACCCGCGGCCTTGATGGCGAGTGTCAGGAAGCCGGCGATGAGCGCCTGCTGACGCGTGCCGGTGGCGACCTCATGTTCGTCGGCGACGTCGTTGCTGATCGCACCGATCGAGACGAGGTAAGCACCGAGGAACACGCCGCCCAGGAACATTGCTGCGATCACCCAGGTTGCGAGCTCGCGGCTGCCGACCTGCGGACCGACGCCTAACACGGGCAACAGCACCGCGAGCGCATTGATCAGCGTGAAGCCGCCAATACCGATGATGATCGCGCGCCGACGGTCGAACTCGCGCATCAATAGCGGCAGCAACACGGCGCCGAAGGCGCCGCCGAATCCCTGTGCCGACATGACCCACTTGGAGAGGTCTTTGGGCACCTGCCAGAGGTAGGTCAGTACGTGGATCTTGAGCACGGTGATCGACACCATGCAGATGAACACGAACACGGCGAGCACGAACAGCCGGCGGACGTTGGGTGTCAGGGTCATCGCCTGCACGACTTCGCGCAGCGCGGCACGCAATGAGAGGCTGCCGGTGGTTGCCGGCGCTTCGCGACGCTCGTCCGCACGCAATGGCCCCAGCGTGGCCGCGACCACGAGCGCGATCGACACCAGCATGGCGAGCGCGGCGGCCGTGGCGAAGGGCGGGTAGTTCGCCGGGTCGAGTTGCCCGCGCTCGTAGCGGGCGCTCTCGACGAAGAACACGCCGAAGGTGACCAGAGGCAGACCGACGCGGGCAACGGTGTTGCCGATGGCCGCGGCGGCGACGATGCGCGGGCGTTCGATCACCGAGCGGCTGAGTTCCGCACCCATGGCCTTGTAGGGAATCACGAAGAAGGTGAGTAGCAGCCGCGAACTGACGCCAAAGAAAAGCAGCCAGAGGAAGAGTCCGGTGTGACCGAGCGATGCCGGCGGCATGAAGAGCAGGGCGAACGACAGCGCGAGTGGCACCGCCGAGAGGATCACCGGCGTGTTGCGCCGTCCCCAGCGGGTACCGTGCAGACGATCGGAGAGGTAGCCGACGTAGGGGTCGGAGACTGCATCGACGATCAGCGCAATCAGGATTGCGAGCCCCGTCAGCGTTCCCGGCAGTCCGCGCACCTGCGTGAAATAAAAAAGGACCAGCAGGTCCCAGGCATAGAAATAGATGCTGTCGGCGATCGAGCCCGCCCCGTAACCGGCCTTGCGCCAGACGGGGACTGTTCGCTCGATGCTCACGCGAACATGCCTGGGCCGTCAGCCGAGCACGTAGGGGATTTGCCGCGGGCCGTGGTACTGCTCGACCGTCCCGGCATCCGCGTGAAAGATGTTCTGCACGAAGGTGCCGCTGCGCTGGCTGCGCAGGATCAGCGCCGCGGTGGTCGCCGCGCCGTTGAATTCGGCGTGAACTTCCCAAGGGGCGATGTAATCGACATGGCCGGCGCCCACCTCGAGTTCGTCGAGCGCGGTCACGCGGGCGCCCGCCAACAACTGCGGCTCGGATGCTTCGGCGAGTACTTGAGGTTCGTGGATCGCGTAACGGGCGACTTTTTCGGCGCCGAAGATCACGCCGTAAATGGTGTGCGAGCGGCCATGGTCATGGATGGTGGTCCGCGCGTCGGCACGTTTGATCAGCCCGTTCAGCACGAAGCCGTAATCGGGGTCTTCATAGAAAAGCAAATTGGCGTGCTTGCCCTGCAGACCGAGAACCGCCGGGCTGATTGGCCAGGTTCGGGCGTGCTGCTGCAACGGCTCGTCGGCCAACAGGTCGCGCACGCGCTCCGCCGCAGTGCTCCAGCGCTCGGTCGGCGGGATCGCCGCACTGCAGAGACTGCGCACCTCGCGGATCAGATTTTCGACGGCTGGCAACATGGCTGCGATCATCGGCCCGCAAACGCCCGGTGGCGAACGGACCCGGTCTGGATTTCCACTGGTGAAATCTCTTCCCGGTCTCAGCGACGCTCACCCGCGTCGACACGGGTCGAGCCGGTCGGCAACGAGAAGAAATCGCCGTCGCGCCCGACGTGCATCGGCCCTGAGTAGCGTTCGCGGGCCTCGCCGAGGAACGCAGGTTCCAGCAGATCGCTGGGTAGCGGCGGCACGATGTGGTTAAACACCAGCATGCGCACACCCGCGCGCTCGGCGATCTCGGCGGCCTCTTCGGGCGCGGTGTGGTAGTTGCGGATGTCGGCCATGACCTGTGCGTAGGCGGTGCGCGCATGCCGGGCAAAGCCACTCTGCAGCAACTTGAGCAGGCGAGGCGAGAGCGCCTCGTGAACGAGCAGGTCCACGCCGCGTGACTCGCGCTCGACCGCCGCGCTCGGCCCCGTGTCGCCGCTCAAGACGACGCTGCGACCGCGATAGTCGAAGCGATAACCCACGGCCGGCCGTACCGGACCGTGGTCGACGAGAAAGGCGGTGACGCGCAAATCGGGCGTGTCGATGAGCAGCGCACGCCCTTCGGCGCCGATTTCGAACTCCCGCGCGATGGCGCCGCGCCCACCGGGAGGTGCGATGCGCGCGCCGTGGTGCAGCGTGCGGTACTCGCTGTCCAGCGCGAACGCGGTGCGTGTGCCCTCGATCACCTGACCCAAACCGGCGGGACCGTATACCGGCAAGGGACTCGCGGCCGTGGCCGCGATCCAGCGCTGCATGAGCAAATCGCCGAGGCCACCGATATGGTCGCCGTGGTAGTGGGTCAGCAGCACCGCCTCGATTCGCCCCGGGTTGAGACGCATGCGGTTGAGCAGGGTGGCGCTGCCGGCGCCCGCGTCCACGATGAACAACCTGCGGCCGGCGATGACCGCGGTACACGGGCCGCTGTGACGCTCGTCGGTCATCGGCGAACCGGTGCCGCAGAGCCCGACATGCAGACCGTCGACGAGGTCCGCGGCGGGATCGTCGGCCGCTGCGAGTCGGTCGATGCTGCGGGTAGCGAGCCGCAGCGCGAGTTCACCGCGAAACAGCCAACCGCCCAGCAAAGCGGTGAAGATCAGCAGCACGGCGAGCAGTACGCCGATACGGCGTGCGGGTCGTCGCGGGCGCGCCGTGGGCGAGTCGCGATCCGTCGGTTGACGAGTCATCGGCACATGCTAAGTGAGCGGCGCGACGAGCGCGACGCCTGCAGCAATGCCGAGCAGCCTCGCAGCCTCGAACAGTTTTGCGTGGCGCCGACCCTCGAGCAGCCAGCCGATGCTCAGCACCGAAATGACGATCGCCAGCGCGTAGAGGATGCGCAGGGCCGGCTCAAGCCCGGGCACCACCGCGAGGAAGTGCGTCACGGCGAATGCCAGCAGTGCGTACTGCACCACCACGTAGCGCCGGACACCGCGCGGCGTATTCGGGTCGTAGCGATGCACCGACGCGGGGTCGAGATGCGGCAGCGGCGCATTGCGGCCGGCGGGCGGATCGATCCAGGTGCGCAGCGCACCGCTTGCGGTACGTTCGAGCAGCGACTTGCGCAGCACGTCGCGGTAGACGTTGAGGTTTCCCCAGACCGGGTTGCAACTCGCCAACGGCTTGCGAATGCCGTAGACGACCGGCTCCGCGTCGCGCTCCTCGGCAAAGGTGCCGAACAGCCGATCCCAAAGAATCAGGATGCCGCCGTAGTTGCGATCGATGCAGTAGTCGTTCTGGCCGTGATGCACGCGATGGTTGGACGGCGTGACGAACACCCGGTCGACCCAGCCGAGTTTGCGGACGAGTTCCGTGTGGACCCAGTACTGATAAAGCAGGTCGATGAGCGCCACGGTGCCGAACACCACGGGCGGCACGCCGGCGATCGCCATCGGCAGGTAGAAAGGAAACGACAGGAATGCGCCGGTGGACGTCTGGCGCAACGCGGTCGACAGGTTGTACCACTCCGAGGAGTGGTGCACCTGGTGCGCGGCCCACATCGCATTCACTTCGTGGCCGCAGCGATGCACCCAGTAGTAGATGAAGTCGTAGGCGAGCAGGGCGCCGACCCACACCCACCAGGCGTCCGTGGGCAGGGTCGTGACTCGCCACTGCTCGAACACCCAGATGTACGCACCGAAACTGACCAGCCGCAGGAACACCCCGGCGATCTGGCTGAGGATGCCGAAGTTCAGGCTGGTGATGGCGTCCGGGATGTCGTAGACCTGCAAGCCGCGCCGTCGCGCGAGCCAGGCCTCCAGCAGGATGGTCGCCATGAACACCGGGATGGCATAGACGATCGGATTCACGCGCCGACTATAGTGCAACCCGCAGGGCTTTGCGGCTGCGGTAGCGACGCAGCCGCTCGCCGACCTGCGCCTGCAGCAGGATCAGCGCCGGGGTGAACAGCAGCGTCAGCAGCGTCGCAAACGCCGCGCCCGCCACCACGGCGGTGGAGAGTTGCGCCCACCATTGCGAGGAACTGCCGCCCACCGTGACTTCGCGGCCGATGATGTCGATGTTCACCGCGAACACGAGCGGCAGCAGTGCGAGGATGATGGTGATCTTGGTGAGCAGCACGGGCCGCACGCGCTGCACGCAGGTGCGGATCACCGCTTCGAGAGGCGGCAGCCCTTGTGCGCGCAGGATGTTGTAGGTGTCGATCAGCACGATATTGTTGTTCACCACGATGCCAGCCAGCGTGATGATGCCGATGCCCCCCATCACCAGCCCGAACGGTCGCTGCATGATGAGATAGCCGAGCATCACGCCGCCGGTGGCAAAGATCACCGCGGTCAGGATCAGCAGCGTCTGCGAGATGCTGTTGAACTCCATCACCAGGATCACGCCAATCAGCGACAGTGCGAGCAGCAGCGCGATCGTCAGGAAGCGCTGCGACTCCTGTTGGCTCTGCGCCGTGCCCTTGAAGCTGACGCTGGTGTACTCGCCGAGTCCGAGGGTCGGCAGTCGCGTCTGCAGTTCGCGCACGATGCGATCGGCCAGCGCGCCCTCAGCAACATCCGCCTCGAGACGCAGCGTCGGACGCAGATCGGTCTTGCTGATGCCCGAGACTTTCTGCTGGGCACTGCGCTTGACGAAGGTGCTGATCGGCACGAGTCCCTGCTGCGTCATGACGCGCATGGCGTCGAGCTGCGCAAGATTGCGGTCCGCTGCCGGCAGGCGCACGCGGATGTCGATCTCGTCTTCCGCGTCGTCCGGGCGGTACTCGCCAACCTTCACGCCGGTGGTGATGAGTTGCACCGCGCTGCCGACCAGCGACACATCGGCGCCGAACTGTGCCGCGAGCGCACGGTCGACCTCGAGTTTCCACTCGATACCGGGCAGCGGGCGATTGTCCTGCACATTGATCACGCCCGGGATGGCCTCGAGCGCGGCGCGGACGCGGCTGATCGCCGGCGCGAGTTCGGCCGGGCTGCGCGCGGACACCTGGATCTCGATCGGCTTGCCGCGCTCCGGTCCCATCGCGAGCCGGCGGACGTCGGCGATGACGCCGGGCAGATCGGCGAGTCGGGCGCGCGCCTCGGCCAGCAGTTCGTCGATGCTTTGCGTGCGATCGCGCCAGTTGACGAGGATGAGCTGGATCGAGCCAATCTGGTCGGACTCGTTTTGCGACGTCGCGCCGCCGGTGGCACCGGTCTTGGCGTAATGGAACTTCACGTCCGGCATGCCGCTCAGCCGTGCTTCGACCTCGCGCACCAGCGCGTCCTTTTCGCCCGCCGACAGATCGCCGCGGGCGCGCACTTCGACGGTGAGGAAAGGCGGGTCCACCTTCGGGAAGAACTCGACGCCGGGATTGAAGCGACCGAACAGCAGGAAAATCGCCACGGTCAGGCCGAGGATTGCGCCAGCCACCCAGCCGGGGCGTCGCAGCGCCCCCTTGAGGAAACGGTAGTAGGTGGCGGTCAGGCCGGTGAGATCCTCGAGGTTGCCGCTCTCGGCGATGGCGAGATTTCGGCGCTCGCCACCCGCGGCCGCGGCGACCGCGGGTCGCTCCGCCTTGCCGAACACCGCGCCCATCACCGGCACGTAGAGCAGTGCCATGACGATCGATGCGGCGAGCACCGCGATCAGGGTCACCGGCATGTAGAACATCATCTTGCCGACCATGCCCGGCCAGAAGGCGAGCGGCGCGAAGGCGATCAGAGTGGTGCCGATCGAGCAGACCACCGGCCAGAACATGCGCTCCGCCGCCACCGCGTAGGCCTCGCGTGGCGCCAGTCCCTCGGCGATTTTCCGGTCGGCGAATTCGACCACGATGATCGCGCCGTCGACCACGATGCCGACGGAAATGATCAGCGCGAACATGGTGATCATGTTCATGGAAAGGCCAAGCGCGCCGAGTACGAGGATGCCGACGAGGAAAGACCCCGGAATCGATACCGCCACGAGCGCAGCGTTGCGCACGCCCAGCGAGCCGAGGATCAGCACCACAACCAGCAGCACCGCAGCCACGATATGTCCCTGCAGTTCGGCGAACTGGTCAACGATGTCGGCCGAGCGATCATTGGAGATGAGTATCTTCGCGCCGGTCGGCCAACGCGCCTGTTCCTCACGGATCAGACGTTTGATGCGGTCGGCGGCGGCGACCACGTCGGCGCCGGCACGCTGGATCACCTCGAGCGCGATCGACGGCTCGCCGTTGATGCGTGCGTAGGTCTCTGCGTCCTTGAAGCTGCGGCGGACGGTGGCCACGTCACCGAAGCGCACCACGCGCTCGCCATCGACCTTTACCGGCAGGCCAAGCACGTCCTCGGCGGTTTCGAACACGCCCGGCACCTTGACGGGAAATCGGCCCTGTTCGCCCTGCAGCGAGCCGGCGGCGATGATGCGGTTGTTGCGCTGGAAGACCTGCAGCACCTCGGTCTGCGACAGCCCGTAGCTCTCAAGGCGTCCGGGATCGATGGTCACCTCGAGCTGCTCCTCGCGGGCGCCGGTCATCGAGACTTCAAGGACGCCGGAGACGAGTTCGATCTTGTCCTTGAGGTTGCGCGCGAGTTCGACGAGTTCGCGTTCCGGGATTCTGCCGGCGACGTTGAGATTGAGGATCGGCTGCTGCTGCGCGATGCGGAAATCGCTGACCACCGGTTCCTCGGTGTCGGCGGGCAGTTTCGACTTCGCGATATCTACGGCGGCGCGCACGTCGGCGAGCGCGGTATCGGTATCACGTCCCGCCTCGAACTCGATGGTGACGTTCGCGCCGTCCTGGTAGGCGAGCGAGCTGATCTGCTTCACGCCTTCGAGCGCGCGCAGTTCCTGTTCGATCGGTCGCAGCAACAGCCGTTCCGAGTCTTCGGGGGAAATGCCGATGTGCAACAGGCGCACATTGACGAACGGCAGTTCGATGTCGGGCTCGAATTCCTTGGGCATGTTGAGGTAGGTGGCGAAGCCGCCGAGGATCAGCGCCACGAGCGAGAGCAGCACGGCGCGGTTTTGCGCCATGGCCTTGCGGATGAA
>CAZIRD010000005.1:0-56041 GCA_964541625.1 uncultured Acidibacter sp.
CCGTGCAATGCAGCGCCGGATGCTCATCGAGGTAGCGGCTGAGCCAGGCGAGATCGCGCGTCTGGCAGATCGCCGAGGTGACGACCAGATAGCGCGTCGCGGCGAGCCGGGTGATCGTCAGGTCGGCTTCGATGCCGCCGCGCTCATTCAGCCACTGCGTGTAGACGATCCGGCCCACCGGCACGTCGAGGTTGGCGGTGGAGAGCCGGTTGAGCACCGCGCAGGCATCGCGACCCTGTACGAGGTACTTGGCGAAGCAGGTCTGGTCGAAGAGCGCGACCGTGTCGCGCACCGCCAGACATTCGCTGGCGCAGTGCTCGAACCAGTTTTGACGACCGTAAGAGTATTCGTAGCGCGGCTCGACCCCGCTCGGTGCGAACCAGTTGGGCCGTTCCCAGCCGGCGGTCTCGCCCATGCAGGCGCCGGCCGCAACCAGCCGGTCGTGCAGCGCGGTGCGCCGCGCACCCCGCGCCGTCGTGTACTGGTAGTAAGGCCAGTGCATGGCGTACAGCAGGCCGAGCGTCTCGACGGTGCGATCACGCAGATAACGGCGATTGGACTGGAACGGCAGCGCACGGCGGATGTCGACGTCGGCGAGATCCATCGGCGGCCGGCGATCGACGATCCACTGCGCGACCACTTTGCCGGCGCCGCCACTCGCGGCGATACCCACCGAGTTGAAACCGGTGGCGACGAAGAGATCGCGCACCTCCGGCGCTTCACCAATGTAGTAGCGATCGTCGGGCGTGAAGCTCTCCGGGCCGTTGAAGAACAACTGGATGCCGGCATTGGCGAGCGCCGGCACCCGGCGCACCGCCGCCGCCAGGATGGGCTCGAAGTGATCAGCGTCTTCGGGAAGGGAGTCGAAGCAGAAGTCCTCGGGGATGCCGTCCATGCCCCAGGGCTTGGCGATTGGTTCGAAGCAGCCCATCAGCAGCTTGCCGGCGTCTTCCTTGTAGTACGCACACTCGTCATAGACGCGCAGCACGGGCAGGTTCGAAGGCAGCCCGACAATCGGCTCGGTGACGATGTAGAAATGTTCCGCGGCGTGCAGCGGCACCGCGACGCCGGCGGCGCGACCGAGCGCATGCGACCACATGCCGGCAGCAAGCACGACGGTGTCGGCGGCAATGAAACCGCTCTCGGTATCGACGCCGACGGCACGGCCGCGTTCGACACGGATACCCTGCACCTTGGTGTTTTCGAAGATTTTCGCGCCGCGCATGCGGGCGCCACGAGCGAAAGCCTGCGTGGTGTCGATGGGGTTGGTCTGGCCGTCCTTGCGGATGAAGATACCGCCGACGAGATCACCGGTTTCGAGCAGCGGCCAGCGCTCGCGGATCTCGCCGGCGCTGAGCAGATCGATCTCCAGACCGAAGGTTTTGCCCATCGAGGCACCGCGGCGCAACTCTTCGAGGCGTGCTGCCGTCTTGGCGACACTGATCGAGCCGTTCTGCTTGAAACCCGTGGCCTGGCCAGTCTCCGCCTCGAGCGAGCGATACAGCTCGGCCGTGTACTTGGCGAGTTCGGTGAGGTTGCGCGTCGCGCGCAACTGACCGACGAGGCCGGCGGCGTGCCAGGTGGTGCCGCAGGTGAGCTGCTTGCGCTCGAGCAGCACGACGTCGCGGATGCCGATTTTGGTGAGATGGTAGGCGATCGAACAGCCGGCCACGCCGCCGCCGACGATCACCACGTTCGCGTGGCCGGGGAGCGACATCGTGGCTCAGCGCTTCAGCATTGCCGCGCGATCCAGCTTGACCGGGTAGCGCTGACGGATCTGCTCGTCGATGGCCTCCGGCACATGGGCCGGGTGGTGCTCGGCGAGGATGTCACGCACCCGCAGCGCGGCGCGCTGCAGCGCATCGGTCGAGCCCTGCTCGGTCCACTCGTTGGGGCTGCGGCGATCGCCGATCGCGGGGTAGATGTACTCGGTCTGCATGAGTTCCAGCGTCTGCGCGCTGCCGAGGTAATGACCCGGGCCGTTGAGGCAGACGTCCTTGATGGTCTCGAAGGAGAGACGCTCCTCGTCCACCTGGATGCCTTTGATGGTGCGCTGTGTCGCGCCGATGATGTCGTTGTCGATCAGCAGGCTCTCGAGCGAGAAGCCGAGCAGGCTGGCGTGCATGCCGGCCGACTCGTAGATGAGGTTGGCGCCCGAATTACCGACCAGCGCGTGGTTGAGGGCCTTCTCGCCCGCCGCTTGCGCGTCGGCGACCTTGGAGTCGGTCATGCCCGAGGCGGTGCCGACGGTCAGCTCATAGAAATTGCCCATCTGCCCCGCCGCGGCCGACAGCAGCGCCTGTTCGGGGCTGCCGCCCGACATCGCACCGGTGCGCAGGTCGGAGACGAAGCACCAGGTGCCGAAGATCGCCGGCGCGCCGGCCTTGATGGCGTTGACGTAGACGATACCGGCCAGCACCTCGGCGACTTCCTGGGCGAGCGCACCCGCGAGCGCCGCCGGTGCGGTGGCCCCCGCCTGGCCGGCCGAGAGCAGCAGCACCGGCATGCCGGCGCGTACCGCCATCTCGAGACAGCGGCAGGCATCGGCAGCGAATTTCATTGGCGGCACGACGAAGCAGTTGGACTGGCTGACGAAAGGCCGTGCACGCCATTTGTCCTCGCCACCGGCGATGGCGTGCAGCATCTGCAGCGAGGCTTCGAGGTGGTCGGGGTGAACCCAGCTGCTGCCGACATGCTTGGTGGTGCTCATCACCGCGGCGTAGCAGGTGTTGAAGTCCATCTCGAACGGATCGGGTATGTCGCGCGGCACGACGGCGCGCTGGAAGAAATGGATGTGGTCCATCACGTCGACCACGCGGCCGATGTCGTAGAGGTCGCGGATGGTCGACTCGCGGTAAACGCCGTTGGCGTCGACCATGTTGACGGCCGCGCCCGCTGTGCCGAAGTAGGCGCGCTGCTCCCAGGGCTCCATGTCGTGGCGCGGATCCTGCCCGTGCAGCACGAAGCGCCGACCGGCCTTTGCCACCATATCCTCGACCAGCGCGCGCGGGAACAGCAGGCGGCCGTTGTCGTTCAGTTCGCAGCCGGCGGCAGTCATGATCTCGATGCCAGATTCGGTGGCATCGGCAAGGCCGACCTCGGCCAGCAGGCGCAGCGCGGTCTGGTGGATCTGCTCGATGCCATGGCGGGTCAGCGGCTGGAAGCGACCGCTCTGCATACCGGGGCGGACGGGACGCAGGTGATCGGGCAAGGGGCCGGCGCGCTGCGCGCGACGGGCATCACGACCTGACGGACGCCGGGCAGTCTGGGCTTCACTCACGATTGCTGTCTCCCCCTGAAGTTGCCGGGTAGTATCGCACCAACAACTGCGTTATTTCAGCCAACACCGCGATGCCCGACACCGATCCGCTGCTGCACCTGCAACCCGATACTGAAGTCCCGGCGCGAGACTTCGGCGTGGCGCTCGACATGATGGTGCCGGCCTTCCGCGAACGCTCGGAATACGTGCCGACGATCGACCCTGCCTACCACTTCGACCCGGACACCACGCTCGCGATCCTCGCCGGCTTCGCCCATGACCGGCGCGTCATGATCCAGGGCTATCACGGCACCGGCAAATCGACGCATATCGAGCAGGTCGCGGCGCGGCTCAACTGGCCGCTGATTCGTATCAACCTCGATGGTCATGTCAGCCGCATCGATCTCGTCGGCCGTGACGCGATCGTGGTCGTCGAGGGTCGGCAGGTGACCGAATTCCGCGAAGGCCTCTTGCCCTGGGCCATCCAGCGACCGGTCGCGCTGCTGTTTGACGAATACGATGCCGGCCGGCCGGACGTCATGTTCGTGATCCAGCGGGTGCTGGAGTCGAGTGGCAAACTCACCCTGCTCGACCAGAACCGGGTGATCACGCCGCATCGCTACTTCCGGCTGTTCGCCACCAGCAACACCATCGGCCTCGGTGACTCGTCCGGGCTCTACCATGGCACACAGCAAGTCAACCAAGGCCAGATGGACCGCTGGTCGATCGTCGCCGTGCTCAACTACCTGCAGCATGACGTCGAGGCGGCGATCGTCTCCGGCAAGGTCGAGGGCTATGCCGACGCCGAGGGCCAGCGCCGCATCAGGGCGATGGTCAAGGTCGCCGACATGACGCGCAATGCATTCATGAATGGCGACATCTCGACCGTGATGAGCCCGCGCACGGTTCTCACCTGGGCGCAGAACGCGCGCATCTTCGGCAACCTCGCGCTCGCCTTCCGCGTCAGCTTCCTCAATCGCTGCGACGAACTTGAGCGACCGACCATCGCCGAGTTCTACCAGCGCGCCTTCGGCGAGGAGTTGCCGCTCGAGTCGTACCGACTGAAAGTACTCTGAGGGAGGCACGGGACCCATGCCTGACAAGAGGTTTTCAAAGATCGCAACGTTAGCCGCGACGCTGGCCGCGCTCGGCACGCTGTGGGCGACCCCGGCACCCGCGGCCGAGCAGGCCAAGGCCCGCGAACTGTTTGCGCGGGTGATCGGCTTTCGCAGCATTGCGCCGGGTTACGAAACGCCGCAGCTCGCCGAATTCCTTGCCGGCGAACTGCGGGCGGCAGGGTTCGCCGAACGCGACATACTGCTCGGCAGGCTCGATGAAACCGCCTATCTCGTGGTGCGTTACCGCGGCCGTGCGCCAACCGGAAAAGCGGCGCGCAAGCCGATCCTGCTGCTCTCGCACCTCGATGTGGTACCAGCGCTGAAGGAGCACTGGAAGCGCGATCCATTCCGCCTCGACGAAGCCAACGGCTTTTTCTATGGCCGCGGCACGCTCGACGTGAAGAGCGGCGTGACCACGCTGGTCGCTCTGTTCCAGCGCCTCAAGGCGGAAAACTTCGTCCCTGATCGCGATCTCGTGCTGGTGCTGAGCGGCGACGAAGAGACCACTGGCGCCACCACGCGCAAGCTGATCGATGAGCACCGCGACTGGGTCGATGCCGAGTACGCGCTCAACAGCGACGCCGGCGGCGGCCGACTCGACCACGACAACCGCGCCCGCTCCTACAACCTGCAGACCGCCGAGAAGACTTATGCCAGCTACCGGCTGAGCGCCTACAACCCCGGCGGCCACAGCTCCGAGCCGCGCGCCGACAATGCCATCTACGAGCTCGCCGACGCGCTGAAGGCCGTGCAGGCCCATGAGTTTCCGGTGCAGTGGTCGGACACCACGCTCGGTTTCTTCCGCGCCACGGCGGCCACCACCGACGGGCCGCTGGGCGAGGCCATGCGCGCTTTCGCCGCCGATCCGCGCGATGCGGCGGCGGCGGCAGCGCTGGCGAGGAACCCGAGCTACATCGGTGCAACCCGCACCACCTGCATCGCCACGATGCTGCGCGCCGGCCACGCCGAGAACGCCCTGCCGCAGCAGGCGAGCGCCACCGTCAACTGCCGCATCTTCCCCGGCGTGACGCCGCAGGCGGTCCGCGAGACGCTGCAGCAGGTGGTTGGCGCGCGCATCGAGGTCGAAGTGCTCGACGATCCGCGCTACAGCGACGCTTCGCCGCTGCGCAGCGACGTGCTGCAGGCGGTCACCGCTGCGGTGCATGCGCGGCACCCGGGCATACCGATCATCCCGGTGCAGGAATCCGGCGCCACCGATGGCCTGTTCTATCGCGCTGCCGGCATTCCGACGTACGGCGTGGGCGGCACCTTCATCCGTGATGAAGACCAGTTCGCGCACGGTCTCGACGAGCGCATCCCGGTGCAGTCCTTCTACGACGGACTCGAGCACTGGTATCGGATCGTGCAGATTCTCGCGGGGCCGCATTGAAGCGACCGCGCGCGCCGCACGCGCGCAACGCCGCGGCGCGTGCGCAGCGCGGCATGGCCAAGCTTGCCTTCATCCGCCGGCGCATTCCCTGCGTCGCGCTGCTGCACGATGAAGCCGTCGAAATCATTGAGCACAATGCCGAACTCATCCTCGAGGAAGTCGGTATCGAGTTCCGTCGCGATCCGCAGTCACTCGCCTTGTGGCGCGAGGCCGGCGCCGATGTCGCCGGCGAGCGGGTGCGTTTTCCGCGCGGGCTCTGTCGGCAGCTGTTGAAAAGCGCGCCCTCGGTGTTCCAGGTGCATGCGCGGAACCCGGCGCGGACGGTGCAGTTCGGCGGCGATGCCACGGTGTTCTCGCCGGTGGGCGGTCCGCCGTTCGTCACCGACCTCGATCGCGGCCGCCGCTATGCGACGCTCGAGGATCTGGTCAATTTCATCAAGCTCGCGCAGGTCGCGCCGGCGATCCACTTCTCCGGCGGCAGCGCCTGCGAACCCATGGATATCCCGCCGGGCAAGCGGCACCTCGACGTGCAATATGCTTATTTCCGCCACAGCGATCAGGCCTGCGAGGGCACGCCGGAAACCCCGGGGCACGCAGCCGATGCCATCCGCATGGCGCAGGTATTGTTCGGCGAGGACTTCGTCGATACGCATGCGGTGCTGCTCGGCAATATCAACTCCAACTCGCCGCTGACCTTTGACGGGCGCATGCTCGGCGCGCTGCGCGAGTTCGCCAGCCACAACCAGGGCAGCATCGTCGTCCCAGCAGTGCTTGCCGGAGCGATGGGCCCGGTGACGCCGGCAGGCTGCATGGCGGAGATCCTCGCCGAGACGCTTGCCGGCATGGCGCTCACCCAGCTGGTGCGTCCGGGCGCGCCGGTGATCATGGGTTCGTTCGTCGGTGCGGTGTCGATGCGCTCGGGCTCGCCGACCTTCGGCACCCCCGAGGCCACGCAGATGATCTTTGCCACCGCGCAGCTTGCGCGGCGCCTCGGTCTGCCCTGCCGCAGCGGCGGGTCGCTCTGCTCAGCGAAGATCGCCGATGCGCAGGCCGGCTATGAGAGCGCGCACACGCTGTTGCCGACGCTGCTCGCCGGCGTGCATCTCGTCACCCATGCGGCCGGCTGGCTGGAGGCCGGGCTGGTCGCCGGTTACGAGAAGTTCGTCATGGACGTCGATCAGCTGGCGATGATGCAGTCGCTGGCGGCCGGCATGGATCTCAGCGAGCGCGGCCAGGCGCTGGATGCGATCCGCGAGGTGGGCCCCGGCAGCCATTTCCTCGGCTGTTCGCACACACTGGCAAACTTCGAGACGGCGTTCCACCAGTCGACCATCGCCGACTACTCGTCCTTCGAGCAGTGGTCGAGTGAAGGCAGCCTGAGTGCCGAGCAGCGCGCCAACGCCGTGTGGAAACGCATGCTTGCCGAATATGTGGATCCCGGGATCGACCCCGCAGTCGACGAGGCGCTGCGCGATTTCGTCGCGCGTCGCCGGGCGGAGCTCGGCGACGCCGTGGAGGAAGATTGAAAAGCGGCAGCACGGCGGCGCGACGCGGACCGCAACCTTACGAGCGCGTGCTGGCGGAAACGACGCGTGCGCTCGCCGGCGATGCGCGGCTGCGGGTGGGCTTCGGCGCGGCCGGGCCGAGGCTCGAGGGCGATCGACTGCTGCTGCCCGCGCCGCCCGATCCGCTGACCGCCGAGACGCTCGCGCTGGCGCGCGGCACGGCTGACCGGCTCGCGTTGCGCCATGCGCACCACGATCCGCAGCTGCACGCCGCACAGCGCCCGCAGGGCTTTCGTGCGCGTGCCGTGTTCGACGCGCTGGAGGACGCCCGGTGCCTCGCGCTCGGCGCCCGCGACCTGCGCGGCATCAATGACAATCTGGCGGCGGTGTTGCGTGCCGAACTGCAGCGCAGTGGCGTTCTGCGGGGTCCGGGCGACAACTCTGAAGCGATGACCCAGGCGCTCGCGCTGCGGGTGCGCGAACAACTCGCCGGCATGCCGATCCCGGCGGAGGCGCAGCCACTGGTGCAACGCTGGCAGCCGTTTCTCGATAAGCGGCTCGGCGACACGCTCGCCGAACTCGCCGCGGCGTCCGCCGACCAGCGGGGGTTTGCCGCGCTGCAACATCGCCTGCTGCGCGCACTCGGTCTAGGCCACGAAATCGCCGCGCCGGCGGCGGCTGCGGTACCGCCGCGCGCACCCGCGGCGGCCGCACTGACGCCACGGACGACGCGCAGCAGCGAGCGCAAGCCGCTCGGTATCCAGGCAGCCCGCGAAGTCAGCGAAGAGGACGAACCCGAGCTCGAACCGCAGCCCCCGGCGAGCGAGACGCGCTCACCGACCACCCGCGGCGAAGGCGATGGCGGCAACGCACCCGCTGGCAGCCGACTGAGTCGTCTTGGTGACGTTGCAGCCGGTCATCCCTACGGCGGCTACCGCGTATACACGCGGGCCCACGACGAGACCCGCGAAGCCACGGAACTCGCCACAGCCACCGAACTCGCCGCACTGCGCGCCAACCTCGATGCGCAGGCGCGGCAGTTGCCGGGCATCGTCCCCCGCCTCGCCCGCCAGCTCGAGCGTGTGCTGCGTGCGCAGCAGCGCCGCCGCTGGAACTTCGATCAGGACGAAGGTGTACTCGATGCCGCGCGTCTCGCCCGCGTGCTCGTCGATCCGCTGTCGCCACTCGCCTTCAAGCAGGAGAGCAGCACCGAGTTCAAGGACACCGTGGTCACGCTGCTGCTCGACAACTCGGGCTCGATGCGCGGCCGGCCGATCCTGCTCACGGCGTTGTGCGCCGACCTGCTCGCGCGCACGCTCGAGCGCTGCGGCGTCGCCACCGAGATTCTCGGCTTCACTACCGTCGAGTGGGATGGCGGGCAGGCACGCCGCGACTGGATCGCCGCCGGTGCACCGCGCAATCCCGGTCGTCTCACCGACCTGCGCTACATCATCTACAAGTCCGCCGATCAGCCCTGGCGCCGCTCTCGCGCAAACCTCGGGCTGCTGCTGCGCGATGACATCATGAAAGACAACATCGACGGCGAGGCGTTGTGGTGGGCGCACCAGCGGCTGCTCGCCAGGCCCGAGCAGCGGCGCATCCTGATGGTCATTTCCGACGGTGTGCCGCTCGAGCAGACCACGCTGTCGGTGAATCCGGGCGGCTACCTCGACCAGCACCTGCGACAGGTGATCAAGTGGATCGAGGATCGGTCACCGATCGAGTTGCTGGCGATCGGCATCGGCCACGAAGTCGGCGACTACTACTCGCGCGCCCTCGCCATCGGCAGCAGCGACGATCTCGGCCCGGCGATCATCAGCCAGCTCGCGCGACTGTTCGCCGCCGAGGCGCGGCCGACTCAGCCGAGTTCGGCGGGGAAGCCCGGCGCGCGCAGGTCGGTGCCGAGCGCATCCTCGAGCAGCTTCACGATCTGAGTCGACTGCGCTTCGCCGCCGTACTGCGATCGACCGCGGCGGAAGATCTGTTCGGTGAGCCCGGCGAGTTCCAGCGGCACGCCGAACTGCCGGCCGTACTCGTACGCGAAGCCGAGATCCTTGCAGGCGAGGTCCATGGTGAAGTTGATGTTGTAGCTGCCGTTGAGCACCAGCTGGCTCTCGGTCTCGTGCACGAAGCTGGTACCGGAACTCGCCTTGATGGCGTGGAAGGCCTGCGCCAGATCGAGGCCACCACGCTTGGCGAGCATCAGGGCTTCGCCGGCTGCCACCAGATGGATGAAGGCCAGCATATTGGTGATGACCTTGATGACGCTCGCCTTGCCGAGCTCGCCCATGTGAAAGATCTGTCCGCCCATGGCCTCGAGCGCCGGCCGATGCAGTTCAAACACCTCGCGCTCGCCGCCCACCAGCACGGTGATCTTGCCGGCCGCGGCGAGATGCACGCCGCCGGTGACCGGGCACTCGAGTGTGTGCACGCCGCGCGCCGCGGCGAGCGCCGCCACCCGCTTGATCTCGCGCTCGTCGGTGGTGCTCATCTCGATCCAGGTACCGCCTTCGCGCAGGCCCTCGAGCACGCCCTCGGGACCCGTCAGCACTGCACTCGAGGCCACCGGCGAAGGCAGGCAGGTGATCACGCAGTCAACCTGCGCAGCGAGCGCCTGCGGCGTATCCGCCCAGGTGCAGCCGGCATCGAGCAAGGGCTGCGCGGCAGCGCGGTTCAAATCGTTGACCACCACGTCGAAACCGCAGCGCCGCAGGCTGGCTGCGAGATGTTTGCCGAGATTGCCAAGACCGATATAGCCGTACTTCACCAGCGCACTCCTGATTGGAAAACCGTGACGATCAAATTGCCGCGCGACGATAGTCCGCGCCGGCGAGCCAAGCGGGATTGATCTCGACGCCCCAGCCCGGCTCCGCCGGGATCTGCACATGGCCGTCGACCACCCGATAGGGATCGCCGAGGAAGAGATCCTGCTGCCAGGGATAGTAGTCCGCGCCCTCGATCGAGAGTTCGAGATATTTGCCGGCGTTCGGAATGGCGCCGAGCAGGTGCATCGTGCACAGTGTGACGAGCGAGAGATTCGCGCTGTGCGGCGTGACCGGCAGTCCGGCCGCCGCCGCCATGCGGGCCACGGTCAGGGTGCGCGTGATGCCACCCATGTACATGACGTCGGGCTGCACGATATCCACTGCACGCAGGTCGATCATGCGCTGCCAGGTGGCGAGGTCCCAGTCCTGCTCCCCGCCGGTCACATCCAGCGACAGGGCCGCCGTCACCTGCCGGGTCTCCTCGAGCCGCCAGTAGGGACAGGGTTCCTCGAAGTGGCCGACGCCCTCGGCCTCGAGCAGCCGGCCGACCTCGATGGCCCGGCGTGGCGAGTAGCCGCTGTTGGCGTCCACCAACTTGTCGATGCCGGCGCCGAGCGCCGCGGAAACCATCGGCACGATCTCTTCGGTACGCCCCGGCCACTCGTCGACGTCGCGGCCGCATTCGGCGGCGACCCGCCATTTGAACGCCGTGAAGCCGAACTCGTCGCGCAGTCGCTGCAAGCGCAGCGCTTCGTCGCGCGGCGTGATGTCACGCTTCATCGACGACGCGTAGGCACGCAAGCGGGTCGGCTTGCCGCCAAGCAACTCGACCACCGGCTTGCCGGCCAGCCGGCCCTGGAGATCCCAGAGCGCGGTGTCGAGACCGGCGAGCGCGCGGCAGCGGTAGCTGCCCGGAAACTTGTGTTCCTTCTCCTCGACGCGATCGATCAACGCCTGGATATCGCTCGCGTCGCGCCCAAGGACCCAGGGCACCACCTGCCTATGGAACACGCTGGCGGTGATGTCGGCGTTGTAGGTGGAGGTCTGCCCCCAGCCAAACGCGCCACTGTCGAGCGTCACCTTGACGAAGCAGACAAACTCGTTGGCGTAGGTTTCCAGCGTGGTGATTTTCATGCGTGCACCGTTTCGCACCGGCGAGCTGGCATCGGGTTCGCGCCAGCGAGCTGACATCGCGGCGGATGCTAGCCGACGAACATGGCCACGCAGCAGCGGAAAGCGACGCCGGCTTGCGTGATTGCGGCGCGGGCTTGTGCGGGCGGGAGCTGGCGGATGCGCCGGCTTGCTTGGAGGCGTTTGCCTTCATGGTCATAATCCGCCGCAGGGGAGTTCACCAATGCGTGCGACAACAGAGCAGGCGGAACGACGATGAGCGTAGGCGTAGCGCGCTCGGCGGTGGTCACTGGTGCCGCGCAAGGTCTCGGTCGGGTCACGGCCTGCCTGCTCGCCGAGCAGGGCCATCGACTGCTGCTGCTCGATCTGCAGGACTGCGACGCGACCCTCGCCGCGCTGCACGCCGCAGGCCACGAGGCCTTGGCGCTGCGCGGCGATGTCGCCGACGAAACCTTCGCGGCGCAGGCGGCGCGCACGGCGATCGAGGCCTTCGGCGGCGTCGAGCTGTTGGTCAACAACGCCGGCATCAGCCAGATCATCCCCGCCGAGGACATCAGCGCTGCCGAGTGGCGCCGGGTGATGGACGTCAATCTGCTCGGCCCTTTCCTGCTCTGCCGTGAATTCGGCCGGCAGATGCTGGCGCGCGGCCGCGGCAGCATCGTCAACGTCGCCTCGGTGGCCGGACTGCGCGCGGTGGCGCATCGCAGCGCCTACAACGCCTCCAAGCACGGGCTCATCGGCCTCACCCGCACGCTCGCCGCCGAGTGGGGTGGACGCGGCGTACGCGTCAATGCCGTCTGCCCCGGCTGGATCAAGACCGAGATGGACGAGGCCGACCAAGGCCCGGGCCACTACACCGACAGCGACATCATCGACCGTGTACCGATGGCCCGCTTCGCGAGCGCTGCGGACGTCGCCGCGGCGATCGCTTTCCTTGGCGACGAACGCAGCGCGTTCATCAACGGCGTCAGCCTGCCGGTGGACGGCGGCTGGACCGCGGATATCGGCTGGGAGTCGTTGCGCCGCCGTACCCGCAGCAGGAGCACCCCGATCCATGACTGAGCCCACCCCGGGCAATCCCGCAGCCGCCGAGCGCCGACCGCGCCGCCGCGGCGCAGCCACCGCCAGTGAACCGCCGGCGCGCCAGTCGCGCTATCGCCACCTCGTCAATCCCTTCGAGCCGCTCAAAGTATTCTCGGACGACCAGGTCGCCGACATCCATGCCAGCGCCCTCGCCCTGCTCGAAAATCAGGGCATGCGCGTGCTGCTGCCTGAAGCCCGCGAGACCTATCGACGCGGCGGCGCGGAAGTGGACGAGTCCAGCTTCACCGTGCGTTTCGACCGTGCGCTGATCGAACAGCTGCTGGCGCTCGCGCCGCGCGAGATCGTGCTGCGCGCGGCCAGACCCGAGTTCGACATGCCGGTGTGGGGCCGACACGTGATGTTCGCCCCGACCTCGGGTCCACCGAACATCATGGACAGCGAACGCGGCAAGCGCGCCGGCACATTCGAGGACTTCCGCAACCTGCTGAAGATCTGCCAGAACTTCGAGGTGATTCACGGTCTCGGCGGCCTGGTCGAGCCGCAGGACATTCCGGTGCACCTGCGCCATCTCGAGACCACGCGCGCCATGCTGCTGATGTCGGACAAGATTCCGAAGTTCTATGCGCGCGGCCCAGGCCAGACAGTCGACAACTTCGAGATGCTGCGCATCGCCTACGGGCTGTCGGTCGAGGAGTTCCGCTCGCGGCCCTGCGTCACCACCATCATCAACACCAACTCGCCGCTGCAACTCGACATCCCGATGGCGAACGGCATCATGGATTACGCCGAGGCCGGACAGGTGCTGATCATCACACCGTTCACGCTGGCCGGAGCGATGGCCCCGGTAACGATCGCCGGCGCCCTCACCCTCGCGCACGCCGAAGCGCTCGCCGGCCTCGCGCTCGCGCAGATGGTGCGACCGGGCGCGCCGATCATCTACGGCAGCTTCACCTCGAACGTCGACATGAAGTCGGGCTCGCCGGCCTTCGGCACGCCGGAGTACGTGAAAGCCTCCTTCGGCGCCGGCCAGCTCGCGCGCCACATCGGCCTGCCGTGGCGCTCCTCGAACGCGACCGCCGCCAATTGCGCCGATGCACAGTCGGCCTATGAGTCGCAGATGAGCCTGTGGGGCGCACTGCTCGGCGGTTGCAACTACATGCTGCACGCCGCCGGCTGGCTGGAGGGCGGGCTCACCACCTCTTACGAGAAGTTCATCCTCGACATCGAGATGCTGCAGATGTTTGCCGAGGTTTTCCAGCCGGTGGGCGCCGATCGCGACGACATCGCGCTCGAGGCGATCGCCGAAGTCGGCGCCGGCGGGCATTTCTTTGGCTGTGCGCACACGATGGCGCGCTACCGGACAGCCTTCTACGCTCCGCTGGTCTCCGACTGGCAGAACTTCGGCCAGTGGCAGGCATCCGGCGCAAAGACCGCCACCGAACGTGCGGCGCAGATCTGGCGACAGTCGGTGGAGGCCTACCAGCCGCCGCCGCGCGACCCTGCAGTGGTCGAAGCGCTCAATGATTTCGTGGCCCGGCGTACGGCCGAGGGCGGCGCGCCCCCGGTCAGCTGACACAGACGCAAGAGATCGAACATGAAGAACACGGCAAAGGTGGTGGTGATCGGCGGCGGCGTGGTGGGCGTGAGCGTGCTCTACCACCTCACCAAGGCAGGCTGGCGCGACGTCATGCTGCTCGAACGTGCCGAGCTCACTTCGGGGTCAACCTGGCATGCCGCGGGCGGCATGCACACCGTCAACGGCGATCCCAACGTCGCCAAGCTGCAGCAGTACACCATCAACCTCTATCGTGAACTCGAGCAGGTCTCCGGTCTCTCCTGCGGCCTGCACATCACCGGCGGCCTGATGCTCGCCGGCACGCCGGAGCGGCTCGACTGGCTGAAGATGACGGTCGCGCGCGGCCGCTACCTCGGCATGGAACTCGAGCTGATCGACATGGCCGAGACCAAGAAGCGCCATCCGCTGCTCGACGAGCGTCACTTCGTCGGTGCGATCTACGATCCGATCGAAGGTCATGTCGACCCGTACGGCGTCACCCACGCCTATGCCAAGGCGGCGCAGATCGGCGGTGCGGAGATCGTCCGCCAGTGCCGCGTCACGGACCTGCGGCAGCGCACCGACGGTAGTTGGGACGTGATCACCGAGCAGGGCAACGTGCATGCCGAGCACGTGGTCAATGCCGGCGGCCTGTGGGCGCGCGAGGTCGGTCGCATGGTCGGCCTCGAGCTGCCGATCCTTGCCATGGAACACCAGTACATCATCACCGACGATCTGCCCGAACTCGCCGGACAGCAGGAACTGCTGCACGTCATCGACTTCGAGGGCGAGATCTACATGCGCCAGGAGCGCGGCGGCGTGCTGCTCGGCACCTACGAACGCGCCGGCGTGCCCTGGTCGCCGCGCACCACGCCCTGGGACTTCGGCCAGGACCTGCTGCCGAACGATCTCGAGCGCATCGCGCCCAGCCTCGAAGTCGGCTTCAAACATTTCCCGCGGCTGGGTGAGGTCGGCATCCGCAAGATCGTCAACGGCCCCTTTACTTTCGCACCCGACGGCAACCCGCTGGTCGGTCCGGTGCCCGGCCTGCGCAACTTCTGGGTGGCCTGCGGCGTGATGGCAGGCTTCAGCCAGGGCGGCGGCGTCGGCCTCGCGCTCTCGCACTGGATGGTGGACGGCGATCCCGGCGCGGACGTCTGGGCCATGGACGTCGCGCGCTACGGCGAGTGGGCCACGCGGCGCTACACCAACGTCAAGGTGCGCGAGAATTACTCGCGTCGCTTCCGCATCCGCTTCCCCAACGAGGAACTGCCGGCCGCGCGACCGCTCAAGACCACGCCCATCTACGATCAGCTGCAGGCCGAGAATCCGATGTGGGGTGACTACTGCGGACTCGAGCACGCGCTCTGGTTCGCGCCGCCCGGCAGCGAGGCCCGCGAGGACGTGACCTTCCGTCGCTCCAACGCGCATCAGCACGTCGCGGCCGAATGCCGCGCCGTGCGCGATGCGGTCGGCGTGATCGAGATCTCCAACTACGGCAAGTTCGAGGTCAGCGGACGCGATGCCGAGCGCTGGCTCGCGCGGATCATGGCCAACAAGGTCCCGGCAAAGGGTCGCGTGACGCTGACGCCCATGCTCAACGAGCGCGGCAAGCTGATCGGCGATTTCACCATGTGCCGCATCGATGCCGAGCGCTTCCTGCTGGTCGGCACCTATGCTGCGGAGCGCTTCTACCAGCGCTGGTTCGAAGCGCGCAGCGCGGGCTTCGACGTGCAGGTTCGTGCCTGCGCGATGGAGTGGCTGGGACTGGCGTTGGCGGGTCCTGCCTCACGCGAGCTGCTGCAGACGCTGGTCGACGAGGACCTCTCGACCAAGGCCTTTCCTTTCATGTCTTTCGGCGCCATGGACGTCGGCCTCGTGCCGGCACTCGTCGGTCGGCTGTCCTTCACCGGTGAGCTCGGCTACGAGATCTGGGTGAAGAGCGAATACCAGCGCGAGCTCTACGGACAACTCGCCGCTGCCGGCAAGCGCTTCGGCTTGCGGCATTTCGGTGGCCGCGCGCTTAACTGTCTGCGGATGGAAAAGAGCTTCGGCAGCTGGGCGCGCGAGTATCGACCGATCTACGGACCTTTCGAGGCGGGCCTCGACCGCTTCGTCGATCTGAAGAAACCCGAGTTCGTCGGCCGTGCGGCGGCCATCGCCGAGCAGGCGGGCGGCGGCGAGCGCCGGCTGATCACGTTAGAGATTGATGCCACCGACTGCGATGCCATCGCCGACGAGCCGATCTGGTTGGACGGCAAGGTGGTCGGCTGGGTCACCTCGGGCGCCTACGGCCATTCGGTCGGCAAGTCGCTCGCGCTCGGTTACGTCGATCGCGCGTCCGCGCAGGCGACGTCGGGCTTCCAGGTGGAGCTGATCGGCGACCGCCGTCCGGCAGTGCGCCTGACCGCGCCCGCCTTCGACCCGACCGGCTCGCGCATGCGTGCCTGATCGCGCCGCCATGGGCACGCCCGCCTACACCGCGCTGCGGCAACGCCTGCGGCAGGGCGACGTGGTGCTGCTCGACGGCGGCGTAGGCACCGAGATCCAGCGCCAGGGTGCGCCCATGAGCACGGCGCTCTGGTGCGCCGAAGCCAACCTCAGCCATCCGAGCATCGTGCGCGATGTGCATCGCGCGTACCTCGCTGCCGGCGCCGAGATTGTCACCGCCAACACCTTCGCGAGCAGCCCGCTGCTGCTCGAGTACTTCGGGCGCCTCGAAGAGATGGAACACATCGATGCGGTCGCGCTGTCGCTCGCGCGCGAGGCCGCGGCCGGCAGCGACGCCGTGGTCGCAGGATCCATGTCGACGATGCGGCCCACCGTGCCCGGCTCGGACCGCACGCAGCTCGATCACGGCTGGACCGAGGATGCTGCGCGCACCCTCTTCGCACGCAAGGCCGCGAGCCTGCGGGCGGGCGGCGCCGAGTTCATCCTCATGGAAATGATGCGCGACCTCGACTATTCGCTCTGGGCCTGCGAGGCCGCGCTCGCCAGCGGGCTGCCGGTCTGGATCGGGATCTCGGTCGAGCGCACTGCGGACGGTCGGCTCGTCGGCTTCGGGCGGCAGGACTGCGAGCTCGGGCCGGTGGCGGCCGGCCTCGCCGCGCTACACCCCGATGCGATGGCGATCATGCACACTTCGCTAGACGACACCCTGCCCGCGCTCGAGCTGCTGCAACGCCACTGGGCGGGCCCCATCGCCGCGTACCCCGAGTGCGGCCGCTACGAGGCGCCGGACTGGAAGTTCATCGGCGTTGCCCCGCCCGAAGAGTACGCGCTGCATTCTCGCGGCTGGCGACAGCTCGGCGCGCAGGCGCTCGGCGGCTGCTGCGGCGTCGGTCCCGAGCACATCGCCGCGCTGCGTCGGGCACACCGGCGATGAAAACCGGCTCCTGTCTCTGCGGTGGCGTGCGCTTCGAGCTGCGTGGACCTCTCGATGAGGTGATCGCCTGCCACTGCACACAGTGTCGCAAGCAGACCGGTCACCACTGGGCCTCCACCCACACGGACGATGCCGACCTGCACCTGATCAGCAGCGACTCCCTGCGCTGGTACCGCTCGAGCGAGCAGGCCGAACGCGGGTTTTGCGACCGCTGCGGTTCGTCGCTGTTCTGGAAGCGTGTGGGCGCCACCGTCACCTCGGTGTGCGTCGGCTCGATCGATGGCCCCTCGGGCCTGACGCTCGGCGGCCACATTTTCGTCGCCGACAAAGGCGACTATTACTGCATCAGCGGCGGCGACTATGCGAAAGCGCAGTACTGACGCGGGCAGGCAAGTCGATGCCGCATCTGGGTCAGTCCCCACCCCCCGGCCTGCCCATAATTTTTGAATCATGAGCGATACCCCGACAGCCACCACCGGCGGACGCCGTCCGAGCGCCCGCGATGCCAAGCGCGCCGCGCGCGCCGCACGCGGCGCGGCGTCGGCGCCCTACATTGTGCGCAAGATCCCGCGCTTTGAAGTGCTCGATGACGCCAGCCTGAGCATCATAGAGGACAACGCCGATCGCATCCTCGAGGAAGTGGGCATCGAGTTCCGCGAGGATCCCGAGGTGCTCGACATCTGGCGCAAGGCCGGCGCGAGCGTCGAGGGCGAACGCGTGCGCATGCCGCGCGGCATGTGTCGCGAGCTGGTGCGCAAGCATGCGCCCGCCGAGTTCACGCAACTCGCCCGCAACCCCGCGCGCGATGTGCGCATCGGCGGCGATGCCACGGTGTTCGCACCGGCCTATGGCTCACCGTTCGTACGCAACCTCGACGAGGGCCGCCGCTACGCGCGCATCGAGGACTTCCGCAACTTCGTGAAGCTCGCCTACATGGCGAACTCGCTGCACCACTCGGGCGGCACGATCTGCGAGCCGGTGGACCTGCCGGTCAACAAGCGCCACCTCGACATGCTGTACAGCCACATCAAGTACAGCGACAAGGCCTTCATGGGTTCGGTGACCGCTCCCGAACGCGCCGCGGATTCGGTGGAGATGGCAAGGATCGCCCTCGGCGATCGCTACCTCGATCCGCTCACCGGCAAGCCGAACACGGCGCTGGTCAGCCTGATCAACGTCAACTCACCGATGACCTACGACGCGACCATGCTCGGCGCGCTCAAGGTCTACGCGCGCGCCAACCAGGGCTGTCTCGTCACGCCGTTCATCCTGGCGGGCGCCATGGCGCCGGTGACCGTCGCCGGCACCGCCACGCAGACGCTCGCCGAGGCGCTGGCGGGCATGGCGCTCGTGCAGCTGCTGAATCCCGGCGCCCCGGTGATCTTCGGCAGCTTTGCCTCCTCGATGTCGATGCAGTCCGGCGCCCCGACGTTCGGCACGCCCGAGCCGGCGCTGGTGCTGTACGTCATGGCGGCGTTGTCACGCCGTCTCGGCGTGCCGTTCCGCTCGGGTGGCGGACTCTGCGCGTCAAAGATTGCCGATGCCCAGGCGGCCTACGAATCGGCGCAGACCATGCTGCCGACCTGCCTCGCCGGGGTGAACTTCGTGCTGCATACGGCCGGCTGGCTCGAGGGCGGACTCGCGATGGGCTACGAGAAGTTCATGATGGACGTCGACCAGGCGGGAATGTTCCACACCATGCTGGCCGGCGTCGACGTGTCGCCCAACGGCCAGGCGATGGACGCCATCGCCGAGGTCGGTCCCGGCAAGCACTTTCTTGGTTGCGCACACACCCAAGCGAACTTCGAGACGGCGTTCTACCGCTCGCCGCTCGCCGACAACAACAGCTTCGAGCAGTGGGACGCCGAGGGCGCCCTCGACATGGCACAGCGCGCCAACCGCCAGTACAAGAAAATGCTCGATGAATATGTCGCCCCGCCACTCGACCCGGCAGTCGACGACGCGTTGATCGACTTCATGGCGCGCCGCAAGGCGTCGATGCCTGACGCGAACGTCTGAGCGCGTCCGCCGTGGGCGAGGCAGAGGATCCCACCGGCACACTCGAAGTCGCCATGCGGCATGCGCGTCGGCTCCTCGATGCGGACCCGGCGCTGGCATTCGAACAGGCGAGCGAGGTGCTCGCGGCCGTTCCCGGGTATCCGCCTGCGCGCCTGCTGCAGGCCGCCGCCAAGCGGCGCGGCGGCGAACCCGCCGCGGCCTTGCCGATCCTCGACGCCCTGCTCGAGGCTTCACCCGACTGGCACGCCGCGCGCTACGAGCGGGCATTGGCACTGGCCGCCGATGGCAACGGTGATGCGGCGATCGTCTGCCTGCGCGAACTGCTGGGCGCGCAGCCGCAGCATCCCGAGGCCTGGCGGGTGCTTGCCGATCATCTGCTGGCGATCGGCGAGACGGCCGAAGCCGATGCCGCTTACCTGCAGCATATCCGCTGCGCCACCGCCAACCCACAGTTGCAGCAGGCGGCGATGGCGATGCAGGCCAACGACCTGCCGCGGGCCGAAAGTCTGTTGAAGGATCATTTGCGGCAGGTGCCGACCGACGTGCCGGCGATCCGCATGCTCGCCGAGGTCGCCGCGCGCTGCGGCGAGGAGGAAGCCGCGGAGCGGCTGCTGGCACGCTGCCTCGAACTCGCGCCCAACTTTGCCGCGGCGCGCTACCAGCATGCGGTGCTGCTGCACCGGCGCAACAAAGCCACCGAAGCCTTGGCGCAGATCGAACGACTGCGTTGGCAGGACGCGGCGAACCCGAGCTATCGCAATCTGCATGCCGTGGTGCTCAGTCGGGTCGGCGAGGTCGAACGCTCCTGCGAACTCTACGGCCGCCTGCTGCGCGAGTACCCCGCCAACGCGAAGGTCTGGCTGAGTTACGGCCACGTGCTGAAGACCGCTGGTCGACAGCAGGACTGCATCGATGCCTACCGGGCCTGTCTGCAGCGCGAACCGGCGCTGGGCGAGGCTTACTGGAGCCTTGCCAACCTCAAGACCTACCGCTTCAGCGCCGCTGACCTGCAGACGATGCGCGCGCAGCTCGCGGATCCGGCGCTCGATGACGTGAACCGCATCCATTTCCATTTCGCGCTCGGCAAGGCGCAGGAAGACGCCGGCGAGCATGCCGACGCCTTCACGCATTACGAACGCGGCAACGCCCTGCAGCGGCGGCGACTGCCCTACGACGCCGCGCTCAATACCGCACGCATGCAGCGTCTCAAGCGGCTCTTCAGCAGCGAGTATTTCGGTGCCCGTAGCGATCGCGGCCACGAGTCCAGCGAACCGATCTTCATCGTCGGCATGCCGCGCGCCGGCTCGACCCTGCTCGAACAAATCCTCGCCAGTCACTCGGCTGTGGAGGGCACCTCCGAATTGCCGGACATCATCGCCATCGCCCGCGACCTGCGCCGCCAGCGCGATCCCGCCGGATCTCGCGACCCGAGCGGGGGTGAGGGCTACGCCGCGGCCCTCGCGGCACTGGATGACGCCGCTCTGCGCGCACTCGGCGAGCGCTACCTGCACGGCACACGCATCCACCGCAAGACGACGCGGCTGCGTTTCGTAGACAAGATGCCCAACAATTTCCTGCACGTTGGACTGATCCACAGCATCCTGCCCAACGCCAGGATCATCGATGCCCGCCGTCATCCGCTCGCCTGCTGCTTCTCGAATTTCAAGCAGCTCTACGCCCGCGGCCAGCGCTTCAGCTACGGACTCGAGGACGTCGGCCGCTATTACCGCGACTATGTCGAGCTGATGGCGCACTTCGACACGGTGCTGCCCGGGCGGGTGCATCGGGTCATCTACGAGGACCTGGTCGAGGACACCGAAGGCGAGGTCCGCCGACTGCTGGACTACTGCGGCCTGCCGTTCGAGTCCGCCTGCCTGCGCTTCTTCGAGAACGCCCGGCCGGTGCGCACGGCGAGTTCCGAGCAGGTGCGGCAGCCGATCTACCGGGACGGCGTCGACCAGTGGCGACATTTCGAGCCTTGGCTGGGAACGCTCCGGTCAGCCCTGGGCCCCATCGAAACGAACTACCCGGCCGTCCCCCCTTTGCCGTAAACGCGCTTTGGCGTAGCCTCGACGGGGCACGGGTCTTCGTCAGGCAGGGAACCACATGAACAAGCGCCACAACGAGCTTCGCAGCGAAACCGCCATTGCCGCCGCCGTCGCGGTTGCGCTCGGCGGACAGATGGGTCTTGCACAGGACAGCGGCGGTCTCGAGGAGATCGTGGTCACCGCGCAGAAGCGCGCCGAAAACCTTCAGGATGTGCCGATCAGCATCGAGGCCATCGGCAACGAGAAGCTCGAAGAACTCAACATCCGCAATTTCACCGACTACGTGCGCATGCTGCCGAGCGTGGCGGCCACGCCGAGCATCGGTGCCGGTGCGGGCTTCTCGGCGGTGTATATGCGCGGCATCGTCACCGGCGGCGACGGTCAGGCCACCACCTCGCAGCCGAGCGTCGGCACCTACCTCGACGAGCAGCCGATCACCACCATCCAGGGCAACCTCGACCTGCACCTCTACGACATCGCGCGCGTCGAAGCGCTCGCGGGACCGCAGGGCACGCTGTACGGCGCAAGCTCGCAGGCCGGCACCATCCGCATCATCACCAACAAGCCCGAGCTCGGTAAGTTCGCTTCGGGCTATGCGCTCGAGGCCAACAACATCAGCCAGGGCGGCGACGGTTATGTCGTCGAGGGCTTTCTCAACGCGCCCCTCGGCGACCGTGCGGCTGTGCGCCTCGTTGGCTGGAAGTCGCGCAAGGCGGGCTGGATCGACAACGTCGCCGGTACCCGTCGCTATCCCGGCGACGTCAGCACCAAGGCCGACGACTTCGTGGTCAACAATAGCAACTTCGCGACCAACGACTACAACACCCTCTCGACCACGGGTGCGCGTGCGGCGTTGCGGGTCGAACTCGACGACAACTGGACACTGACGCCGACGGTGCAGTACCAGGAGCAAAGCAGCAACGGCTCCTGGGGTGACGATCTCAGCGACTTTGCGCCTGGCACCTATGCGGTAACCCATTTCCGCGAGGAGTACTCGAAGGACAAGTGGTATCAGGCCGGGCTCACCATCGAGGGCAAGGTCGGTACGCTCGATCTCACCTACTCGGCCAACTACCTCAACCGCGACGTCGACGCCTCGTTCGACTATTCCGACTACTCCTACTGGTACGACAACGCCTACACCACCGGGTATTTCGCGGGGCTCTTCCTCAACAACGCCGGTGGCCGCCCGAACCCGGCGCACAGCTTCGTCAACAACGATGCCTACACCAAGCAGAGCCATGAGCTGCGGCTGAGCACCGACCCGGAGCGGCGTGTGCGCGGCTTGCTCGGCCTGTTCTACCAAAAGCAGAAGCACGACTTCGAACAGCCCTTCGGCAACATCGTCGGTCTCGCCGACTCGATGCTGCTCAACCGCGACGAGCCGAACGGTACGAAATACCCCGGCGTCGTCTACCTCAACAGCCTAGATCGCGTGGATACCGACCAGGCAGTGTTCGGTCAGGTCGCGTTCGACGTTACCGACAGCCTCGAACTCACCGTCGGTGCGCGCTTCTTCAAGCCTGAAGTGACGGTCAAGGGTTTCTTTGGCTTCCCGCTGGGCTTCAGCCCCGACCGCGCCCCCACCGGCTCGGAGCCCGGCGCCGTAGCCAACGGCGGCTCGGGGGCTTTCTCGCCCATGGGTCAGGGCTGGTCGCGAAACGGCGAATACCGCTGCAAGTCGCAGAAGGCCTACAAGGACGCGCCTTGCCAGAACGTCGACAAGGGCATCAAGGAGAGCGAGCACATCGGTCGCGTCAACCTGCGCTGGAAGGCCACCGAAGACGCGATGCTCTACGCCACCTGGTCCGAGGGCTACCGTCCCGGCGGCATCAACCGCAATCCGTTCGCCGGCGACTACATCTCCGACTTCCTCACCAACTACGAACTCGGCTGGAAGACCGCATGGATGGACAACCGCCTGCAGTTCAACGGCGCGCTTTTCCTGCAGCAGTGGGACGACTTCCAGATCGCCTTCCAGGGGGCGAACGGTATCACCCAGGTGGCCAACGGCCCCTCGGCCGAGGTCAAGGGCCTCGAGACGCAGTTGCAATGGCTGGCCACCGACGCGCTGATGATCTCGGCAACGGCAGCGTTCTACGATTCCGAGCTGAAAGACGACTATTCGAACTTCGACGCCAGCGGCAAGGTGACCAGCGTCAACGCGCCGAAAGGCACCTCGCTGCCGATCACGCCGAAATTCAAGGGCAACGTGGTCGCGCGCTACACCTTCGATCTCGGCGACTATCAGGCACACCTGCAGGGTGCGGTGGCCCACTCCGGCAAGGCGGCTGCGCGGCTCGCGCTGCGTGACAATGCCATCATCGGCGACATCGAGGCCAACACCATCGCTGATCTCAGCGCCGGTCTGAGCAAGGACGACTACACCGTCGAACTCTATGTGCAGAACCTCAACAACGAGGATGCCGCGCTCTACAAGACCGCGCAGTGCGCCGAGTCGGTCTGCGGCGTGCAGCCCTACGGCGTGCGGCCGCAGCCGCGCACCATCGGTCTGAAGTTCACGCAGAAGTTCTGACGCCGCGAGCCGCAAGGACGACGTCGCCCACCCAGCTTGCGTGGGCGATCTCGCTTGCGCTGCTCATCAATTACGTCGACCGCGGCAATCTCGCCACGGCCTCAGCGCTGATCCAGCAGGAGCTTGCGCTCTCGCCGGAGCAGCTCGGCGTCCTGCTGTCGGCGTTCTTTGCCACCTATGTGCTCGCCATGGTGCCGGCGGGTTGGCTGGCGGAACGCTACGGCGCCTACACGGTGCTGGCCGCGGGCCTCTGCATCTGGTCGGTGGCGACCATGGCGAGCGGGTTCGCCGCCTCGTTCACCGCCCTGCTGCTGCTGCGTCTGCTGCTCGGCCTCGGCGAAAGCGCTGCCTTTCCCTGCATGTCCCGACTGCTCGCGGCGGGCGTCCCGGCCGCGCGGGTGGCCGAGGCCAATGGCATCACCGCCTTCGGTTATCTCATCGGACCGGCCATCGGCACACTGCTTGGCGGTTTGCTGATGGAGCGCTTCGGCTGGCGCCCGGTGTTCGTGCTGTTCGGCGGCCTCTCGCTGCTCTGGCTGCTGCTGTGGCGCCGGGTGACCGTGGTCGAGCCGCGGGCGGCGGACCACGCAGCAGCGGTAGGACCCACTTTTGGCGAGATTCTCCGCCAGCGCGGTCTCTGGGGCACCGCGCTCGGCCTGTTTTCAATGAATTACTCGTTCTATCTCATCCTCGCCTGGTTGCCCTCGTACCTGATCACGCAGCGCGGCTTCTCGATGGCGAGCATGGCGGCCGTGGCGAGCGGCGCGTACTTCCTCAATGCCGTCGCCGCCTGGGCCTCAGGCTGGGCGACGGACTGCTGGATCCGTCGTGGGCACTCGCCCACCGTGACCTACAAGACGATCCTCGGCGTCTATCACCTGCTCGGCATTGGCTGCATGATCGGCCTCGTCTCGCTGCCCATCACCTACGCCATCGCTTGCCTGTACCTCTACCAGATCGTCATCGGCATCGGTTCACCGGGCACCTTCGCGGTCTCGCAGATCCTCGGCGGTCCGTCGGCCGCCGCGCGCTGGGTCAGCGTGCAGAATACGTGCGGCAATCTCGCCGGGCTGATCGCGCCGGCGGCGACCGGCTTCATCATCGGCGCAACGGGGCAGTTCGATCGGGCGTTCATGCTGGCCGCGGCGATCAACGTGCTCGGTCTCATCGGCTGGGTGCTGATGGTGCCGAAGATCGAACCGATCCGTTGGCGCAACTGAGACCTGCGGGCAGGAGCCTCGCCCATGAGCCGTAAGCCTTCCGCCAGCGCGCTGCAGGCGCTGCGACAGCAACTCGCCGCCTGCTATCGGCTGCTGGCCCACTTCCGCATGGGCGATCTCATCTACACCCACTGCACGCTGCGTGTGCCGGGCAAGCGGCGCTGCTACCTGATCAACCCGTATGGGCTGATGTGGGACGAAATCACCGCCTCGGATCTCGTGCTGATCGATGCCGACGGCGCCGTGCTCGAGTCGCGCCATGTGCCCATCAATCTCGCCGGCTTCGTGATCCACGGCGCCATCCATGAGGCGCGCGAGGATGCGCACTGCATCGTGCATACCCACACGCTCGCCGGCTGCGCGGTCGCCGCGCAACGCGACGGCCTGCTGCCCGTGAACCAGATCTCGCTGGAGTTCTACGGACGCATCGGCTACCACGAGTACGAAGGCATTTCCTACGACCTGGCCGAGCGGCGCCGGCTGGTACGCAGTCTCGGCGACCACCCGGTGATGATCATGCGCAATCACGGCCTGCTGACCGTGGGCAGCACCGTCGCGCAGGCCTTCCTGCGCATGTACTACCTGGAGAAAGCCTGCGAGATCCAGCTTGCGGCACAGGGTAGCGGCCAGATGCTGTCACTGCCCTCAAAGAAAATCTGCCGCCGGACCGAGCGGCAGTTCAATGCGCCGCCACCGTCGCCGCAGCCGCATCTCGTCAATGAACCCAACGACCTCGCCTGGCAGGCGCTGCTGCGCCTGCTGGATCGGCTCGATCCGGGCTACCGGCGCTGAGCAGCGCTCACCCGGTCACGAAGTCGGCTTCGCGCACTTCGATCAGCGTCGGACCCGCGCGCTGCAAGGCCGCCGTGATGGCCGCGGCGAGCGCCGCCGGGCTCGTAACCGATACGCCCGCGGCACCGCAGGCGCGGGCGAAGGCGACGAACTCGGGGTTGTGGGCGATCACACCGATCGGTGCGATGCCGGTGGCGAGCATGTCGTCGCGGATCTGGCCCAGCGCGGCGTTGTTCCAGACGACGATGGGTAACGGCAGACCGACCTCCACCGCCGTGATCAGCTCGGTGATCGTGAACTGCACGCCGTAGTCGCCGGCGAGCGCCAGCACGGCGCGCCCGGGATTGGCGACCTTGGCGCCGAGCGCGGCCGGCAGCGAATGACCAAGGGTGCCGAAGCCCGACGGGTGATGCCAGAGCCCCGGGGCATCGACGGGGAAGGCGTAGTTGCCGAGATAGGCGATCTGCGTCATGTCACCGAAGACAAGGGCGTCGGCGGGCAGTGCGCCGCGGATCGTCTCGAGTCCGCGGCGCAGCGGGAGCGCGCGCGGCTCCAGCGTGGCGTCGATCCGCGCGCGATGCACGGCGGCACTGCCGGCCGCGGTACGCCAGCCCGTCCTCGTCGGACATCGTTCGACCAGCGCCATCACTGCCGGTGCGGCATCGGCGTGGATCGACACCGTCGCCGGATGCCGCTCGTCCTCGCAAGCCGAGATGTCGAGGCGGATCAGCTCACCCCGCAATCCGAGCCGATCTGCAGTGTAGATGTCGGTCTCGGTCAGATCCGTACCGACCGCGAGCACCACGTCCGCTTCAGCCAACAGACTCTGCGTGACCGCGTACGGCAGCGAGCAGCCGAGATTGGCCGGGTGCGACTCCGGCAGCAGACCCTTGCCTGCCGCCGTGGTCACGAGATAGCCGTCGAGTGCCTCTATCAGGCGGCGGATCGCCGCGGCTGCGCGCCGCGCGCCGCCGCCGGCGATGATCGCCGGCCGTCGCGCCGCAGCGAGCAGCTGCGCAGCACGCTCAAGAGCCGCGGCATCGCCCTCGGGTGGCGCGGGCAGCAGCGGTGCGAATGACTGCACCGGCAGCGTGGTCGTTGCGGCGAGCACGTCGAGCGGAATGCCGAGATAGGCAGGACGAGGACGCGCACTGCGCCAGCTGGCAAAAACCTTCTGCAGGAAATCCCGCGCGTCCTCGGCACGGGTGACGGTGGCGGCATGCTCGAGCGCGGCAGCCATCACGCCCTGCTGGTCATTGAGATCATGCAGTACGCCCCAGCGGCGCCCGAGCGTGGCGCGCGCCGGTGTGCTGGCGACGATCAACAGCGGCACGGAATCCGACCAGGCCTGCGCGACCGCAGTCAACGCATTGCTGACACCGGGGCCGGAGATGACGAACACGGCCGCGGGGCGCCCGCTGCTGCGTGCGTAGCCGTCGGCGGCGAAGCCGGCGCCCTGCTCGTGTCGTGTGAGCACGTGACGCAGACCGCGATGTCGATCGAGCCCGCGATAAAGCTCGAGGTTGTGTACGCCGGGGATGCCGAACACGGTGTCGATGCCGTTCGCTGCCAGCAGTTCGACGACATAGCAGCCGATGGGTCTGGGTGCTAGGCTCATGCGGTGAAGTTCTCGCAACTGGTCGGGCGCGTCGCCGGCGAAGGCGCCGACGCCTGGCACATCCACTACCTTGCGACGGCCGCCAAGGAACGCGGCGAGGATGTCATCATCCTGAGCGTCGGCGACCCCGATCTCGACACGCCGTCAGTCGTGATCGGGCGGGCCATCGACGCCCTGCAAGCGGGCGACACACACTATACCGTTGTCCGCGGCCGGCGCGCTCTTCGCGAAGGGCTTGCCCGTCAGCACTTCGCGCGCTGTGGTCAGTCGCTCGATCCCGAGCAGGTGATCGTGCTCGCTGGTGCGCAGAACGCCCTGATGGTGGCGATGCTCTGCCTCGCGGGACCGGGCGACGAAGTGCTCACCTTCGATCCCATGTACTCGACGTATCCGGCGACCATCGAGTCCTCGGGCGCCACCATGGTGCGAGTCCCCCTCGACGCCTCGCGCAACTTCCGGCTCGATGTTGCCGCGCTGCGTGCGGCGATCACGCCACGTTCGCGCGTCATCTGCTTTGCAACGCCCGGAAATCCCACCGGCATGATTCTCTCGGTCGAAGATCTGGCAGAGATCAGTGCGCTCGCAGAGGAACACGATCTCTGGATCGTCGCCGACGAGGTCTACGCGGGACTCGCGCCCGAGGGTCGCGTGCCGAGCCTCGCGCGGCAGCTGCCCGCGCGGGTGGTGACACTCGGCAGCTTCTCGAAGAGCCATGCGATGTGCGGTTGGCGGATCGGCTGGATGTGCGGGCCGCGCGAGTTGATCGACCACGCCGAGAATCTCGTGCTGTGCATGCTCTACAGCTTGCCGGGGTTCATCCAGGAGGCGGGCATCGCCGCGCTCGACGTGGCGGCAGAAGCCGAGCAGCGGATGCGCGACTACTGTCAGCGCCGCGCTGCGCTCATGCGCGAGCATCTGCAGGGAATCCATGGCCTGCGCGCGCTCGACCCGCAGGCCGGCATGTTCATCCTGCTCGACGTCAGCGCCACCGGTCTCGATGGCGCGAGCTTTGCCGCCGGCTTGTTCCGTGAGCAGCGGGTCGCCGTGGTCGAAGGCGGCTCGTTCGGCCAGCAGACGCGCAACTACGTGCGCGTCAGTTTCGCCACCGACGAGCCGCTGATCGTCGAAGCCTGCGCACGCATACGTCGCTACTGCGCGGATCTCGCGTCGAGCCGCTCGCGATAGACGCGACAGAGCACCGGCTCAGGGCTGTCGATCAGGCGCGGCGGCGCGTCCCAGCGCAGCACCTGGCTGCGCCCCGGTTGCTCGAAGCGCGGCCAGTGCGGCAACCGAGACAACTGCGGTGACCCGGTGCGGGCGAACTGCACCCAGGCGTCCATCATCCGCTCGCTGAGCTCGCGATCCGCCGCCGCGGTTGGCAGCCAGGCATCGTGGGTGCCGAATACATAGGGCAGCTCGGCGCCGTGATAAGCACGCAGTGCAGCGGCCGCCCTGCCCTCGCGGACGCGGGCGAACTCGTACATCCACACCGGACGACCGCTGCGGGCCACGCCCGCCGCCAGCCATTGGGCGGGACAGAGCATCGACTCGGCGGTAGCGAGCCGATCAAGCGCCAGTGCGACGTCGGCAGTGTTCGCCAGCACGTTGCGCACCTCGCCGGTGTTGAGCAACTCAGCGTTGGCGACGGCGCGTTCGACCGCCGTCGCATCGCCTTGACCGGCATCGGCGGCGTAGTACTCGTTGGTGTTGCTGCCGATCAGCAACTGCTGCAGAGGCCAGCCGCCGGCAGCGTCTTCGGCACCACCCTGCGCTTCGAGCTGGCTCGCGAGTTGCGTGCGGATGATCAGGCCGTCGAGCACCGGCGCGTGATAGTGATCGCGAAAGACCTGCTCCGCCGTCTGCAACAACTGCGCGGCGTCGACGCGCCGCAGGGCCTCGAGGTCCGGCGGGTCTGCCGCATCGAGCGCGCGCGCGAGCTCCAGCCCACGGGCTTGCTCCGCCGACAGGCTGCGAATCCGCGGCCAGCCGAAGTCGCCGCCGCTTTGCAGAATGGCGCGCTGCAACAAGCCGCGACTCGCCGGCGCGAGCATCAGCGCGGCGATATTGCCCGCGCCGGAGGATTCGCCGAACACGGTCACACGCCGCGGATCGCCGCCGAACGCGCCAATGTTGCGCTGCACCCAACGCAGCGCAGCAAGCTGGTCATGCAGACCGAAGTTGGCGCTGACCGGCTGCGCCGCAAGCTGCGGGTGCGAGAAGAAACCGAACACCCCAAGCCGATAGGCGATGCTGACGACGATCACGCCGCGCGTCGCCAGCCGGTGACCATGGTAGTTCGGCTCGAACGACCAGCCGCTGCGGTTGCTGCCGCCGTGTACGAACACCATCACCGGCAGACCTGCTGCGCGCGGCGGCGCCATACGCCGCGGCGCCCAGACGTTCAGGTACAGACAATCTTCGGCGACCGCGAGATCAGCGAACACATCGCGCGAGGCACCGAAGCGCTCGGCCATGCCGCGGTACCAGTCGAGGATGCGCATGCTTTGCATGCAGGCCGGCGCGAAGGCCTTGGCCTGCCGCCGTCCGCCGTTGCCGCGGAACTCGACCGGAGCCTGCCAGCGCAACGCGCCAACCGGCGGCACCGCAAACGGAATGCCGAGGTAGGCATCCACACCCTGCGTCGGCGACGCGACACCAAGCAAGGTCTCGCCATTGACCAAAAGCGACGGTTTTGGGTCCATCGCCGCCAAGCCAGCGCGATCATCCGCAACCGCCGCAGCGATGAGCGCAGCCAATGCAAAAGACCAAAGGATTCGCGACCAGCGATGCACGGGTTTTCGGGTCTCGCGGGAACCTTGCGGGTATCATGGGCGCCCTCCCGCCGCTGCCGCAAGACGCGCTCCCGCCCCATGCCCGCAAGCCTCATCGCCAGTACCTGGCCGCTGTTGCTCGGCATGGGCGTCCTGATGCTCGGCGCCGGACTGCAGTCCACGCTGCTCGGCGTGCGCGCACAAACCGAGGGCTTCGCGACCGCTGCCATCGGCATCGTGATGTCCTGCTACTACGTGGGATTCCTGGTCGGCACGGTGATCGCACCGCGACTCATCCGCGGCGTCGGACACGTGCGGGTGTTCTCGGCGTTCGCCGCCGTGGCGGCGGCCTCGACGCTCTGCCAGGCGGTGTTCGTCGTGCCCGGCGTCTGGGCAGCAATGCGCCTCGTCACCGGCATCTGCTTTGCCGGCATCTACGTCGTCGCCGAGAGCTGGCTCAATGATCGGGCCACGCAGGAAACCCGCTCGCGGCTGCTCGCGCTGTACATGGTCGTGCTCTATGGTGGCATGGGCGCCGCGCAGTTCCTGTTGCTGGTCTCGGATCCGGCGACCGACACGCCCTTCATGCTGGTCGCGGCGCTGATCTGCCTCGCGATCGTGCCGCTGGTGCTCTCGGCACAGGCCGCGCCGCTGGTCGATACACCGCGGCATGTCCCCTTCCTCGAACTCTACCGTCGCTCGCCGCTAGGCGTGGTCGCTGTGACGAGCTCGGGACTCATGACCTCGATCGTGTTTTCACTGGGCCCGGTGTATGCGCGTCTCAGCGGCATGAACGACGCTGCGGTCGCCACCTTCATGGCCGGCAGCATCCTCGCCGGCGTACTCACGCAGTATCCGGTCGGCATGCTCGCCGACCGCCTGGAACGTCGCGCAGTGATCGCCGGCGTCTCGCTGCTCGCGGCCTTGCTCGCCCTAGGTCTAACGCTCTGGAGCGATGCGCCGGGCGCACTGCTGCTGCCGACGGCGGCACTGATCAGCGGTCTTGTGCTGTCGGTCTATTCGCTCGGTGTGTCACACGTCAACGACCGGCTGGATCCGAGCGAGATGGTGGCGGCGAGCAGCGGCTTGCTGCTGCTCAATGGCGGCGCGGCGGTGGTCGGCCCCGTCGTGGGTGGCGTGCTGATGGGTCGCTACGCGGCGCCCGCCTACTTCGCGATTCTCGCAGCGCTCGCCGCGGCACTGGCCGTGTTTTGCCTGTGGCGCCGTTCGCGCCGCGCCCCGGTACCCCGCGAACAGCGCGGCAAGTTCATCAAGGCGCAGCCGGAAACAACCGCGGTCACCGAGGAGTCGCAGTGGCGCGATGCCGCGGGCCAGAAGAGCGCGTGAAACTGCGCGCCGCGTCGGATTGCCGGGACCGCAGGGCAAGCTCTAAACTCGCGCGAATCCCATGAGCCAGACCCACGACACGGGCAGCGCCCGCCCGACCGGCCACGGTTTTCGCCGCAGCGGACGCTACTCGGCGCTGCGCCTGTTGCGCGAGGCGTTTGCCGGTCATCGCGGCTGGAGCCCTGCCTGGCGCAAAGCCGAGCCACGCAAGCAGTATCAGGTGGTCATCGTCGGCGGCGGTGGTCACGGACTCGCCACCGCGTACTACCTCGCCAACCATTTCGGCATCACTGACGTCGCCGTCATCGAGAAGGGCCCGATCGGCCTCGGCAACGTCGGCCGCAACACCACCATCATCCGCTCGACCTACAACCGCGCCGAGAACATCCGCTTCTACGACTTTTCTTTGCAGTTGTGGGAAGGACTGGAACGCGAACTGAATTTCAACGCCATGGTCAGCCAGCGCGGCGTGGTCTACACCTACCACACCGACGGCCAGCGCGATTCGATGACGCGGCGCGCCAATGATATGCGGCTGCTCGGCGTCGACTGCGAGGAACTCGATCGCGGCCAACTCAAGGCGCTGGTGCCGGCGATCTCGCTCGACAACGGTCGCTTCCCGATCATGGGCGCCTTCATGCAGCGGCGCGGCGGGACGGTGCGGCACGACGCGGTCGCCTGGGGCTACGCCCGCGGTGCCAGCGAGGCCGGCGTCGACATCATCGAGCACTGCGAGGTCACCGGTCTCGAGGTTCGCGGCGGCCGGGTGACCGGCGTCGAAACCTCCCGCGGTTTCATTGGTGCCGAGACGGTCTGCCTTGCGGTCGCCGGACACTCTTCACATTTGGCGGCCATGGCCGGCATCCGGCTGCCGATCGAAACCCACGCGCTGCAGGCCTTCGTCAGCGAGGCCATCAAACCGTTCCTCGACGTCGTGCTGCTGTTTGGCGCCGGCCACTACTACGTCAGTCAGTCCGACAAGGGCGGCATGGTGTTCGGTGGCGGCATCGACCGTCACAACACCTACGGTCAGCGTGGCTCGCAGTGGGTCGCGCAGGAGGTCGCTGCCGAGGGCGTGGCCTTGCTGCCGGCGCTCGCGCGGCTGCGCATCCTGCGGCAGTGGGCGGGCGTCATGGATATGACCATGGACAGTTCGCCGATCATTTCAAGGCTGCCGCTCGAAGGTCTGGTGATGAATGGCGGCTGGTGCTACGGCGGCTTCAAGGCGATTCCGGCGGGCGGCTACACCACCGCACACCTGATCGCCCGCGGCGAATCGCATCCGCTGACCACGCACCTCGATCTCGCGCGCTTCGCCGAAGGTCGCACCGTGGACGAAACGGGCACGGGCCCCTACCCGTGGGCTTACTGAGTCGGGGAACGAAGGCGTGCTCAGAATACCCTGCCCGCACTGCGGTACCCGCGACGAGGTCGAGTTCCACTATGGTGGCGATGCCAGCTTGCGCCGTCCGGCAGCCGATGCCGGTATCGCCACCTATGCCGCTTATGTTTACGACCGAGACAACCGTCGCGGCTGGCATCTCGAGTGGTGGTTCCATGCGGCCGGCTGCCGGCAATGGCTGCAGGTCTGCCGCCATACGCTGAACCACGCGATCCACGCCGTCGGCACGGCCAATGAAATCCTCACGCTGCCCGATGCGGCTGTAGAGCCGCCGCGTCCGCACGGACAACAGTCATGAGCACGACGCGCGTCGGACCTCGCCGCATCGCCAGTGGCCTGCTCACGGACGACAACCGGCCGCTCGAGTTCGAGTTCGACGATCGCCGGCTGCGTGGTCTGGCGGGCGATACCGTCGCCTCGGCGCTGCTCGCGCAGGGTGTGCGGCTCGTCGGTCGCAGTTTTAAGTACCACCGGCCGCGCGGCATCTTCACCGCGGGTTACGCGGAACCCTGCGCGCTGATCGACATCGTCGGCCGCGCCGGACGGGAACCGAACCGGCCGGCGACCACCGTGCCGCTCAGCGACGGCCTGCGGGTCTGCAGCCAGAACCGCTGGCCGTCGCTCGAATTCGACCTGCTCTCGATCAACAGCCTGTTCGCGGCGGTACTGCCTGCGGGCTTTTACTACAAGACCTTCACTGGCCCGGGCTGGGCCTGGGAGAAAATCTACGAACCGTTGATTCGCCGCGCGGCGGGCCTTGGCGTCCTCGATCTTGGCGCAGAGGGTCCGCTGCAGCACGGCGCGGAGACCGTGCACGACCATACCGACGTGCTCGTCATCGGCGCCGGGACCGCCGGACTCGCTGCGGCGCGCCGCCTCGCGCAGTCGGGCCTGCGCGTCCTGCTCGTCGAACGTGACGCGACGCCGGGCGGCGGCAGCCTGCTCGATCCACGCTGGCAGAACTGGCGCGCCGAAACGCTGGCCGCACTGGCGGCGACACCGACGCTGCGCGTGCTCTCTAGCACCCATGTCATCGCCGCCCATGATCACGGCGTGTACGCGGCCGTGGAAACGCTGTCTGACACCAACGGCCACGCAGGCGGTCTGCCGCGTGAACGCTTGCGCGTGATCCGTGCCCGCCGTTTGCTGCTGGCCAGCGGCGCCAACGAACGGCTGATCGCCTGTGCCAATAACGATCGCCCGGGCGTGATGCTCGCCGGCGCCGCACTCGCCTACCTGCGTCGCTACGGCGTCGCGGTCGGCGAGCGCCCCGTGCTGTTCGCCAATTCAGACTGGGCCTATGAGTCAGCCTTTGCGCTGCACGAAGCCGGCATCAGCGTGCAGGGCATCGTCGACCCGCGCGGCGACTCGGCAGCTGCGGATCGCGCTCGCGCCCTCGGCATCCCGCTGTTTTCCACGGCCGTGGTCAGCGCCGTCGAAGGCAGCCGTGAGGTGAAGGGCGTGCGGATCGCCGGTGTCGACGGTACATCGCGCGCGACGCTCTCGGCCGACTGCCTGCTGATCTCGGGGGGGTACCAGCCCGAGTCGGCACTGGCCACGCAAGCCGGCGGCCAGTTGCAGTGGCGCGATGAGCTCGCCGCATTCGCCGCCTCGCTGCCTGGCAGTCGTGGCGCCGTGACAGGCGCCGCGGCGGGCGTATTCGGACTCGCCGCCGCCGCGCGCCATGGCGAGCTCGTGGCGGCAGCACTCGCCACCGAACTTGTCAATGAAATAAACAAAGAAATCACCAGGGAACCCGCCAGGCACGACCCGACACCGGACACGACGGCGCCATGGCCAGAGGATCCGCGGGTGACACCGCCTCTTGCCCTCTGGGAGGTCCCGGGTCGCGGCAAGGCCTTTGTCGACTTGCAGCACGATGTCACCGTCAACGACGTACGCCTCGCGCATCGCGAAGGGTACGAGCACGTCGAACACATGAAGCGTTACACGACGCACGGCATGGCCACCGACCAGGGTCGCAGCGGCGGCCTCGTCGGTGCGGCGGTGCTGGCCGCGGCCCGCGGCCAGTCGCCGGCCGACGTCGGTCTGCCGACGCCCCGGCCCTACGTGCATCCAACCACCTTCGCCGCTTTTGCCGGTGGCGAGGTGGGCGCCCATCTGCGACCTGTGCGGCATTTTCCAGCGCATGAGTCGCAGCTCGCCTGCGGCGCGAAGATGGTGGTGACCGGTCTTTGGCTGCGGCCACAGGTCTACTCCGAGATCCCCGGCTGGGAACCCGTGCTTCGCGAGACGCGCGCGGTGCGCGAATGCGCGGGCGTGGGCGATGCCTCGAGCCTCGGCAAAATCGACCTGCAGGGTACCGACGCGGCGCGCTTTCTCGACTTCATCTACGCCAACCGCTTCTCGACGCTGCAGGTCGGCAAGGCCCGCTACGGCATCATGCTGCGCGAGGATGGTTTCCTGTTCGACGACGGCACCACGGCGCGGCTCGGCGAGCGACACTTCCTGCTCACCACGACCACCGCCAACCACGCCGCCGTGCTCGAGCATCTCGAATTTCATGCGCAGGTCACCTGCGCGGATTGGGATCTCGTGCTGACCGACGTCACCGAACAATGGGCGCAGTTCTCGATCGCGGGACCGCGAGCTCGCGAGCTGCTGCAGGCGGTCATGCCGGGCGCCGACCTCTCCGGCAGCGCCGTACCCTTCCTTGCGGCCCTGCCGGCGAGCATCGCCGGCGTTCGTGGCCGGTTGTTCCGTATCTCCTTTTCCGGTGAGCTCGCTTTCGAGGTCGCGGTGCCGGCGAACCACGCCGACCGCGTATGGAATGCGCTCCTCGAGGCGGCCCGACCGCTGGGCGCCCTGCCCTACGGCGTGGAGGCGCTCAACACGCTGCGTATCGAGAAGGGTCATGTCACCACCGCCGAACTCGACGGCAATGCCACCGCGCACGATCTCGGTTTCCAGCGCATGCTCAAGTCCGAAGGCGACTACGTCGGCCGGGTGCTCGCGCAACGTCCGGCGCTGACCTCGCCACAGCGGCGGCAGCTGGTGGCGTTGCGACCGACGCGACGCGACGCCAGCCTGCGCTCGGGTGCGCAACTCGTGACCCGTGAAGCGACGGCACACAGTATCGGGCACATCAGTTCCTGCACGCCCGCAGTGCTGCTCGAGGGCTGGCTGGCGCTGGCGATGCTCGAAAACGGGCGCGAGCGCATCGGCAGCCGTCTGCTTGCCGTCTCGCCGGTGCACAACGAATCGGTCGAGGTCGAGGTGATCAACCCGCACTGGTTCGATCCGGAGAACAGCCGTGTCCGCAGTTGAGATCGGCGATTTCGCGCTGCTGCAGGTCGTGCCTTGGCGTGGCGAGACCGCGCCGCTCGCGGCGGCGCTGCAGACCGCAGGCTGGCAGCTGCCGGCGCTCGGCGAGGCCTGGTTTGGCCCAGGGCGGATGAGCATTGCAGTACGCCCGCAACGCTGGCTGCTGCTCGATTTCGGCGGCGAAGCGCATCGCCCCGCGGCGGCCGGCGCACTGCGCGACACACTCGCGCCGGTGATCGGCGAGGCCGGCGCGCTGGTCGACCTTTCCGCGGCGCGTCGTGCCTGGTCCTGGTCGGGCGAGGACGTGCGCGCGAGACTCGCTGCCGGCTGCCGGCTCGATCTGCACCCGCAGGCGTTTCCCGAGGGGCGCGCGGCGGCGACGCTGCTCGCCCAGGTGAACGTGATCCTCGTCGCCCGCGCCGAGGATTGGCTGTTGCTCGCGCCGTCCTCGACGGCGGTGCACTTCAGCGAGTGGTTGCAGCGGGTCGACTGACCAGCCGCGTGTCGTCCTCGATGTCGACGACGATCTTGCCGACGTGGCGTTTTTCAAGGAAAGCCCGCTGCGCCGCCTCGAGCTGCGATAGCGCGAAGACCTGCGCCACCTGTGGTCGCAACTCACCGCGCTCGATGTAGGCGACGAGATCGCGCATGACCCGCGCCGGCGCGACGGTGCAGCCGTACAGCGAGAGATCCTTGAGGTAGAGCGTGCGCAGGTCCAACTCGACGAGTGCGCCGCCAATGGCACCGGCGACGGCATAGCGGCCACCGGGCCGCAGCACGCGCAGCAGGTCGGCGAACTGCCCCCCACCGACGCAGTCGATCACCACATCGACAGAGGACTCGGCCATCGCCGCGGAAAGCTCGGCATCGCGCGGCACCACGCGTTCGGCGCCGAGCGACTGCAGCGCCGCGGTCTTACCGCGCGCCGCAATGGCGACGACGCCAGCGCCGCGGCGGCGGGCGAGTTGCACCGCCGCGGAGCCCACACCGCCGGATGCGCCGGTCACCAGCACGCAATCGCCCGCACTCACCGCAGCGCGCAGCAGCATGTGCTCGGCCGCGACATGCGCGCAGGGCACGCTCGCAAGTTCGATCGCTGACCAGTCGCAACGCACCGGCAGCGCGTTCACCGCGGGCACCGCTACATACTCCGCGAAGCAGCCATCGCGATCCGTCCCGAGGTACTCGACGATCTCGACGCCGTCGCGGCGCAGACGAACGATAGGGTCGATGATCACCCGCTGGCCGAGTAAGGACTCGTCCGCTGCCGACGCGGCGACCACGACGCCGCAGCCGTCCGCGCCCTGAATGAGCGGCAGGCGTACCGCGTCACCCGTCCAGCCGGCGTCGGCGGTCGCGGCCGATTTCGAATACCAGCCGGTGCGCAGGTTGATGTCGGTGTTATTGAGCGCTGCCGCCTGCAGCCGGATCAGCACCTCGCCGGCACCGACCCGTGGCATGGCGATGTCGTTGGCGTACTGCAGGCACTCGAAGCCGCCATGGCCGATGAGTCTTGCCGCTCGCATGCGGCGGGGAAGCGTCGCGGTCGTGTTCATGCCCGACAAGCCTAACGCAGGTTGTCAGCGATCGCGGCCTTGTGCCATCGTCGGCGCCGGCGCATAACGCTGCCAAGTCCTCACTGTCCGGAGTCGCCGTTGACATCGCCCCGCAACCCCGGGTTCGACACCCTCAGCCTGCACGCCGGCCAGCGTCCCGATCCCGTCACCGGCGCACGCGCGACCCCGATCTACCAAACCGCGGCTTACGTGTTCCGCGATGCCGATCACGCAGCGGCGCTCTTCAACATGGAACGCGCGGGACACGTCTATTCGCGCATCTCCAATCCGACCAATGCCGTACTCGAGGAACGGATCGCTGCGCTCGACGGCGGCGTCGGTGCGATCGCCACCGCGAGCGGCCAGGCGGCGCTGCACCTCGCGGTCTGTACGCTCGCCGGCGCCGGCTCGCACGTGGTTGCGAGCCGCTCGCTCTACGGCGGCTCGCACAACTTGCTGCACCACACCCTGCGCCGCTTCGGTATCGAGACGACCTTCATCGACCCTCGCAACCTCGACGCCTGGCGAAGCGCCATCCGTCCGAACACGCGCCTGCTGTTCGCCGAAACCCTCGGTAACCCAGGGCTCGATGTGCTCGACATTCCCGCCGTGGCAGCGATCGCCCACGCCGCCGGCCTGCCGCTGCTCGTGGATGCCACCTTCACCACCCCTTACCTGCTGCGACCGTTCGAGTTCGGCGCCGATCTCGTCATGCACTCGGCCACCAAGTTCCTCGGCGGCCACGGCGTCGCCATCGGCGGCCTGCTGGTCGACAGCGGCGCCTTCGACTGGGAGGCCTCCGGGCGATTCCCGGAACTGACCGAACCCTACGCAGGCTTCCACGGCATGGACTTCCAGGAGGAGTCCACCGTGGCCGCGTTCCTGCTGCGTGCACGGCGCGAGGGTCTGCGCGACTTCGGCGCCTGCATGGCGCCATTCACCGCCTTCCAGCTGCTGCAGGGCATCGAGACCCTCTCGCTGCGCATGGATCGTCACGTCAGCAACACCCGCTCAGTGGTGCAGTTCCTCGCCGCCCACCCGGCAGTGGAATCCGTGAGCTATCCGGAACTGTCCTCGCATCCCGACCACGAACTCGCCCGGCGCCTGCTGCCGAAGGGCTGCGGCGCGGTGTTCACCTTCGAGATCCGCGGCGGGCGGGCGGCGGGCCGAAAGTTCATGGAGACGCTGCGGGTGTTCTCGCATCTCGCCAACGTCGGGGACGCCAAGTCGCTCGTCATCCATCCGGCGAGCACCACGCATTTTCGCGTCGATGACGCTGCACTGCGTGCCGCCGGCATCGGTCCGGGCACCATCCGTCTGTCGATCGGTCTCGAGGATCCGGCCGATCTCATCGACGACCTCGCGCAGGCACTGCGCTCCGCGCAGAAGACCTGAAGCCGGATCGTCACGATGCAACTGCAGATCGACGGCCGCGCGGCCTTCATCTACACCGGCGGCAAGCCGCTGGAGCGCGCACTACCGACAGTGGTGTTCATCCATGGCGCCGAACACGACCACAGCGTCTGGGCGCTGCAGAGCCGCTACCTCGCGCATCACGGTCATGGCGTACTCGCCGTCGACCTGCCGGGCCATGGTCGCTCGGCGGGGCCGGCGCTGACCCGCATCGAGGCGCTTGCCGACTGGATCGAGGCGGTGCTCGCTGCGCTCGATGTTGCGCCGGCCGCGCTCATCGGTCACAGCATGGGTTCGCTCATCGCCCTCGAGTGCGCGGCGCGATATCCGCAGCGGGTGGCGAAACTCGCCTTGATCGGCTCGACTTTGCCGATGCGGGTGACCGATGAACTGCTGAACGCGACCCGCGATGACGAGCCCGCCGCACAGCACATGGTGAATGTCTGGTCACACTCGGGTCTCGCCCATTTCCCGGGCAATCCGGGTCCGGGGTTCTGGGTGCCGGGCATGAACCTGCGGCTCATGCAGCGACAGGCACCTGGCGTGATGCATGCGGACTTCGCCGCCTGCAACGCCTACACGAACGGACTCGCCGCCTGTGCCGCGATCCGCTGCCCCACCCTGATCGTACTCGGCAAGCGTGACCTCATGACGCCGCCGCGCGGCGCGAAGGAACTGCTGCAGGCGCTCCCGCAAGCACGCGTACTGCAGCTCGAGGGCGCGGGTCACGCCATCATGGCGGAAAAGCCGGACGAGCTGCTCGATGCGATCCGCAGTTTCCTGGACTGAACGGCACGGGAGCACGAACTCGATGTACATCGACGGCAAGTGGTTGCAGGCGGAGCGCGAATTCGCCGTCTTCAACCCGGCCAACGGCGAGCAGATCGGCAGCGTCGCCGACGGTGGGGCAGCCGATGCGCAGCGCGCGATCGCCGCGGCTGCCGCGGCATTCCCGGGCTGGGTGGCCGCCGGCGCCTATGCGCGCTCGGCGCGGCTCTATCGCGCGCATGAACTCATGCTCTCGAAGCGTGATGATCTCGCGCGTCTCATGACCACCGAGCAGGGCAAGCCGCTGCGGATGGCGCTGACCGAAGTCGGCTACGCCGCGGACTTTCTGCTTTGGTACGCCGAGGAAGCGAAGCGCGTCTACGGCGAGACGATTCCCTCGGCAAGGCCCGATCAGCGATTCATCGTGCGTCGGGAACCGGTCGGCGTGGTCGCCGCGATCACGCCCTGGAACTACCCGGTATCGATGATCACCCGCAAGCTTGCGCCGGCGCTCGCAGCGGGTTGCACCATCGTGCTCAAGCCGGCCGAGTCGACGCCGCTATGCGCACAAGCCGTATTCCGCATCCTCGAGGAAGCGGGCATCCCGCCCGGCGTGGCGAATCTCGTCACCGCCTCCGATCCGCGGCCGATCGGCGACGCGCTGTGCACCGATCCGCGCGTACGCAAGCTGAGTTTCACCGGTTCCACCGAGGTCGGCCGCCAGCTCAACCAGCTGGCGGCCGCGCAGTTCAAGCGGGTATCGCTAGAACTCGGCGGACATGCGCCGTTCGTCGTGTTCGGTGACGCGGATCCGGTGCATGCAGCCAAAGGCGCCGCCGCAGTCAAGTTTCTGAACACGGGCCAGGCCTGCATCAGCCCGAACCGCATCTTCGTGCAGCGCAGCATCGCCGAGCCCTTCCTCGCGACGCTGCAGCAGCGAGTCGCCGCGCAGCGAGCGGGCGACGGCATGCTCGAGTCGAGCACCATCGGGCCACTCTTCAGCCAGCGCGCGCTCGACAAGGTCGAGCGGCAGGTCGAAGACGCCCTCGCCCACGGCGCGACACTGCATACGGGTGGCCACAGGCTGCGCGAAAACGGCCTGGATCGCGGCTACTTCTACGCGCCCACGCTGCTCAGCGGCATCACCCCGAAGATGCGCATTTATCGAGAGGAAACCTTCGGACCGGTGGCACCGGTGATCGTCTTCGACGACGAGCAGGAGGTCCTCGGCATGGCCAACGACACGCCGTTCGGTCTTGCGGCCTACGTGTACACGCAGCAGATCGGTCGCGCGCTGCGCATGTTCGAGGGCCTGCGCTTCGGCATCGTCGGCATCAACGACATCAACCCGACCAGCGCCGCAGCACCGTTCGGCGGCATCAAGGACAGCGGCCTCGGCCGCGAGGGCGCCCGCCAGGGGCTCGATGAATATCTCGACACCAAGCTCGGCGGCTTCAGCATCTAGAGGAAACGGCAGTGTTCGGCATCACTCCATCGGCGCGCTTGCGCCCATCGCCCTTCTACGAAGCCACCCTTGCGGAGGGCGTGACGGCGTTCACCACCTACAACCACATGCTGATGCCCACGGCGTTCGGCGACCCGGAGGCAGAGTACCGGCGACTGCTAGAGGGTGTGAGCCAATGGGACGTGGCGGTGGAGCGCCAGGTGCAGTTGCGCGGACCCGATGCTGGTCGCCTTGCGCAGATCCTCGCGCCCCGCAGGCTCGATGCTCAGCAGCCCGGTCAGGGTAAATACGTGCCGCTCTGCAACCATGCGGGGGTGCTGATCAACGATCCGATCTGCCTGAAGCTCGCCGACGATCTCTACTGGCTGTCGATCGCCGACTCGAACATCTGGTTCTGGGCGGGGGCGATCGCGGCCGAGCGCGGGCTTCGCGTCGAGGTCAGCGAGCCCGACGTCTCGCCGATGGCCATCCAGGGACCCAAGGCCGAGTCGGTGGTCGCCAGCGTCTGCGGCGACTGGGTGCGCAGTCTCAAATATTTCTGGTTCCGCGAGACCCGCATCGAGGGCATTCCGGTGGTGGTGCAGCGCTCGGGCTGGTCGAAACAGGGCGGCTTCGAGATCTACCTGCGCGACGGCAGTGCGGGCAGCCGTCTCTGGGCGATTTTCAAGGAGGCGGGCAAGCCGCACGGCATCGGGCCCGGCGCGCCGAACTGGTGCGAGCGCGTGGAGTCGGGGCTCATCTCCTACGGCGGCGACACCGACGCCGAAACCAACCCCTTCGAGGTGCGTATGGGTAAGTACGTCGATCTCGACGTGCCCGACGACACCATCGGCATCCAGGCCTTGCGCCGGATCGCGGCGGCGGGACCCCGGCGACATACGCTCGGCATCATCCTCGATGCGGGTGAGCCGGTGCGGCCCGGGTTCCTATGGAATCCGCTGTACAGGGACGGTCGCAAGGTGGGCGATCTCACCAACTGCATTTTCTCCTACCGTCTGCAGAAGAACATCGGCTTCGCGCTGCTCGATCGCAGCTGCGTCGCCGGCGATCGACTCGAGGCGCAGGTGGGCGGCGTGATGCAGCCGGGCACGCTCGCCGAACTGCCCTTCATCTAGCGCAGTCACCCCGGAGCGCGGCCGCCGATGATCAAAGATTCACGGGTTCTCGTCACCGCCGGCGCCGCCGGCATCGGCCGGGCGATCGCCGGCGCTTTTGCCGCAGCGGGCGCACGGATCTGGGTGACCGACATCGACGAAGCGGCGCTCGCCGATTGTCCAGCCGACTGGCAGTGCGAACGCGTGGACGTCGCCGACCCGCCGGCGATGCGCGCGCTGTTTGCGCGCATCGAGTCGACCTGGCAGGGTCTCGATACCCTCTGTGCCAACGCCGGTGTCGCCGGCGCCACCGCACTGCTCGAGGACCAGGACTACGGCGCGTTCCAGCAATGCCTCGGCGTGACGCTGGGCGGTGCCGTGCTCGCCGCGCAGGGTTCGCTGCCGCTCATGAAACGCGCGCGCAGCGGCTGCATCATCTTCACCGGTTCGACCTCGGGGCAGTTCGGCACGCCGCTGCGCGCGCCTTATGTCGCGGCCAAGTGGGCGGTGAACGGCCTCATGAAAACGGTGGCGATGGAGGCAGGCCCCTTTGGCATCCGCGCCAACGTCATCGCACCGGGGTGTGTCGAAGGACCGCGCATCGAGCGCGTTATTGAGCGCGAGGCCGCCGCCAAGGGCACCACCGCCGCATACGTGCGCGCGGCCTATGCAGCCGGTACCTCGCTGCGCAGCTTCGTCACCGCGGAGGACGTCGCGGCCATGGCGGTGTACCTCGCCTCACCCGCGGGTGCGCGCATCTCCGGGCAGGTCCTGACGCTGGACGGTCACACCGAAAATCCCGACCCGAAGGTCTGATCGGCGAATCGCTGCAGCGTCTGCCTAGGCCGGTCGCCGGCTACGGCGACCGCGCGCGGCACTAGCCTGCGCCGCCGATTCCTTGGGCGGCGGCAGGTTCACGACCTTGGCGAGCTCCGGGTTCGGAAAACGCTTGTGCGGAATCGCCATCGCCTCGACGAAGTGCGCCTGGAAGCGCGGCTCGATGGCGGTCTCGATCTTCTCCACCCGGCGCACGATCTGCTCGATCGTGGCGCGCGCGCTGGCATCGAGCAGCGCGATGCGCGCGCCCGTGCCGGCCGCATTGCCCGCCGCCGCGACCTGCCCGAGGTCGCAGTCGGGAATCATCCCAAGCACCATCGCGTACTTGGTGTCGATATGCGCGCCGAAGGCGCCAGCAAGACGGATGCGATCAACGCGCTCGACACCGAGTTCCTCCATCAGCAGTCGCACTCCGGCATAGAGGGCGGCCTTGGCGAGCTGGATCGCCCGTACGTCGGTCTGGGTGATGGCGAGCGTCTGGGTGCCGCGATGCAGCACGTAGGAGAACGTGCGGTCGGCCGGCACGATGCGCTCGCTGCGCGCGGCAAGCGCGCCATCGACCACGCCGTCCTGGTTGATGACCCCGGCAAGATACATCTCGGCGATCACTTCGATGATGCCCGAGCCGCAGATGCCGGTGACGCCGATGCTGCGCGTTGCCTCGGCGAAGCCCGCTTCGTCCGACCAGAGATCGCAGCCGATCACCTTGAAGCGCGGCTCGAGCGTCACCGGGTCGATTCGCACCCGCTCGATGGCGCCGGGCGCGGCACGCTGACCGCAGCTGATCTGTGCGCCCTCGAACGCCGGCCCGGTGGGACTCGAACAGGCGAGCAACCGGGCGCGGTTGCCGAGCACGATTTCGGCATTGGTGCCGACGTCGACCAACAGCGTCACCGGATCGGCGAGATCCGGCCGCTCGGCAAGGATCACGCCGGCAGTATCGGCGCCGACATGGCCGGCAATGCAGGGCAGTACATACACACGGGCGTTCGGATGCACAGCGATGCCGAGCGAACTCGCCGGCTGTTCGATCGCCGTGTCGATCGCCAGCGCGAACGGCGCACCGCCGAGTTCGACGGGATCGAGCCCGAGCACCAGGTGATGCATGACCGGGTTGCCGACGAGCGTGATCTCGAGGATGTCGGTTGCCGTCGCATCCGCCTCGCGCGCCACTTCCGCTGCGAGTTCGCCAAGCGCCGCGCGTACCGCCGCGGTCATCTGCGTCGCGCCACCGGGATTCATCATCGCGTACGACACGCGGCTCATCAGGTCCTCGCCGAAGCGGATCTGCGGATTCATCATGCCGGCCGACGCCACCACCTCGCCCGTGGCGAGGTCGCAGAGATGCGCAGCGATCGTGGTCGAGCCGACGTCCACCGCCATACCGAGCGCACGCTCATGCAGCCCCGGCCAGAGCGCGATGATCTGCCGGCCGTCATGAACCGCCGCGGTCACCTTCCAGTTGCCGGCGCGCAGCGTGGTCTGCAGGTCACGCAAAATGCCGAGGTCGATGCCGAGGCCGGTGAGCTGCCATTCGCGCTCAAGCGCCTCGAGCAGCCGGCGCAGGTCGCCCGACGGATCGTGCATGTCCGGCTCACGCACTTCGACGTAGTGCAACCGCACCAGCGGGTTGAGATCGATCTCGCGAACCTCGGCCGCCTTGCGCACCACCTGTCGATGCACCTGGCTTGCGGGCGGCACGTCAACCACCACATCGGCGCACAACCGCGCCTGGCAGGACAGCCGCTGCCCGGTTTTCAAAAGTTTGCGCCGCTCGCTGCGGGCCTCGACCTCACCGGGTGGCGTAACGCTTGCGGCGCCGGAGCGCACGCCGTGCTTGGCAAACTCGCCCTCTGCCACCACCACCTGGCAGCGGCCGCAGAGTCCGCGTCCGCCACAGACGGAGTCGAGGTCGACACCCAGCTCACGCGCGGCCTGCAGCAGCGGCGTACCGAGCGCGAAACGCCCGCGCTTGCCCGCAGGCATGAAAACGACAAGCGCGTCCTGCTGGCTCATGGTCGCTCCGGTCATCCGCCGGTGCCGCCCGCGGCACGACGTCGCAAACCGCCCTCGCGCCGACCGCGAGCCGCCGGGTTGTCGCCCGCCGCCCCCGGCGGTGGCGGCTCGCGGAACTTGCGAATCCAGCGCGCGCAGTCCGGGTCGTGACCCATCATGACGTCCGCACCCATGCAGGCGCGAACGGTGTCGGCATGCAGCGGATTGGTGATCGCCGAGGTGAGACCGGAGGCGATCGCCATGGTGAGGAACGCGGCATTGATGCCGTCACGATGCGGCAGGCCGAAGCTGACATTCGATGCACCGCAGGTCGTATTGACCTTGAGCTCGTCGCGCAGACGACGCACGAGGCGCATCACCTGCACACCCGCCTGGTTGATCGCGCCGATCGGCATGACCAGCGGATCGACCACGACGTCGCTGCGGGGAATACCGTGATCGGCTGCACGCTCGACGATTTTTTTGGCTACCGCAAAGCGCACATCGGGATCCTCAGAGATACCGGTCTCGTCGTTGGAGATGGCCACCACCGCGGCACCATAGCGCTTGACCAGCGGCAGCACCTGCTCGAGGCGCTCTTCTTCGCCGGTGACCGAATTGACCAGCGCCTTTCCCTTGTAGACGGCGAGACCGGCCTCGAGCGCAGCGACAATGGACGAATCGATCGACAACGGCACGTCGGTGATCGACTGCACGATCTGCACTGCCCGCGCGAGGATCGCCGGCTCATCGACCAGCGGGATACCCGCATTGACGTCGAGCATGTGCGCGCCGGCTTCGATCTGCGCGCGCGCATCGGCCTCGACGCGGCTGAAATCGCCGGCGGCCATCTCGGCAGCGAGGATCTTGCGACCGGTCGGGTTGATCCGCTCGCCGATGATGACGAAAGGCCGCTCGAAGCCGATGACGACTTCGCGGGTTGCGGAACTGATGACGGTATCGGTCATGATGCCACCTCGCCGATTGGCTGCGCTGATTTCATTGATTGCTGCGGGACGCGATCGCGCCCCGGGTACCACGGCACTCTGCCGGCCAGTACGCCGGAGCGCTCGATGACCTCGGCGACCGACTCTTCCTGACGGTAAGCCATGACATGCACGCCGTGCACGCCCTTCATGGCATGGACTTCCTGGATGAGTTCGACGCAGAGGTTGCGACCCTCGCGGGCCTGGTCCTGCGCACCGCGCAGGCGTTCGATGAGTGCATCGGGGATGTGGATTCCCGGCACGTTTTGCCGCATCCACTCGGCGGCCTTCGCCGAGCGCAGCGGGCCGACGCCGATCAGCAGGAACACCCGCCCGGCAAGGCCGAGATCCTCCACGCGGCGCAGGAAATCGCGCAGTAGCGGCAGGTCGTAGCAGTACTGGGTCTGGATGAACTGCGCACCGGCCTCGACCTTCTTCAGGAGGCGCATCGCCCGCCACTCGTGCGGCAGCGCCGAGGGGTTCTCGGCGGCGCCGAGCAGCACCCGCGGTGCCCGCGTCAGCTTGCGGCCGCTCTGGAAGCGCTGCTCATCACGCAGCGTACGCGCGATACCGAGCAGCGAGACGCTGTCGAGATCGAATACCGGCTTTGCCTGCGGATGATCGCCCGCCTGCACGCCATCGCCGGTCAGACAGAGGATGTTGCAGACGCCCATCGCCGCGGCGCCGAGGATGTCGCCCTGGATGCCGATGCGGTTCCGGTCGCGGCAGGAGATCTGCATGATCGGTGCGTAACCGATCCGGGTCAGCAGGGCGCACACACCCATGCTCGACATGTGGCAGTGCGCGCCGCTGCCGTCAGTGGCGTTGATGGCGTCGACATAGCCGTCAAAGATCCGCGCCCGTGCGTACACCTCGTCCGGGTCGGCCGAATCAGGCGGCGCCAGCTCCGCGGTCACGGCAAACGCGCCGGCGCGCAACACGCGCTCGAAGCGGCCGGGCGAAACATGACCGGGCAGGATGGGCAGCGGCTCGCCGGGGGCCGGTTCGTCGCCGAATCTCATGTGTGGCGGCTCACGACTGTATGGCGACTCACGACGGCTCGCCGCGTCGCTGACGCAGCGCGCGCAGCCACGACGAACTGCCCTGCTGCCGGCGATCCACCGCGAACTGCACCTGCTGCAGCGCGGCCACGCCACCGGGGATGCGCTGCGCGCCTTCCCAGGCCGAGACCCAGACACACTTCATGTCGGGCATGACTTCGCAATGACCATCGGCACGTACGCCACCGCAGGGGCCGTTGCGCAGCTGCTTGGGGCAGTTCATCGGACAGGACATGCCGGTGGAACTGAGCACACACTGACCGCACATCCGACAGTCGAACAGCGCGCCCTTGACGCCGGTTTCGATCAGCGCCAACGGCCGCTCGAGACGACGCTCGCCGATCAGCCTCCAGAGCGGCTGCAGCGCGAACAAGACATCCTCGAGGATCCGGTAGAGGCGATTGAGCCCGCGCGCGTGGCGCACCGACCAGAGCCGCAGGCGGTACATGCGTCAGCCGCCGTCGTCAGTCGCCGCTGCGGCGTCGGCTGGCTTCGCCGCCGTTGCCGCGGGCGCCGGCGGCGCGGCGAGCCCCTTGGCGCGGATCAGGCGCTCGAGCTCCTCGTCGCTGTAGCGTGCCTCGATGGCCTGCGCAGCAGCCTGCGCCTCAGCCTGCATGTCCTCGCCGCAGGGCACCGGCGCACTGCGCTGCCATTCGGCGATGTAGGCATCGGAACTGCCCTTGCCAGCACGCATCGCCGCACGGTCGACCGCTTCCTGGAAGCGCGCCGAGAGCATGATCTTCGCGGTTTCGCGTCCGCGCTTGACGATCACCTGCGAAGGGATGTCGCGCCAGGAAATGATGATGAGGCTAGGCATGGAGTGCTATCCCGCCAGCGGGGCCGGCATCCGGTCCGCTGCAACGAAGCGCCGCAGACTGCCCTCGAGTGTGCCGTAACCGGTTTGCCGGCAGTGGTACTCGAGGCCGAGACGCGCGGCGACCTGCCGGGCGGCGGCGTCGCGCCCGGGGTCGTGGTTCTGCGCCAGATAGACGAGCCGGCGATAGTTGCCGAAGTACTGCGACTGCAGCTGCGGATGGCGATCGAGGCCGAGACCGCGAAACACCAGCCGATCGAAATGCCGCAGCAGAAAATCGGTGAGGAAGAACGTGCCCGGCTCGGCCTCGGCGAGTTCCGCGAAGACTTCGGGCGTGGCATAGAACTGGTAGCAGTGCACACCCTCGATGCGTTCTATACCGAACTCGCGCAGCACCGCATCGAGCGCCCCGCTGGTACCGCAATCGGCATACGCGACAAAGATTTCTTCGTAGCGGCCGCGGTGCTCGAGGATCGCCTCGCGCACCGCCGGCGCGATACGCTCGGGCCGGTTGTGCAATTCGGGCGGCAGACAGTGCACATCCAGGGCGAGCCAGCCGTGCACGGCACGCAGCGCGGCGATCTCGTGGGCGAGCGCACCGCAGGCGATCACGAGCTGGCGGCCGGCGCTCGCCATGCGCGACGTCTTCAGTGGGCGCGCGCCGCGGCGCGCTTCGCCGCCAGCAGCGACTTGGCCGTCTCGACGGCGATCGCCGCATCGCGGCAGTAGGCGTCGGCGCCAATCGCCTTGCCGAACTCCTCGTTGAGCGGCGCGCCGCCGACCAGCACGATGTACTTCTCGCGCAGGTTCTTCTGCTTGAGCGTATCGATGACCACCTTCATGTAGGGCATGGTGGTGGTCAGGAGCGCCGACATGCCGAGGATGTCCGGATTGTGCTTCTCGAGCGCCTCAAGGTATTTCTCGACCGGGTTGTTGATGCCGAGGTCGATCACCTCGAAACCCGCGCCCTCGAGCATCATCGACACCAGGTTCTTGCCGATGTCGTGGATGTCGCCCTTCACCGTGCCGATGACGATCTTGCCGATCGGCTCGGCGCCGGTCTCGGCGAGCAACGGGCGGAGGATTTCCATACCGCCCTTCATCGCGTTGGCGGCAAGCAGCACTTCGGGCACGAACAGTATGCCGTCGCGGAAGTCGATGCCGACGATCCGCATGCCCTCGACCAGCGCGTCATTGAGGACCTTGTCCGGCCCCCAGCCACGCTCGAGGAATATCCGCGTCGCCTCTTCCACCTCGGGCTTCATGCCGTTGTAGAGATCGTCGTGGACCTGTTCGATCAACTCGCCGTCGTCCAGTGAACGAAGGTCGAATTCGCCATCTGCGGCTTCAGTCATCAGAACCCTCTCCGCACCGCTTGCGGCGCGTCAGTTGTGCTGCCGGATGGTAAGCGCCATATCGCGGCGAAACCAGTCGCTTCGCGACGGCGAGTTGCCTGCGTACGACATCGCCGAAGCGTACCGACACCCCCTCGGCGCCGGCGGCCGCGCGCTAGCCCTCGCCGTCACCCACGCCGGCCTGCCGGCGACGCTCGGCGCTCGGCGGCCGGCCGAAATGCCGTCGGTAGCACTTGGAGAAATGCGGCGGCGACTGGAACCCGCAGGAGGCCGTGACCTCCATGATCGGCATCGAGGTCTGCAACAGCAGCTCGCGCGCCCGGCGCAGGCGGATTTCCATGTAGTAGCGCTTCGGCACGCAGTTGAGGTACCGCTGGAACAGTCGCTCGATCTGCCGCCGGGAGAGACCCGTCTGCCGCGCGATCGCATCCAGCGAGAGCGGCTTCTCGACGTTTTCCTCCATCAGCTGCGCGACCTTGGTGAGCGCACGATGGGTGAAACCGAGCTGTGCGCGCAGCGGCACGTACTGGCTGTCGTGACCGTCGCGCACGCGCTCGAGCACGAACTGCTCGGAAACCTGGTGGGATATCTGCCGGCCGTGCTGCTGCTCGATCAGGTTGAGCATCAGGTCGAGCGGGGCAGTGCCGCCGGAACACGTGTAGCGGTCACGATCGATCGTGAACACCTGATTGCGGATGTCGACCAGCGGGAACTCCTCGCGCAACGCATGCACGTTCTCCCAATGGATGGACGCGCGGTAGCGGTTGAGCAGCCCGGCCTGCGCCAGCACGTAGCCGCCGGTGCACAGCGCGCCAAGCGCAGCACCCGACTCGGCCCGCCGCCGCAGCGCCTTGGCGAGCGTCGCACTGACCACGTCGCGCACATTGATGCCGCCGCAGACGAAGAGAATGTCGACCTTGCCGAGATCGGCCAACGCGAGGGTTGGTGCGAGTTGCAGGCCGCTGCTCGCCGGCACCGGATCGCCGCGCAACGAGACGATCTGCCATTCGTAGAGCGTACGGTTGGCGACACGGTTCGCCATGCGCAGCGGCTCGACGGCGTTGGCGAGCGCGATCAGCGAGTAGTTGGGAAGCGTCAGGAAAGCGTAGCTGCGCTTGCCTTGGAAAACTGCGGTATCCACGAGCAGGGCAGTATGCGGCAGCAAAACCCAGGATGTCCAATTCCGGCATCCGGTCGTCGCTTTTGGATCCGTGGCCACACCGCTCGCGGCTACACTCTGCGCGGATGAAAACACACGCCCGGGTCGTTGTCATTGGCGGTGGCGCAGTCGGTGTCAGCACCCTGTACCACCTGTGTCACAAGGGCTGGTCGGACGTGGTGCTGCTCGAGCGCTCCGAACTCACGGCCGGCTCGACTTGGCATGCAGCCGGACTGCTGCCGCTCTTCAACATGAGCTACACGGTCGGCCAGCTGCACAAGTATTCAGTCGACCTCTACAAGCGTCTGCCGGCGGAGACCGGTCAGGACGTGAGCTTCCACGTCACCGGCAACCTGCGGCTCGCCACCTGTCGCGACCGCATGGACGAGTACCAGAAGTACTGCGGCACGGCGAACACCATCGGCGTGCCGTTCGAAGTCATCGGTCCGCGTGAAGTCAAAGAATTGTGGCCGCTGATCGAACTCGGCGGCACCGCGAGCACGCCGGCAGTGATCGGCGCGCTTTACCACCCGCATGACGGCCATATCGCGCCGGCCGACCTGACCATGGCGCTGCGCAAAGGCGCGCGCGCCCTGGGCGCCGAAATCCACGAGCACACCGAAGTCACTGCAGCGAGCCGCACGGCGAGCGGCGAATGGCGGCTGCAGACGACCCGCGGCGAAATCATCGCCGAGCATGTCGTCTGCGCCACCGGCAACTACGCCCGCCAGACGGGGCGCATGTTCGGGCTCAACGTGCCGGCAATTCCGGTCGAGCACCAGTACATCGTCTACGAAGAATCCGCGGAACTGCGCGCCTACCGGGCCGCAGGCGGACGCGAACTCGCGGTGCTGCGCGAGTCCGACAAGTCCTACTACCTGCGTGAAGAGCGCATGGGCTGGATCCTCGGTCCCTATGAAGCCGGTGCCCCCGCTCGCTTTGCCGATGGCGTGCCGGACTGGTTCGGCAAGAACCTGTTCGAGGGCGATCTCGATCGCCTGCTGCCGCACGTCGAAGCCGCGCAGCGACGCGTGCCGGCTCTCGAGCACTGCGGCATCAAAGATATCGTCAACGGGCCGATCTCCTACACGCCGGACGGCAGCCCGCTGATCGGTCCGGCCTGGGGCGTCCGCAACCTCTGGTTGAACGAGGGGCACAGTTTCGGTATCACCGCGGCCGGCGGTGCGGGCTGGCAGATCGCCGAGTGGATCGTCGAGGGCGAACCCGGTATCGACATGCTGGCCGTGGATCCGCGGCGCTTCGGGCCGTACACCAGCAAACGCTACGTGGTCACCAAGAACGAGGAGACTTACCGCAACGTCTTCACGGTGCACTACCCCGATGAGGAACGGGCGGAGGCACGGCCGCTCAAGACCAGCCCGATCTACGATCGCCTGAAGTCGATGGGTGCCGTATTCGGTCAGCGCTACGGCTGGGAGCGCGCCAACTGGTTCGCGCCACCCGGCGTGGCGGCTCGCGACGAGTGGAGCTTCCGGCGCAGCAACTATTTCACACACGTCGGTAACGAGTGTCGCCGGCTGCGCAGCGCGGTCGGGGTCATCGACCTGACGCCGTTCACCAAGCACGTGGTGCGCGGTCCCGGTGCGGAAGCCTGGCTCGATGGTCTGGTCGCCAACAAGGTGCCGGTGAAGATTGGTCGCATGGCGCTCTGCCATGCCTTGACGCCACGCGGCGGCATCCGCAGCGAGTTCACCATCACACGCCTTGGCGTCGAAGAGTTCTACGTGGTGAGCGCCGGCGCCGCCGAGCGTTACGACAGTGATTACCTGCAGAAGCACCTGCCGCAGGACGGCTCGGTGCAGCTCGCGAACGTCACCATGCAGCGCGGCTGCTTCGTGCTTGCCGGCCCGCGTTCGCGCGATGTGCTCGCCAAGCTCACCGACACGCCGCTCGACAACGCCGCCTTCCCCTGGCTGACGGGCCAGGTGGCCGAGGTCGGCATGGCGACCGACGTCTACCTGCTGCGCGTCAATTTCGTCGGCTCGCTCGGCTGGGAGCTGCACTTCCCGATCGAGTACGCCCACCACCTCTTCGAGGCGCTGTTCGCCGCCGGTGCCGAATACGGCATCGGCATGGCCGGGATGCGCGCGATGGAATCGCTGCGCATGGAAAAGTCCTACCGCATGTGGGGCAGCGACCTCACCCGCGACTACACGCCCTACGAGGCGGGGCTAGACCGCTTCGTGCGTCTCAACAAGGGCGACTTCATCGGCAAGGCCGCGCTCGAGCGACAGCTCGCTGCCGGTGTGCCGCACCGCTTCGTGACGCTCGAGGTGCATGGTGTGACCGACGCCGACCCCCTCGGCAACGAACCGCTGTTCGCCGCCGACGGTCGCATGATCGGCCGCGCCACCGCCGGCTGCTACGGTCACGTGCTCGGCAAGAGTCTCGCCATCGGCTATGTGCAGCCCGAGCACGCCGCCGTCGGCAGCACGCTGCAGATCGAGATCCTCGGCGAGCGCAAGCAGGCAACGGTGGTGGTCGAGTCGCCCTACGATCCCGCCAATCTCGAACTGCGCGCCTGAGCAACCAACCCGCATGACCCGCCAGCGTTTTTCAGGCCTTGCGCTGCTCTGGAACAGTCTCGCCGGCCATCGCCATTGGGGGCAGCAGTGGCGCCGCGCCGAACCGCAGGCGGAGTACGACGCGATCATCATCGGCGGCGGCGGCCACGGTCTCGGCACGGCCTACTACCTCGCGGCGGAGCACGGCTATACGCGGGTCGCGGTGCTCGAGAAAGGCTGGATCGGCGGCGGCAACACCGGGCGGAACACCACCATCATCCGCTCCAACTATCTCTTCGACGAAAGCGCGCGGCTCTACGACCACGCGGTGAAGATGTGGGGCGACCTGTCGCAGGTGCTCAACTACAACGTCATGTTCTCGCCGCGCGGCGTGATGATGCTCGCGCACACGGTGCACGACGTGCAGGTGGCGAAACGCCACATCCACGCCAACCGCTGCAACGGCGTCGACAACGAATGGCTGACGCCGGAGGAGGCGCAGGCCTACTGCCCGCCGCTAAACATCGACCCTGGCCTGCGTTACCCCGTGCTCGGTGCGGCGCTGCAGCGCCGCGGCGGCACCGCTCGTCACGACGCGGTCGCCTGGGGCTACGCGCGCGCCGCCGACGCGCTCGGCGTCGATATCATCGAGAACTGTGAAGTCACCGGTATCCGCCGTGACGCGAGTGGCGCAGTCGAGGCGCTCGAGACCTCGCGCGGCCTGATTCGCAGCCGCAAAGTCGGCGTGGTGGCGGCGGGCAATACCAGCGTCGTGCTCGGCATGGCGGGCGTACGCGTACCGCTCGAGAGTTTTCCGCTGCAGGCTCTGGTCTCCGAGCCGGTTAAACCGGTGTTCCCCTGTGTCGTGATGTCGAACGGCATCCACGCCTACATCAGCCAGTCGGACAAGGGCGAACTCGTGATCGGTGCCGGCACGGACGTCTACACGTCCTATACGCAGCGCGGTGCACTGCACGTCAACATGCATACGCTGGAAGCCATCTGCGAACTGTTTCCGACTTTTCGCCGCCTGCGCATGCTGCGCAATTGGGGCGGCATCGTCGATGTCACACCCGATCGCTCGCCGATCATCGGCAAAACCCCGGTACCAGGTCTGTACGTCAACTGCGGCTGGGGCACCGGCGGCTTCAAGGCGACGCCGGGCTCGGCGCATGTATTCGCATGGACACTGGCGCACGACGAGCCGCATCCCATCAACGCCCCCTTCACGCTCGAGCGCTTCCGCGACGGCCGGCTGATCGACGAAGCCGCTGCAGCAGCCGTGGCCCACTGAGTCTGCCGATGCTGCTGATCCACTGTCCCCACTGCGGCCCGCGTCCCGAACTCGAGTTCAGCTACGGCGGCGAGGCGCACGTCGCACGACCGCCGGACCCGTCCGCCGTCAGCGACGATGACTGGGCGGGCTATCTCTACCTGCGCAGCAACCCACGTGGCGTGCACGCCGAACGCTGGCGGCATCTGCGCGGCTGCGGGCGGTTCTTCAACGCGCTGCGCGACACTACCAACGACCGCATTCTCGCCACCTACAAGGCCGGCGAGCCGCGCCCGGGTATCCGCTGATGAACGGCTGGCGACTGCCGAACGGCGGCCTGATCGATCGCACCCGCCGGCTGCGTTTTACCTTCGACGGTCAAGCCTACGAGGGCTACGCCGGCGATACGCTGGCCTCGGCATTGCTCGCCAACGGCGTGCACCTCGTCGGCCGATCGTTCAAATATCACCGTCCCCGCGGCATCATGACCGCAGGTCCCGAGGAGCCCTCGGCGCTGGTCACGGTGCGGCGCGACGATGCGCGCTACACGCCCAACCTGCGCGCCACCCAGGTCGAACTGTACGACGGCCTCGAGGCCTGCAGCCAGAATCGCTGGCCGAACCTGCGTTTCGATTTCGGCCAGGTCGCCGGCTGGTTCTCGGCCTTGCTGCCTGCCGGCTTCTACTACAAGACCTTCATGTGGCCGCGCAGTGCCTGGCATCGTCTGTATGAGCCGCTGATCCGCCGTACGGCGGGCCTCGGCAAAGCGCCTCGTCTCGCGGATCCCGATCGCTACGCGCAGCAGTACGCACACTGCGAAGTACTGGTGATCGGCGCGGGTCCGGCGGGCATTGCCGCGGCACTCGCCGCGGCGCGTCGCGGCGTCCGCGTGCTGCTTTGCGACGAACGGGCGCAATTCGGCGGTTCGCTGCTCGCCGAATCGAGCGCACGCATCGACGGTCGTGCCGCAGGCGAGTGGCTGGCGGACGCGATCGGCGAATTGCGCGCCAATCCGCGTGTGCGGCTACTGCCGCGCAGCACGGCCTTCGGCTACTTCCCGCACAATCTGCTCGGTATCAGCGAACGGCTCAGCGACCATCTCGCCGCGCCGCAGCCTGGCGCGGCGCGCGAACGCCTCTGGCAAGTACGCGCCCGCGAAGTCGTGCTGGCCACCGGATCGATCGAGCAGCCGCTGGTGTTCCCCGGCAATGACCGGCCGGGAGTCATGCTTGCCGGTGCCGCGCGCCGCTACCTTGAGGAGTACGCGGTACTGCCGGGCCGGCGCATTGCGGTAGTCACCGGCTGCGACAGCGCACTGCACACCGCGATTGCCTTGCACACTGCCGGCGCCCGTATCGTGCAGGTGATCGACCTGCGTCCGACGGCCGACTCGCCGGTGCATGCGGCGCTGCGCGCGGCCGGCATCGACTGCGTGAGCGCTGCAAAGGTCACGGCGACGCGTGGCGGAACCCACCTGCGCAGCATCGAGTACACGCGTTTCGGCGCAGCCGGCGAGGCGCTCGAGCAGCGCTCGATCGACTGCGATCTGC
>CAZIRD010000005.1:56141-68809 GCA_964541625.1 uncultured Acidibacter sp.
CGTTTCGGCGCAGCCGGCGAGGCGCTCGAGCAGCGCTCGATCGACTGCGATCTGCTGCTGATGTCGGGGGGGCATGCGCCGAGCGTGCATCTCTTCTCGCAATCCCGCGGTCGCCTGCGCTATGACGAAACGCTGCAAGCCTTCGTACCCGGCGAATCGGCCGAGCGCGAACGCTCGGCGGGTGCCTGCCGCGGCCGCATGAGCCTGGCGGCGAGTCTCGAAGACGGCGCGCGCGCCGGACACGAGGCAGCACTCGCGACTGAGCCCTGCCCGCCGCCGCCCCAGGTCTCAGGCATTGTCGGTGGGCCATCAGCGGCGCTGCCGCGAGCCGGCATGCTGCAACCCGGCGCGAAGGCGTTCGTCGACTTCCAGCACGACGTCACCCTCGCCGACCTCGACCTCGCGCTGCGCGAGGGCTTTCGCTCGATCGAGCATCTCAAGCGCTACACCACCACCGGGATGGCGACCGACCAGGGCAAGACCTCGAACCTCAACGCGCTGCATCACGCCGCGCAGGAACTCCAGCAGACTGTCCCCGCGGTCGGCACCACGACGTTCCGCATGCCCTACACGCCAGTGACTTTCGCCAGCTTCGCCGGTCAGGCGCGTGGCGAACTCTTCGACCCGGTGCGCCGCACGCCGATGCACGACTGGGCGGTACGCCAGGGCGCCGTCTTCGAAGACGTCGGCATGTGGAAGCGTGCCCGCTATTTCCCGCGGGTCGGCGAGGACATGCATGCGGCGGTAGCCCGCGAGTGCCGCGCGGTGCGCACGCAATGCGGCGTCTTCGACGCCTCGACGCTCGGCAAGATCGCGGTGGTTGGCGCCGATGCCGCGGAATTCATGAACCGGCTCTATGTCAACGACTGGAGCAAGCTGCCCACAGGTCGCTGCAAGTACGGCGTGCTGCTGCGTGACGACGGCTTCGTCTACGACGACGGCGTGGTCGCCCGCCTCGCCGCCGACCGCTTCCACGTCACCACCACCACCGGCGGCGCGGCCCGCGTGCTGGCGATGATGGAGGACTACCGGCAGACCGAGTGGCCCGACCTCAAAGTCTGGCTGACCTCGACCACCGAACAGTGGGCGGTGATCGCGGTGCAGGGTCCGCGCGCCCGCGACATCCTCGCGCCACTCGTGGATGGTCTCGACATCTCCGCCGCGGCGCTGCCGCATATGGGCGTAGTCGAGGGCAGCCTGCGCGGCATGCCGATGATGCTGTTCCGCGTCAGCTTCACGGGCGAACTCGGCTTCGAGGTCAACGTGCCGGCGGCTTTCGGCGCCGCAGCGCTGGAGGCCATCTGCGAGACTGGTGCAGCACATGGCCTCACGGCCTACGGCACCGAGACCATGCACGTGCTGCGCGCCGAGAAAGGCTTCATCATCATCGGCCAGGACACCGACGGCACGGTGACGCCGAACGATATCGGGCTCGGCTGGGCCATCGGCAAGAGCAAGCCGGACTTCGTCGGCAAGCGCGCGCTCGCCCGGCCGTCGATGCAGGCTGCCGATCGCAAGCAGCTGGTCGGTCTGCTGACCCTCGACCCGAAGCGGGTACTCGAGGAAGGCGCACAGATCGTCGATGCGCCGGGGCAGACCGTGCCGATGAAGCTGATCGGCCATGTCACCTCGTCGTATGCCAGCGCCACGCTCGACCGCTCGATCGCCATGGCACTGGTCGCAGGCGGACGCGCGCGGATCGGCCAGACGCTGTACGTGCCGATGCCCGGCGGCGAAATCCCGGTGCAGGTCTGCAGTCCGGTATTCTTTGATCCGCAGGGAGCCCGCCTCAATGTCTGATGTTGCCACCGGGTCTGCGGTCGCCGCGGTCGCAGGGTTTGCCCCACCGTTGCCGCTGCGCCGCTGGCTGCGGCGGGTGCAGCCGGCTGCGCGTTTCATCCTGCAAGGCGATGCCGCAGCACTGTCCGCCGCTGCAAGTACGCTCGGTCTCGCCGCCGATACGGCGGGCGCGTCCAGTGTTGCGGCCGATGCAGACCCGGGAATGGTGCGTCACAGCCAGTCGTCGGCGCTGCTTTGGCTCGGTCCCGATGAGCGACTGATCATCGCCTGGCAGGAGAGCGCTGCCAGCCTCGGTGACCGGCTCGAACGCGCGCTGGTCGGTCAGGCGCACTCGCTGGTCGACGTCACCCACCGTCAACTCTCGCTCGGCCTCGCGGGCCGCAGCATCGAAGAATTGCTCGCCTGCGGCTGCCCGCTGGATCTCGATGTCGCGCAGTTTCCGCCCGATCGCTGCGCCCGCACGCTGTTCGGCAAAACGGAAATCGTCCTCTGGCGACGCGGTCGCGACGAATTCCATATCGAGGTCTGGCGCTCCTACGCGGACTACCTCGAGCGCTGGCTGATCGAAGCCGCACAAGACCTGCCGCTCGAGCCCTGACTCGCCGCGGGCGTGATGCTCAGGCGCGCCGCTGCGCGCAGGCCTCAGCGCTGGCGGTGTTGCCAGTCGTCGGCAACGTGGAAGGGCGCCGTGGCGCGCGGCAGCAACGGCCGACCGAGAATGTGATCGGCCGCCTTCTCTGCAAGCATGATGGTCGGCGCGTTGAGGTTGCCAGTAGTGATCGACGGCATGATCGACGAGTCGACCACGCGCAGTCCGGCGATGCCGCGTACCCGCGTCTCGGGATCGACCACGGCGCGCGGGTCGTCGCGGCCGCCCATGCGGCAGCTACCGCAGGGGTGGTAGGCGCTCTCGACGTGGCGGCGGACAAACGCGTCAATCTCGGCGTCGCTGCTCACGCCCTCGCCCGGCTGGATTTCGCGGCCGCGGAAACGTCCGAAAGCCGGCTGGGCAAAGATTTCCCGAGTCAGCCGCACGCAGGCGCGCATTTCCTCGAGATCTTCGGGCGTACTCAAATAATTGAAGCGGATCCGCGGTGCCTGCGCGGGATCGGCCGAGCGCAGCCGCACCCAGCCGCGACTCGCCGAACGCATCGGTCCCACATGCGCCTGGAAGCCGTGTTCGGCCGCACCGCTGGAGCCGTCGTAGGCCACGGCAAGCGGCAGAAAGTGGTATTGGATATCCGGGTAGCGCACACCCGCACGGCTGCGAATGAAGCCGCCGGTCTCGAAGTGGTTGGTCGCGCCCAGCCCAGAGCGCGACAACAGCCAGCGAGCGCCAATCCAGGCTTTCGACCAGGGTCGCGTCGCCGAGTACAGGCTGACCTTCTCGCGGCAGGCATGCTGGAAATAGAACTCGAGATGATCCTGCAGGTTGCTGCCGACACCGGGCAGATCGCAACGCACCTCGATGCCGAGGGCGGCGAGCTCCGCGGCCGGACCGATGCCCGAGAGTTGCAGCAATTGCGGGGAATTGATCGGCCCCGCGCTGACGATGACCTCGCGACGCGCGTAGACGCGCTGGGTTGCCGCGCCGCGGCGGTACTCCACACCCTCGCAACGCTCACCGTCGAAGAGTAGCCGCGTGGCGAGGCTGCCGGTGTGCACCTGCAGGTTGCGGCGACTGCGCGCCGGATGCAGGTAGGCAACGGCCGCGCTGCAGCGCTGACCGGCGCCCACCGTCATGTCGAAGCGGCCAAAGCCCTCCTGGCGGAAGCCGTTGACGTCATCGGTGGACGCGTAGCCCGCCTGCAGGCCGGCGGTCAGCCATGCCGCGTGCAAGGGATTGCGCAGGCTGCCGTAGCAGGTCTGTAGCGGCCCCTCAGTGCCGCGGTAATCGTCACCACCGCTCGCGCGCGTCTCGGCGCGACGGAAGTAAGGCAGCACATCGGCGTAACTCCAGCCCTCCGCGCCCTCCTCCTGCCAGCGCTCGAAGTCGAGCGCGTTACCGCGGATGTAGACCATGCCGTTGATCGACGAGGAGCCGCCGAGCACCTTGCCACGGGGTGTATGCAGGCTGCGGCCATCGAGGCCGGGCTCGGGCTCGGTGTGGTAGTACCAGTTATAGCGCCGGCGGTTCATCGGAATGGCGAGCGCTGACGGCATGCGAATGAAGACCGAGCGATCCGACCCACCATACTCCAGCAGCAACACGCGATGCTCGCCCGATTCGCTCAGACGATTGGCCAGCACGCACCCCGCCGAGCCCGCGCCGACGATGACGTAATCGAATTCCGTGCTGCGCATGGGTCCCGCCGCCTCAGTAGGGCGAATCGATGTTGCCCTTGGCGACGTACACGCTCTTCAGTTGCGTGTAGTACTCCATGGTGATGCGGCCGTTCTCGCGGCCGAAGCCGGAGTGCTTGTAGCCGCCGAAGGGTAGTTCCATCGGACAGATGTTGTAGTGATTGATCCAGCAGCTGCCGGCCTGCAGCCGCTCGATCACCCGATGCGCGCGGTTCAGATCGTTGGTGAACACCCCCGCGGACAGGCCGAAGTGGGTCGCATTGGCGCGCTCGATCGCCTCGGCCTCGTCGTCGAAGTCGAGCACCATCATCACCGGCCCGAAGATTTCCTCGCGCACGATGCTCATGTCGTCGCGACAGCGGTCGAATACCGTCGGCGTCACGAAGAAGCCGCGTGCCAGCGCGCCGTCTGTCAGCCGCTTGCCGCCGATCAGCAGCCGCGCGCCCTCGGCCTGACCACGCTCGATGTACGACATCACCTTGCGCAGGTGCTCTTCACTGATCAGCGAACCCACCTGGGTCGCCGGATCGGCCGGGTCGCCGATCTTCATCACCGCCACCCGCGCGAGCAGCCGGCGCAGGAACTCGTCCTTGATTGAGCGGTGCACGAACACGCGCGTGGCGTTGGAGCAGACTTCACCGGCCGAGTAGAAATTGCCGAGCAATGCGCCCGAGACCGCCTGGTCGAGCTGCGCATCCGGAAAAATCAGCAGTGGCGACTTGCCGCCGAGCTCGAGCGTCAGGTGCTTGAGCGTGGCGGCGGCATCGCCCATCACGGCCTTGCCGGTTTCAACCGCGCCGGTCAACGACACCTTGGCGATCCCCGGATGCCGCACCAGCAGGCGCCCCGTATCGGTCGCGCCGTGTACCACCTGAAAGACGCCATCGGGTACGCCGGCTGCGCGCATGATGCCGGGCAGCTCGGCGGCGCTGAGCGGAGTGAGCTCGGCGGGCTTGAAGATCATGGCATTGCCGAAGGCCAGCGCCGGCGCCGTCTTCCAGCAGGCCGACTGCATCGGGTAGTTCCAGGCGCCGATCCCCGCCACCACGCCCAGCGGCTCGCGACGCGTGTAGCCGAAGGCCGCCGGTCCGAGATCGATGTGCTCGCCGGCGGCACCGGTCGCCATCGCCGCGAAGTACTCGAAACACTCGACACCGGAAACGATGTCGACCACGCGGGTCTCCTGGATGGGCTTGCCGGTGTCGCGCATCTCGATCAGCGCGAGTTCGTCGTTGCGCTGCCGAAGAATGTCGGCGACACGGCGCAGGATGCGTGCACGCTCGGTGCCGGTCAGTGCCGCCCAGGCCGGCTGCGCGGCGCGCGCCCGCGCGACCGCCTCGTCAATTTCCCTCACGCCGGCGATCGGCACGGAGCCGAGCAGTTCACCGGTGGCGGGGTTGTGGCTGGAGAGGTACTGAGGCGCCGCCGCCCCGCTCGTCACGGCCTTGCGCGGCGCCGTATCGGGTACCGCCTCGGCGCCCATCGGCTGTCCGGTAGCCAGCGCCGTCGCCTGCTGCAGCACGCGGGCGCAAAGCGCGGCGCTGTCGGCGCGCTCGCGCGGCGTGAGCGCCGCCTGCAACCAGGTACCCTCGAGCAGCGCAGCGATTCCCGCAGCCCGCTCGGCGAGCACCGCCTGCGGCAACAGCGGGCGCAGCGCGCCGCGCAAGCTCGAGAGCATGCGTCGCTGATAGATGCGCTGCACACGCGCAATGGGCGCGGACTGGTGCACAAGGCTCCAGAACGCCAGCCAGGCGCGGCTGTCGCTGGCGCGCAGCGCCTCGACGGACAGACAGGCCTCGACACAGGCCTGCAGCCGCCCGAGCGGCTCGGCCGCCGCCGTCAGCCGCCAGCGCAACTGCTCGCGATGACGCGCCAGCAAGGCACGGAACGCGGCCTCGAGCAGGCCGTCCTTGTCGACAAAATAATGGGCGACCAGCCCGGGTGATACGCCGGCACGACTCGCAATGCTGGCGAGGGTCGTGCCGTGGGCACCGAGTTCTGCCAGACTCTCCAAGGTGACTTCGATCAGCTGTTGGCGGCGGCTGGAATCGGCTGTGCGTCCCGTCGGCGCTCCTTCGGGTGGACTTGCGGTGTCGTTCAATGGCGCATCCTCCAGAATCTGCCCGACGCCCATCGGCGCCAGGCCAAGGCAAGGTCGAATACCAACAACTATAGCAATTACATGCATTTACTTCGCTGCCGGAGTGTCGATGAAGCGCTTTGAACGGCTGTTCAACGAACTCCTGTCGACGACGCTCGCCGCCCTCTGCGGCCTGTCCTTGCTGCTCTGCGCCGCACCCGTCGCCGCCGCGGAACCGGCGGCCTGTGCCAAGGTCCGCCTTGCCGACATCGGCTGGACCGATGTCACCGCGACCACCGGCCTCACCAGCCACCTGCTGCGGCAACTCGGCTACCAGCCCCAGGTGAACGTGCTGTCGCTGCCGGTCACCTTCGCCTCGATGCGCAACCGCGACATCGACGTCTTCCTCGGCAACTGGATGCCATCGCAGCGCGCCGACCGCCAGCCTTATCTCGATGACGGCTCGGTGGAAATCGTTGGCCCCAACATGAGCGAGGCGCGCTACACGCTCGCCGTGCCCTCCTATCTTTACGAACAGGGGCTGCACGACTTCGCCGACATCGCGCGTTTCGGCCCCGCGCTGCGCTACAAGATCTACGGCATCGAGCCCGGCAATGACGGCAACCGGCTGATCCTTGATCTCATCAAGGAAAATCGCCTGGGCCTCGGCGGCTTCAGGCTGGTCGAGTCGAGCGAACAGGGCATGCTCGCGCAGGTCGAGCGCAGCGTGGCGGCTCGGGAGCCAATCGTCTTTCTTGGCTGGCAACCGCATCCGATGAACAAGCGCATCGCGCTGCGCTATCTCACCGGCGGCGATGACAGCTTTGGCCCCAACTTCGGCGGTGCCGTGATCCACACGCTGGTGCGGGCCGGCTATCTCGAAGAGTGTCCAAACGTCGCCCGTCTGCTGCGCAACCTGACATTCACCGCTGCCATGGAAAACGAGCTGATGGATGGCATCCTGCATCGCAAGCTCGCACCCGAGGCGGCAGCGGCTGACTGGCTGCGCGCCAATCCGCAGACGCTGGCCACGCTGCTGAGCGGCGTCCGCCGGGCCGACGGCAGCGACCCCGCCAGGATTCCGGCGGCCAGTGTCGACGGTGCAGCGGCTGGCGGCGCAGCAGCTGGCGGCGCAGCAGCTGGCGGCGCAGCGGCTGACGACCCGGCGGCTGACGGGGTACATGACGCGGTCGCAACCCTCGAGAACTGGCTCGCCGCGCGCAAGCTGCCGGTGGGTGCATCGATCGCTGCGCTGATGACTTACGCGCAGACCCATGGTCAGCCGTTCTTCGCGCTGGTCTCGAGCGTGGTCGAAGGCGCGGTGAACGGCACACATGACCTGCTACGTGCGCTGCCCGCCTGGCTGCTGCTGCTCGCCGCCACCGCCGGTGCCTGGCTGCTGCATCGCTCGCTGCCGCTCGCCGCGTTCGTTGCGGCCGCGCTGCTGCTGATCATGAACCAGGGCTACTGGGACGCGACCACGGAAACGCTGGCGCTGGTGGCCGTGGCAGCGGGCTCGGCCATGTTTGTCGGCGTGCCGCTCGGTATCGCCGCCGCGCACCGGCCGAGGCTGCATGCAGCACTGCGGCCCGTACTCGATCTGATGCAGACCCTGCCTACCTTCGTCTACCTGATCCCGACGCTGGTGCTGTTCGGCCTCGGAGTGGTTCCCGGCCTGATCTCCACCGTGATCTTCGCGCTGCCCGCGCCGGTACGCCTGACGCATCTCGGCATCAGCGGCGTGCCGAAATCATTGCTCGAAGCGGCCGATGCCTTCGGCGCGACCCGCTGGCAGCGGCTCTTGCGCATCGAACTGCCCGCAGCGCTGCCGTCGATCTTCGCCGGTCTCACGCAATGCATCATGCTCAGCCTGTCGATGGTGGTGATTGCCGCGCTGGTCGGCGCCGGCGGACTCGGCGTGCCGGTGGTGCGCGCACTCAACAGCGTACAAGTCGACGTCGGCTTCGAAGCGGGTCTCGTCATCGTGCTGCTGGCGATCGTGCTCGATCGGCTCAGTCGTCCCCGCGAGCGGAGTCGGCGACCATGACCGCGCTCGAATTCCGCGGTGTCGACGTCATCTACCCGCGGCGCAGCGGACGTGCCGGCGACGAGTCGGTACGCCGCGCGCTCGCCGCGCTCGACCGCGGCACCGATCCGCTCGCGGTGGCCCGCGAAGAGGACGTGACGCTCGCCGTGCACGCTGCACAGCTGTCGATCGCCGCGGGCGAGATCTGCGTGCTCATGGGTCTGTCGGGTTCGGGCAAGTCGACCCTGCTGCGCACCGCCAACGGCCTCACACGGGTGAGCCGCGGCGCCGTGCTGCTGTCGGGCGGCGGCGATCCGCTCGATATCGCCCGCTGCGATGCGACCAGCCTGCGTGCCGCCCGTCGGCGGCGCATCAGCATGGTGTTCCAGCACGCCGCGCTGCTGCCGTGGCGATCCGTCGAAGAAAACGTCGGTCTCGGTCTCGAGTTGCGCGGCGACTCGCGTGCCGAGCGGGTCCGCATCGTCGCCGAGAAGCTCGAACTTGTCGGGCTCGCCGAGTGGGCACGCCGTCCGGTGGCGGAGTTGTCGGGCGGCATGCAGCAACGCGTCGGCCTGGCCCGCGCCTTCGCCACCGATGCCGAGGTGCTGCTGATGGACGAGCCTTTCTCCGCGCTCGATCCGCTGATCCGCAGCAGGCTGCAGGACGAACTGTTGCGGCTGCAGTCACGGGTGCGCAAGACCATCCTCTTCGTCAGCCACGATCTCGACGAGGCACTGCGCCTCGGCGATCGCATCGCGATCATGGATCAGGGCCGCATCCTGCAGACCGGTACGGCGCAGGACATCGTGCTGCATCCGGCCGAGGCGCGTGTCGCCGAGTTCGTCAGTCACATGAATCCCCTGACCGCACTCGATGCCGCGATGGTGATGCGGCCGCTGCACGCGCTACGGCGCGACGGGGCGCACTGGCTGCTCGACGACGCGGGCCAGTACCGACTGCAGGCAGATGGCGACAGCGCTGGCGGGCTTGCCGTCGAGGCAATGACACTTCAATTGCGGGGTGAGCCGCTCGCCGTCTCGCGAGACTCCGATCAGGCGAGCGCGGATTTCGGCGGCGTCCAAATGGTCGCCGCGGACACCGACCTGCGAACGCTGGTCCGCCTGCGTCAGGCGAGCGGGCATCCTTTGCTGGTGGTTGACGCCGGCCGCGTGCGCGGCGTCTGCGACGGCAGCGATATCCTGCGGGCGCTCGGCGAGTCGGCTGCGAGCCAGTCAGTGTCCGGCAGCGGCTGAGGCAGCGGCCGACGACTTCGACGCAGACGCACCCGCCGCAAGCCTCGCGACGGCATCCTTGGCGAGCGGCTGGAGCGCGGTAGCGTGACCGGCGGCCACCGCGGCCAGCAACTCGGCGCGCATGCGCGGCTCCCAGAACTTCCGCAGGTGATCAGCGACGCTGGCTGCGCCCTGCTCCGCGCCCTCATGGGCAAAGAAAGCGGCGATCTGGTTGACCATGCGGATCAGCTTGTCGGGATTCATGCTTCCATCCTGTGTGCCGCGCTGAACACCTCGAATCCATCGTCACGGGCGACCGCCAGCAGCGTCACGCCCGCCTGCTCGGCTGTTCGGATCGCCAGCGCAGTCGGCGCCGAGACCGCAACCATGACGGGCGCGCCCATCATCGCTGCCTTCTGCACCATCTCCACCGAGACGCGGCTCGAAATGACGAGCAGTCCGGTCGCCGCCGACTCACCCGAGCGTGCCAGCGCCCCGGCGAGTTTGTCGAGCGCATTGTGCCGGCCGACGTCCTCGCGCAGCCACCGCAGCCCTGCGCCGGGACGCCAAAACGCCGCGGCGTGCACGGCGCGGGTTGCGCGATTGAGCTGCTGCGCCTCGTCGAGCGCCGCGACTGCGGCGAGCACTTCGGCGGCGCGCACCCGGAGGCCGGCCTCGACCCGCGGCAGCTTGCGCAGCGCTTCCTCGAGACTTTCGATACCGCAAAGACCGCAGCCCACGGGCCCCGCGATCCGCCGGCGCCGTTCGCTGACGCGACCGACCGCCTCCGGCGCCAGCGACATGCGCAACTCGAGGCCGAGCTCGTGCCGACAAACTTCGATGCCAGTCAGCTCATCGACCGCGGTGATCAAGCCCTCGTTGAGCGAAAAACCGACCGCGAAATCTTCGAGGTCGAGCGGCGTAGCCATCATCACGGCATGCGCCTCGTGGTCATAGGTCAGAGAAATCGCCGTCTCCTCGGGAACGACGCGCTCTCCCCATGTCCCACCGCTGCGGCCGACCGCGAGCCGTCGGACTTCAACCGCGGGCGGCGGCAGTCCCATTCGCAGCCATCACCTGTACGGCAGTGACCTTGTACTCGGGGCAATTGGTCGCCCAATCGGAGTACTCGGTGGTCACCACGTTGATGTGGGTATCGGGGTGATGGAAGGTGGTGTAGACGACGCCGGGCGCCACGCGATCGGTGACCCGGGCGCGCAGTTCGGTGCCGCCGGTACGACTCGCGAGACGCACGCGCTCGCCATCGCGGATACCACGCTGCTCGGCATCGTGCGGGTGGATTTCGAGGGCGTCGTGGTCGTGCCACTGCATATTCGGCGTACGCCGGGTCTGCGTGCCGACGTTGTACTGCGAGAGGATGCGACCGGTGGTCAAAAGCAGCGGGAAGCGCGCCGAGGCGCGCTCGTCAGTCGGCACATACTCGGTGACGATGAAGCGCCCCTTGCCGCGCACGAAACCCTGCGCATGCATGACGGGCGTTCCTGAGGGCGCAGCGGCATTGCAAGGCCACTGGATCGAGCCGAGTTCGTCAAGCTTCGCATAGCTGACGCCCGCGAACGACGGCGTGGTGCGCGCAATCTCGTCCATGATTTGCGACGGATGCTCGTAGTGCATCGGGTAATCGAGAGCCTTGCACACCGCCATCACGGCCTGCCAGTCGGCAAGGCCGGCACGCGGCGGCATCACCCGGCGCACCCGGCTGATGCGTCGCTCGGCATTGGTGAACGTGCCGTCCTTCTCGAGGAAGGACGCGCCCGGCAGGAATACATGCGCGTACTTCGCGGTTTCATTGAGGAACAGGTCGTGCACGACCACGCACTCCATCGCCGAGAGACCGGCGACGACATGCTGGGTGTCCGGATCCGACTGCGCAAAGTCCTCGCCCTGGATGAACAGCCCCTTGAAGCTGCCATCGAGCGCCGCATCGAACATGTTGGGGATGCGCAGCCCCGGCTCAGACTCGAGCGGCACGCCCCAGATCGACTCGAACAACTCGCGGCTGGCATCGTCGGACACGTGCCGGTAGCCGGCGAACTCGTGCGGGAAGGAACCCATGTCGCAGGAACCTTGCACATTGTTCTGGCCGCGCAGCGGATTGACGCCGACGCCCGGTCGTCCGATGTTGCCGGTGGCCATCGCCAGATTGGCGATGCCCATCACCATGGTCGTTCCCTGGCTGTGCTCGGTGACACCGAGTCCGTAGTAGATGGCGGCATTGCCGCCGGTGGCGTAGAGCCGCGCGGCGGCGCGCAGCGTGGCCGCCGGCACGCCGGTGATGGCCTCGGTGGCCTCCGGACTGTTGCGCTCTTCAGCGACGAAACGCGCCCAGGCAGCGAAGTCGTCGAGTTCGCAGCGTTCGCGCACAAATGCCTCGTTCACGAGGTCTTCGGTGACGACGACATGTGCGAGCGCATTGATGACCGCGACGTTGGTGCCCGGCTGCAGTTGCAGGTGATGGCTCGCGGCGACATGCGGCGTACGCACGAGATCGATGCGCCGCGGATCGACGACGATCAGCTGCGCGCCTTCGCGCAGGCGACGCTTCATGCGCGAGGCAAACACCGGGTGACCGTCGGTGGGATTGGCGCCGATCACCATGATGACGTCGGCGTGCATCACGGAGTCGAAGTCCTGGGTACCGGCCGAGGTGCCGAAGGTCTGCTTCAGGCCATAGCCAGTCGGCGAGTGGCAGACGCGGGCACAGGTGTCGACGTTGTTGTTGCCGAACACCGCACGGACCATTTTCTGGACGAGGAAGGTTTCCTCGTTGGTGCAGCGCGAAGAGGTCACCGCGCCGATCGACCCCTTGCCGTATTGCTGCTGGATGCGGCGGAACTCTCCCGCGATCCGTTGCACCGCCTCCTCCCAGCTCGCTTCGCGCCAGGGCTGGTCGATGCGCTCGCGAACCAGCGGCGTGAGCACGCGCTCCGGGTGGGTGGCGTAGCCCCAGGCGAAGCGACCCTTGACGCAGGAGTGGCCGCGATTGGCCTTGCCGTCGTCGTGCGGCACCATGCGCACGACCTCGTTGCCGCGGATCTCCGCGCGGAAGCTGCAGCCGACGCCGCAGTAGGCGCAGGTGGTGAGCACCGCGCGCTCGGGCTGGCCGATCTCGATCACGGTCTTTTCATTGAGCGTCGCCGTCGGACAGGCTGACATACGTCAGATGGGTACTTCCTACAAAAGGAAGGGTACAGTCACAAGATTC
>CAZIRD010000006.1:0-42655 GCA_964541625.1 uncultured Acidibacter sp.
CGCACCGAGCATCGCTATCCGGGCGGCGATCACCTGATCCTCGTCGGGCGCGTGCACCGCTACCAGCACCGCGAGGGTCAGCCGCTGCTCTTCTGCCGGGGTTGCTACCAGCAGGCGGTGGAGATCGGTGCCGCCGTCGGCGGCGGTTTGGGACTCGAGGCACGCTGGGGAGGTTTGGCATGAACGTGCATCCGAAGTACGGCTTTCCGGCGAGCGGCAGTCCGCTGCATGCCGCAGTGATCAGCGTCGAGAGCCTTGAGCGCAGCACGGCGTTCTACCGCGACCTGCTCGGCTTCGATGTCCTCGACAGCGGCCGTCTTGCCGGCGCGGCGTTCACGACACATTGGTCGCTGCCGTCGGGCGTCACTGCACGGGCCGCGCTGCTTGCCGACCGCTCCTGCACGGTGGGTCGCCTGCTGCTGATCGAGTTCGAAACCAGCGGCCGCGAGCGGATCCGCAATGTTCCTGGCCAGTGTTTCTTTGGACTCGTCAACCTCAATGTGTACGTTGACGACATCCACCGGCTGACGCGTGAACTGCAGTCCGCCGGTTGCCAGCCCTGGTCGGAGCCGGTGGTACATGACATGGGCGCCATCGGTACGCCGGTGGAGGTGATGATCGATGCGCCCGATACGCTGATCATCAACCTGATCGAGTTGCACGTGAAGGATCCCTCCTCGCGCATCAACCTCACCACCTCGTGGATCGCCGATCACGGCGGTTACAACCGCTGCGGTGCCACCGCGGTGGCGACCTCGCAGCATTGCGTGCGCGACTACGCCGGGGCGATGGCCTTCAATACCCGTGTTCTCGGCATGAGTGTCCGCAACGACACGGTACTAAAGGGCGAGGCCATGGAGCATTTCATGCGCTATCCGCCGGGCGCACAAACCCGTGACACCTACCTGCAGGGCAATCACGTGTTCGGCAAGATCGCGGTCAATCATCCGCTGAACTTTGCCTGTGTCGATGTCGCGGCGCGCGGCCGAGCACCGCACGTCGGCTATCTGGCGCAGTGTTTCGTGGTCGCCGATCTAGCGGCGGCGCTGGCCGCAGCCGCGGACCTCGGCTGTCACCCGTTCACGCCGCCCGTGTCACTGGTATTGCCGGGTCTGGGGCGGGTGGAGGCAGCCTTGCTGCAAAATCCGGGCAGCGGCGCGCTGCACGAGGTGATTCAGGTTACCGCCTGACGTCCGAGCTGCGCGGCCGAGCGGTCGATATAGCGTCCCGCCGGTGAACCGATGACCTTGCCGTTGCGGAAGATCGGCCGGCCGCGCAACCAGGTTTCGACCACGGCCGCCTGCAATTCCACGCCCTCGAATGGCGTATAGCCCTGCGCGGACTCGGAGTCGGCCGAGCGGATCGTCCAGCTGTATGACGGATCGACAATGGCAATGTCCGCGTCGTAGCCCGGCGCGAGATCGCCTTTCGACGGTACGCCGAAACGTCGCGCCGGATTCCATGCGGTCAGTTCTGCGATGCGGTGCAGCGGCAGGCCACGACGGCTGCCCTCGCTGACGAGACCTGCGAGCAGGTATTCGGTACCACCGAAGCCCGACTTGGCGAGGAAGATGTCGCCGGGCGTTTTCTGGTCGACCTTGATCTCGTGCTTGCAGCAGGCGTGATCGGAGCAGACCCAGTCGATCTTGCCCTCGTGCACGGCCCGCCACAGCGCCTCGACGTCGTCACGCGAACGGATCGGCGGATTGACCTTGGCGAAGTTGCCGGTTGGCGCGTCGTAGTCGAGCAGCAGGTGGCCGAGTGTCACCTCGCGGCGGAAGTTGATGTGCGGGAACGCGTGTTCCATGCGCAGCGCTGCATCCACGGCCTTGTGCGAGCTGAGATGCAGCAGATTGATGTTGAGGCAGTCGGTCTCGTGCGCGAGATACGAGGCAATGGCGATGGCAGCGCCCTCCGCATGCGGCGGTCGCGAGGCGCTGTAGGCGCGCAGACCCGAGAGGCTGCGATCGCCCTGCACGATGCGCGTGTAGGCGGCGAGGATCTCAGGAATCTCGCAGTGCAGGCTGAGCGAGATCGACTCGCGCAGATCCGGATATTCCTTCATGGCTGCCGCCACGCCGCGCATCACGAACTCGAAGTGCGCAATGTCGTAGGGCTCATCCGCGCGGATCATCAGGAAGTCGTGCGGCCGCGACTGCGGTCCGTGTACGCCGAATGAGCCGTAGAACATGAAGATCTTGAACGAAGTCACGCCGAACTGGCTGATCAGCGCTGGGATCTCAGCGATATGCCGCGGATCCATGGGCGCGAGATGGTAGGCGTAGTCGACATGGAATTTGCCCTGCGACAGGGCTAGCACCTCCGGCAGGAACTCCCGGTACGGCGCGGTCTTGTTGAGGTAGTAATGGCCGGTACGGAAATAGTTGAGGCTGGTGGTCACGCCGCCTTGGGCGGCAGCGCGACTCTCGGTCAGCGCATCGAGGCTGAGCGGCGAGTACATGCCGGTGTGCATGTGTGCGTCGACGGCACCCGGGAAGGCGAGGCGACCGTGACCCTCGATCACTTCCGCGCCGTCCGCGGCGAGATCCGGCGCAATGGCGGCGATCTTCTCGCCGCAGATGCCGATGTCCGCGAGCTCCACCTTGGTGAATCGCGGGCGGACGACGCGGACGTTGCGGATGACGGTGTCGAAAGTCTGTTTCATGGGTCGATCTCCCGGGCGATTCCGCCCGCAATATGTCCGTGGCCAAGGTCGGCGAGCGTGCGGCAGCCGAGTAGCGTCATGCCGCGCTCGATTTCCGTTTGGAAAATGCCGAGCGCGTGCTCTACACCGGCCTGTCCGGCGCTTGCCAGGCCATAGAGGTAGGGTCTTGCGACGAGGCAGGCGCGCGCGCCGAGTGCGACGGCCTTGAGCACGTCGGTACCGCGGCGGATGCCACCGTCGATCAGCAGTTCTACCCGGTCGCCGACGGCATCGGCGGCTGCGGGCAGCACCTTGAGTGGCGCGATGGCGCTATCGAGCTGTCGACCACCGTGGTTGGAAAGCACCACGGCGCGTGCGCCGAGCGCCGCAGCGAGCTTCACATCCTCGAGGTGCAGCAGTCCCTTGATCGCGACCGGGCCGTTCCACTCGGCCATCAGCCAATCGAGATCGGGCCAGGTCATGCCCGCATCGAAGCGCATGTCGGCGTTGCGCACCTGCCGATGCGGATCGGCGAAGACGTTGGGCATGCCGATGCGACCCTGGGTGACAAAGCCGAGGCTCCAGCGCGGTCGTGCGGCGACTTCCAGCCAGCCCCGTAGCGACAGCTTCGGTGGCATGGCGACCCCAGCACGCCGGTCGCGTTCGCGATTGCCGCCGCAAGGTACGTCGACCGAGACGCAGATTGCCGGATATCCCGCTGCGCGGATGCGCTGCAGCAAGTCGCGCATCGCTGGACGATCACGGCTGGGATAGATCTGGAACACGCGTGCCGCGGGGCCCGCCGCCGCGACCTGCTCCATGGACGTGCTCGCCATGCCGGAGAGGAACTGCATGGTCGAAAATCGCGCCGCGGCACGCGCCACACCCAACTCGCCATGCGGATGGAACACGCGGTGCAGCGCTGCCGGGCCAAGCAGCAGCGGCATCGACACCGGCAAGCCGAGCACGGTGGTTGCCGTCGCAACCCGCTCGACATCGACGAGGAAGCGCGGCACCAGCCGCCAGTCCCGAAAGGCCACCTCGTTGCCGCGTACCGAGACTTCGTCTTCGGCACCGCCTTCGAGATAGTCCGCCACCGGCGTCGGCAGCGTGGCGCGGGCGGCGAGACGCAGATCCTCGATGCTGAAGCAGCGCTCAAGACGGCGTGGCCGGCTCATGTCGCGCGCGCCGTCAGGCTTTGACGGATCAGCGTGATCAGCCGCATCACCACGATCCGGTCGTTGCCGCGCTGCCAGACGAGTCCGGCTTCCGGCGTGGTACCCGACTCGGGGAGTTCGCAGGGCAGCTTGTGCAGCAGGCGGTGACGCAATTCGCGGCGCACCACCACCTCCGGCAGCAGCGACAGGCAGGCGCCCGCTGCCAGCTGTTCGCGGATCAGGGTCAATGAATTGGTGCGTACGGCGCGTGGTGCCGGCAGGCCAAAGCCGGCAAACAATTTCTCGAAGAGGTCGATGCAGTAGCCGTCGTCGAGCAATACCCAGGTGGCCGCGGCAAGGGCTGCAGGATCGACAGCACGTTTCTGGGTGAGCGGATGCGCACGACCGCCAACCAGCACGAGCGCAAGCTGGAACAGTGGCTCGAAGGCCACGCCGGCGCGCCGCAGCGGTGAGGCGCCTGAATGCACGAGCGCGAGGTCGCAGGTGCCCGCACTGACGCTGCTGAGCAGTCCGCCGACCGAATCTTCGATGACGCGCAGCGACAACCGCGGCGAGTCGCGCATCGTCCGCAGCAGTGCGGATTCGAGGAATTGCTGGGAAAACAATGGATCGAAGCCGACGGTCAGCTCGCCGATATCTCCGGAGCGCTCGGCCTTGACCTCCTCGGCAGCCGCGATGCACTCGCCGAGAATCATGCGCGCATGGTTGGCAAGGCGCTCACCGGCGGCGGTGGCCACGGTACGTCGCGGTCCGCGCACCAGCAGTTCGACGCCGAGTGCTGTCTCGAGTTGTTGTACGCTGCGTGTCACCGCCGACTGGCTGACGAACACTTCTTCGGCGGCTGCAGAGAAGTTGCCGCTGTCGACCACAGCGAGAAAATGTCGCAGTTGGCGCAGGTCGAGGGTCACGTCGACTGCCCTGCGCAGACTTCGCGGACGATGTTTATCACCTGCTCGACGGCGGGCGAGCGGTTGCGCCGACCGAGGTAGATCAGGCCTGCGACGGGGCGTCGGCCTGCCGTGGTGATGTCGATGCGGCTTACCGTGCCGGCGCGGATCTCGCGCTGCACGACATGCCGCGGCAGCATGGCAAGAAACTCGCCAGTCGCCAGCAGCGACTTCAGCATCACCAGAGAGTTGGTACGCAGTGGTCGCGGCGCCGGCAGCCGCCGTGAGTTGAAGAGGTCGGTGAACACCGAGAGCGTGAGGCGGTGCTCCATGCTGATCCAGGCCTGATCGACGAGATCGGCCATGCTGACGTTACGGCGCCGCGCCAAAGGGTGGTTGGCGGCGGCGACGATGGTCGGCTTCAGGGTCATCAGAGGCTCGAGCACGACATCGTCGCGCGGCGGTTCATCCGGGAAACTGCTGAAGACGAAATCGCAGCGTCCCTCGAGCAGTACGCCCATCATGTCGTCGAGCACGCCCTCGAAGACGTGCAGTTCGAGTCCGGGAATCTCGCGCAGCGCCCGCCGCGTCGCCTCGCTGATCACCGCCGGGATGAACGAGGCACCACAGAAAATCGAGACGCTGCCGGCGTCGCCCTGCTGCACGGCACGCACTTCATTGGCAGCGTGCTCACAATCATTGGCGATCAGCCGCGCATGGATGAGGAAGCGTGCGCCCTCCGCGGTGAGCACGGTACCCGTGCTGCGCCGGCGCAGCAGCACGCCGCCCACCCGCGACTCGAGTCGCGAGATGGCCCGGGCGAGGGCCGGTTGCGTGATGCCGAGCGCGCGCGCGGCGGCCGAGACGCTGCGATGCTCGACCACGGCGAGAAAATAGGTGATCTGTCGCAGTTCGATCGACGGGATGGGCAGGGGTGTGGACATCGTGGCGGGTGGCGTCTCTCCTCCGGACGCCAACTTACTCCCGCAGCAGCCGCTCGGGGTCGCCCAGTGCCTCGGGATTCCGCTGCATGAATATCTCGCGGATGGCCTCGGGCAACTCGGCGGCGCTCGTGGTCTTGCCGCCGCTTGCCGTGGTCAGCACCGTGCCGCCGACGTCATCGAGCTGCATCCACGGCAGCACGTCGTAGACGATGGAGTAAGCGGTGCGCGAGGGCACGTATACCTCGCGCGGGTCGCGGGCCGCCTGCAGCGAACCGCGCACCGTGGACAGTTCGCGGACCCACCAGCCCTTGGTGTTGGCTTGGCGCGGTGCGACGCGCAAATACCAGTCGTTGGTGAAGGCGATCTCGTCGCCGAAGACCTCGCCGGGATGCACCTTGCGGTCGATGGTCAGGTCGGCGTCGGCGCCGTATTTCCGGATGGCTTCCGGCGGGAACTCGCCGGCGCCGGCAAGCGAGCCCTGATAAGCGTAGGCCGCTCGCCACTCGTGGCGTACCGGCGGTCCCTTGCCTACCGGCGAGGGCACTGCGCGGCCGGTGACTGGCATGACGAGTTCGTCACGCCACCGGCCGGTGGCGAAATCGGTGTTGTAGTTGTATTCGTGCACCAGCAGGTCGAAGGCGTCCGGGGCTTTGCGGGTGCAGCGCGTGATCGAGCAATTCACCATGCCGCAGAGGGGCAGGGAACGACCGCCGGGCAACAACAGGTAACGCTTGCCGACCAGCCACATGTAGACCGGGCGCGGGTCAAGGCTGGCCCGCAGCTTGATCATCTGGTCGAAGGCGGACGGGACGTCCGTCGAGCCTGCAACAGCCGCAGCGGCGACCGAGACGATCGGCGTTGCACTGGCTGTTTGCTGTGAAACCGCTGCCGCGGTACCCGCGGCGAGCAGGCCCATGAAGCGACGGCGGTCGGTTTCCCGGCCGCCGTCGCGATGGATGTCGTGATCTTCGGTCACGACCGCCGATCAGAAGTCGTAGGCCGCGCGCAGGCCGATGCGGCGCTTCTCGGCCAGCGACTGGATCAGGCCGAGGGCATACAGGCTCGGGATTTCGTTCGAGCGCTGCAGCAGGACCGGCGTGAGATCGTTGGTGAGGTTCGTGCCATAGAGCTCGACGGTCAGCGGGCCCTTGCGCACACCGACACGGGCGTTGATGAGATTGCGCGCCCCGGTGCCAGCGAGCTCGAGTTCGTCTGCATACTTCGTGCCCTCATAGAGGTACTCGAGGCGGCTGAAGAACTGACGATCGCCGGCGAGCGGCGCGTTGTAGTCGAGCGCGAGGCTGCCCTTCTTTTCCGGATTCCAGGGCAGGGTCTTGCCGATCTGCGCCTTCGCCGGGTCGCCGCCGAACACCGAGCAGTTGCCGCAGTAGGCCGCCTTGACCGTGAGCACGTTCCAGCTGCCCGTCGCCGACAGCGCGAGAGTGTCCGTGAGTCGCAGGCGTCCATCGAACTCGATGCCGTGGATGTCCGACTTGCCGGTGTTGCCGACATAGCTGATGGTGGTCGGCGCGCCGTTGTTGTTCACCAGCGTGAAGTTCTGGATCTGCTGATCCTTGAGCTTGCCCGTGTAGCCGACCAGTGAGCCCTGCAGCTTGCCGTCAAGGAACACGCCGCGGACGCCGAGTTCGAACTGCTGGATCTCCTCTTCATCGACTGCGAGCGTCACGCCGAGCGCGGTCAACTGCGCGACCACGTTGGCCGGCAGCGTCAACAGGCGGTTGTTGAAGGTACCCGGGCGGAAGCCATTGGAGAGGTTGGCGAACACGTTGAGGTTTTCGGTGGGCTTGAACTGCACCGACAGCCGTCCCGAAGTGCTCTTGAACGTGTTGCGCAACTGCGTGTTGAGACCGAAGGGGATGCTCGTCACCTTGTCCGACTGCGAGCGCACTTCGGCGCCCAGAGTGAACTGCGGCGACACGTCGCCGTAGAGTCCGCCGAAGAGGCCCTGCGTCTCGATCTTCGTACGCCCCTGGTTGGTGGAGAAGCGCAGGCCGCCGAAGGCCGGCGGTGCATCCTGCGCGATGTTGCCCGTCTGGCCATCGACCTTGACGTAGTTCGCGCCGAACGTCCAGCGCAGCGCCCGCTCCTGGTCGGAGGTCAGGCGGAACTCGAGCGAACGGTCGTTGAAGGTACGCTCGAACATCGTCTGCCACAGGTAGAACGAGCGCACACAGGGCGTAGTGGCAGTCGGTACGCAGGGGTTGTTCGACAGGTTTTCGCGGGTCGCTTCATCGACGGTCTGCAGGTCGGTGTCATGGTAAGCGGCGATCGCCTGGAAGTTCACGTTCTGCCAGGGCAGGTCCCAGTCGAGGATCGCGTGGCTCTTCAGGTTGATCGCTCCCAGGCCCGGCCCGCGGGCGATCTTGCGCGTGCCGAAGATGGAGTACTTGTCCATCACCTGCGTGCGGAAGAGGGTGTCGATACGGGTGGTCGCTGCGGCATTGGTCGCCGCCAGCTTGTTGAGGTTCACCGAGCCGCACCAGTAGTCGATGGCCGGCGTGCCGACGATGTTGCAATTGCCGTCGATGTTGCCGGCGGCGTCGAAAGAGGCACCGGGGCCATCGGAGAAGCGCGAGTACTCACCGAACAACTTGATGGCGACGGCATCCGACGGATTGGCCACCAGCGTCAGGCTGGCCGCGTCGGTGCCGCGGTCGCCAAGCGTGCCGCCGTTGAAGTTGTTGCGCCAGGAGCCGACATAGCGGCGTGAGTTGGCGGCGAGGCGGAACGCCACGGTGTTCTCGACCAGCGGACCCTCGATCGAGCCGGCGATATCCGAACTGCCTTTCTCGTCGACATCCGCGCGGACGTTACCCGCCCACTCGTTGCCAGGCTTGCGGGTGACGATGTTGATGGCACCGGTGTAGGTGTTACGGCCGAAGGTCGCCGTCTGCGGTCCCGGCAGCACCTCGACGCGCTCGACGTTCTGGAAGGTGGCGAGCTGGCCGCTGATGACCGGCGCGCCGTCGACGAAGATCAGCGCCGGGTCGTTGAGACCCGTCGCCGTAAAGAACTGCATGCCGCGGAACACGAGGTTGACGTAGTTGCGGTCCTGTCGACCGCCGCCGACCTCGGTGACGTAGAAGCTCGGCGCGAACGCCGACAGGCTCTTGAGATCCTTGAGGTTCGACTTCTCGATTTGCTCCGCGGTCACGGCGGTGATTGCCACGGGCACTTCGAGCAGCGACTCCTCGCGGCGTCGGGCGGTGACGGTGACTTCCTCGATATCGGCCGAGGCTCCGGTGGCGACGGCGCCCCCGAGGGTGATCGCTGTCGAGGCAAGTCCGAGGGCCAGTTTGGCCCTGAGCGTTGCTCTGCTTGAAATCATGACTGTCTCCCCGTTCTGATTAACGCTGATCCATCGAGCGACTTCTTCGTTCGCTGAGTCATTGCCGTTCAAGTCGTCTTGCGTGGTTCCCTCGGCAATGCTCAGTACGCCTGCGAAGTCACGGGCAGGCCGAATTTGTGCTGGCCCCACATCGTGCCGGTGATCTCCCACGAGAGGCCGATGTGCACGGCAGCTGCGTGGACGTCACGGAAAATGCGTTGCATGTCGTGATCGAGATAGATGCCGCGGCCACCGGTGGCGGTGAACAGGCGATCCACGGCGGCGACCAGCAACTGGGTCACGAAGCCGTGATTGCGGCGGATGCGCAGTCGCTGTTCCACCGACAGGCTCTCGCCGCGCTCGACCGTAGCCTGAGCGTCGCGGCAGTCCTGCCGCACCATTGCCCAGGCGGCGTCGATCTCCGCAGCGGCCTGCGACAGGCGCAATTGCACCGCCTGATTGGCCATCAGCGGCGTTGCCGTGCCCTGGTTGCGACGACTCGAGGCGTGGTTGTAGTAAAGCTCGAACGCCGCTTCGGCCATGCCGAGCAGGGGCGCGAGGATCGGGTACGGGTTGATCGCGATCAGCGGCAGCCGGTAGACCGGCGCGGCATTGACCGCGGTGCCGGGGCCGCCACCGTCGCGCAGGTCGTTCATCAGCGCGGTGCGATGATCGGGCACGTAGGCATTGGTGATGCGTACGTCACGGCTGCCGGTCGCCGCGAGGCCGGCGACATGCCAGGTGTCGATGACTTCGCAGTCGGACGTGGGCACGGCGAAATAGGTGGGCACGGCAGGACCGCCCGCCGGCACCGACTCGGCCATTGCGCAGAACACCGCCCAGTCAGCGATGTCGATGCCGCTGACGAAGTGCCAGTGGCCGGTGAGCAGCCAGCCGCCCTCGACGCGCTTGGCGGTGCCCTCGGGTGTGATGCACGAGGTGACGAGTCCCGGCTTGCCGCCGCCCCAGGCCTCCTCCTGCACTTGCTCGCGGAACTTGGCGAGCAACCAGGCGCGTCCGGCCGTGACGCCGAACACCCAGGCTGTTGAACCGCAGCCGCGCGCGAGGATGGCGACCAGCTGGCAGAGTTCTTCCATGCCGCGCTCGAGACCGCCGTGGCGCGCGGGCTTCTGCAGATCAAAGAAACCGCCATCGATCAGTTCGCGGATCGTTTCCTGCGGCAGACGACGCGCGCTTTCCGCCGCCGCCGCACGCGCGCGCAGTGCCGGCACCATGGCTTGGGCCCGTTCGCAGAGCGTTGCGAATCGCGCAGCATTTTCAACGGCCATCGGAATGATCCCCCGGACTCGACGCTTTTCATTCCGCCACAGTGGCGGGGGATATCCAATTCAATTGCCGGGAGTACCCCATGCCAGCGACGCATCGGCGCCGGCGACAAGCTGGATGAATGCACCGCTGCCCGGTGCGCGCACCAGGGCCGCACGACCGGGCGACAGTCCGGGGACGCGCAACTCGGTGGCGGGCGAGTGGACGACCCCCCCCGCCGCACGTGCGCCATCCAGCGCAGCATCGAGGTCGCTGACCAGGAAGCACTGCGCGAGATAACCGCAGGCCGGAAACTCGAGTTGCGCGGCCATCTCGGCAAAACGGTGATTGAGCGGCTGGATCAGCGCCACCTTGCCAAAGAGATGCGAGCCGACCAGAAAGCGGACCTCGCTGCGCGTATCGGCCGGGTAGCGGTGGAACTCGTTCTGCACCGGCGAGCCTATCTGCGTGGCCAGATGCAGCCGCATGCCGCAGGCACGCTCGTAGAAGTGTGCAGCTTGCGCGATGTCCGCCACGCAGTGCTGCGTGGTGGTGACCGGCGTCAGCCCGGTACGCGTGTAGCCCTGCTGTTCGTTGACGAAGCGGCGCATTTGACCAATGCGCGTCGCCGGATCGGTACTCGTCAGTTCGACGAGATTGAGGATGACGCCGTCGGGGCCGTCGAGCATCACTTCGGTCGGTGTGCCGGTGGCGGCGTCGATCGGATGCTCCGTCGGTACGGACCAGGGCCGGCAACCCCGGGCGGCAAGTTCGCGGGTCGAGCGATGGATATCGGCCGCGTAGAAATTGAGATTGATGAGCCCGTACGCGCAACCGTCGCCGGCCGGCCGCGCCTGCCGACCCACGTTGGGTGCAAACTGCAGCATAATCACCCGGCCCACGGCGCTGCCGCGATCGGTGAGCACCAGATAGCGTGCCGAGGCGCCCGCCGGCAGACGGAAATGCCGTTCGAAATTTGCGCCACCCCAGACGCCCTCATCGAGCGGCTCGAGGCCGCAGCCGTCGCGGTAAACGCTGGCGGCCGCGTCGAGATCGGCGGTGCCGAGCAGCACCGCGTGCAGCGGCGAGTGGCCGGTATCGGCGCTCACCGCTTGCCGTTCGGTTGCAGCCCTAGGACTCCCGGGTTGAGCAGACCCTGCGGATCGAGCAGGGTTTTCAGACCGGCGAGGAACTGGCGGGATTCCGTCGACAGCGAGTCGGCATAGGGGTAGAGCCGACCGATCTGGTTGGACGCCGCGCCGAGTCGGGCGAAGGTCTCGACCAGCCGCCCACGGGCGAGTTCGATCACCGCGCGTGCCGCAGGATTTGGCGCCGGTTCGCTGAACTTTGCGAGCCTTGCCGCTTCGGGATACAGGCGGTGCACCGGCAGCCATTCGTCAGCCCAGCTGAAGGCGGGTTCGTAGCTGAACGAGTGGTTGGAGATCGCGATGAACATTTTTTTGGTGCGCACGCCGGCGGCAGCGAGCGGTGCGGCGAATTCCTGCAGGATGCTGTCCACCTCGGCATCGAGCGTCGGCACTTCGGAGTGCGGAATCTTTGCATTGACGGCGATCCAGCGATCGCCATTGGCGCCGAGCACGTCGTTGAGCGGCGGAAACAAGCTGGCGCGGGCACCGCGCGGCACGATATCCGGCAGCTCCACGCCACCCAGGTCGGCAGCGATCCGGCGACAGGCGCGCAGGTCTTCGGCGAGCGCCGCGGCGCTGCGGGCGGCGAGTACGAGATGCAGCGAGCAGGCATCGTGATCGACACCGCGCAAGCCACCGAGCGCAAGCTTGACCGCCGAGCCGAGGCCGCGCAGTGCATTCTGTTCGGTGCGGGCTGCGCCGAGCAGCGCGCGCGCGGCGCGCGAGAGATCGACACCCTCGAAGCTCGCCCGCGTCGAACCGGGATCGAAAACATAGGCATCTTCGGCGACTTCGGCGCGCGCCACTTCCGACAACGCAGCGGCGGCAGCCGCGAGCCCGGGAAAGGCAAACGATGCATAGCCGGTCTCGGCCGGCGCACGAATCACGCGGAAGGTCGCCCGCGACTTGACGCCGAGCAGTCCGCAGTCGTGCACGAAGGGCCCGGTGAGGTCGGGACCGTAGGTGCGATATGCCGGCTTGCTGACACCGGTCAAGGCGGCCTGCCCGGTGCGCAACAGACTGCCGTCGGCGAGCGCGACCTCGAGGCCGAGCAGCGAATCGGCGACCGTGCCGTAGCGCGCCGTACCGAAGAACAAGGCGCCGCTCGACAGCCCGGCGCCGACCGTCGCGGCCGCACCGGAGAAGGTGCCGAAGCAGGGCAGTCGCAGACCGTGCGGACGCAGTGCTTCGTGGATCTGCGCCCAGGTCACTCCCGCCTCGACGGTGATGTACATGTCCGCCGGGTTCAGGTCGAGGATGCGGTTGAGCGCGCGCGTGTCGATCACCACACCGGGACGTGTGTCGGCGAGATAGCCGGAGGAATAGGTGAGTCCGGCACCGCGCGGGTATACCGGCAGGCCGAGCTCGACCGCGCTGCGAACTGCCGTGGCGAGTTCGTCGGCCGTACGCGGCTGGATGATGGCGAGGCAGGTGGCGCCGCGCGAATAGACGTCGGCAGAAAAAGCCTGTCGCCGATCGAGATCGAGTTCGAGCGGAACATCGCCGAGCCGGTGCCCAAGTTCGCTGCGGATCCGGGATTCCGCCTGGTCCATCGCCGCCGCCATCGCCACCCCCGCAAGATCCCGAATATCCTCCGCGACGATACCGCAAGCGGCAGGAGGATCGGAACGTCGGCCCGATGCCCCGCCGGCATGGCCCGATGCCCAGCGTTTGCTTGCACCGGCATCGCCCGTGCAAGATAACTTTCGCATGCCAGCGCAGTCCGGGGCCACGCTGTCCGAGAAAATCATCGCCCGCGCCGCCGGTCGCGATCGGGTCGTGCCGGGCGATATCGTCACCTGTGCCGTCGATCTCGCGCTGATGCACGACTCCAGCGGACCGCGACGCGTGCAGCCGCATCTCGAGCGGCTCGGCGCGAAGGTCTGGGATCCGCGCAAAGTAGTGCTGGCCAGCGATCATTTCGTGCCGCCTGCCGATACCGAGAGCGCCGAGTTCCTCGCGCTGACTCGGCGTTGGGCGCGCGCGCACGGCGTCGAACATTTCTACGATATGGAAGGCATCTGCCACGTGGTCGTGCAGGAGCACGGTCACCTGCGGCCGGGGATGCTCGCCGTGGGTGCCGACTCGCATTCGCCCTCGGGGGGTGCGATGGGCGCGTTCATGGTGGGAATCGGTGCCACCGAGATGGCTGGGGTGCTGGTCACCGGCGAGATCTGGCTGCGCGTGCCGCAGACGCTGCGGCTCGACTGGCATGGCCGGCTTGCCGGTGGCGTGACGGCGAAGGACATGATGCTGCGGCTCTGCGCACTGCTCGGGCTGAACAACGACTATCGCACCATCGAGCACTGCGGCGAGGCAATCACCGCCTTGCCGCAGCTCGAGCGCTTCGTGCTCTGCAACATGGCCACCGAACTCGGCGCGAAGACCGGCATCATTGCGCCCGACGCGACGACCTTCGCCGCGCTGCGCGAGGCGGGTGCCACGGCCGACGCGGACCTGCTGCAGTGGCGATCCGATGCCGACGCGCAGTTCGAGCGCACGCTGCAGCTGGATGCCGCCACGCTCGAGCCGCAGGTCGCGGCGCCGCACAGCCCCGCCAACAGCGATGCGGTCTCGGCTGCGCGCGGCACGCGCATCGACCAGGCCTATATCGGCGCCTGCACCGGCGCGAAACTCGACGACCTGCGCATGGCGGCGCGGGTGCTGCGCGGTCGACGCGTGGCTGCCGGCAGCCGCTTGCTGGTGGCGCCTGCATCGGCGCGCACCATCAAGCTCGCCGCCGCCGACGGCACCCTCGCGATCCTGGCCGAAGCGGGTGCCATCATGTTGCCGAGTGGCTGTGGCGCCTGTGCCGGATTCGGCGGCGGCGTGCTCGCCCGCGGCGAGACCTGCATCTCCACCACGGCGCGTAATTTCAAGGGCCGCATGGGCTCGCCCGAGTCTGCCGTGTACCTTGCTTCGGCGTACACCGTGGCCGCCGCTGCAGTGGCTGGAGAGATCGTCGATCCGCGCGACCTGCTGGAGGATCTTTGAGCGAGCCGGACCAAGGCCGTGCCTGGGTACTCGGCGACTTCGTCGATACGGGCCAGATCGTGCCCGGCCATGCGATGCGCAAACCGCTCGAGGAACTCGCCCGGCACTGCCTCGAGAGCGAGCGCGCCGATTTCGTCGCCGGCGTCCGTCGTGGCGATGTGCTGGTGGCCGGCGAGGCCTTCGGCATCGGCTCCTCGCGCGAGCAGGCGCCGCAGGCCCTGCTGCACCTTGGCATCCGCGTCGTGGTGGCGCGTTCCTTTGCGCGGATCTTCTACCGCAACTGCTTCAATCTAGGCCTGCCGGCGGTGATCTGCGCCGATGCCGGCCGGATCCGCGATGGTGATTGTCTGCGGGTCGATCTGGCCAACGCCCTGCTCGAAAATCTCAGCAGCGGCGAGCGGCTGGCCATCGAACCGGTGCCGCCGTTCCTGCTCGAGATGATTGCCGCCGGCGGATTGATCCCGCACCTGCATGCGAAACTGCAGCGGAGAACTTTGTCGTGAGCCTGCCTCCGCCCTCGTCGTCCTCGGCGCTCGTACAGCGATTGCGCGCCCGCGAATTCGTGCTCGCTCCCGGCGTCTACGATGCGCTGTCGGCGGCGCTGGTCGAGCGTGCGGGTTTTTGCGCCGCCTATCTTTCCGGTGCGAGTCTCGCTTACACGCGGCTGGGTCGTCCGGATATCGGCCTGCCGGGACTCACCGAACTTGCCGATACGCTCGCCAACATCCGCGAGCGCGTTGAGCTGTCGTTGATCGTCGATGCTGACACGGGCTTCGGCAATGCGATCAACGTACAGCGGACGATCCGCCTGCTCGAGTCGCGCGGCGCGACAGCGGTACAGCTGGAGGATCAGCAGTCGCCGAAGCGCTGCGGACATCTCGCCGGCAAGAGCGTGATCGGCTGGCGCGAGATGACCGGCAAACTGCGCGCTGCCTGCGATGCACGGCGCAGCACCGATACACTGCTCGTGGCGCGTACCGACGCGCTCGCTATCGAGGGTCTCGATGCGGCGCTGGAGCGCGCAGAGCGCTATCTTGAGGCGGGTGCCGACGTCCTCTTCGTCGAGGCCTTGCCCGATGAGTCGGCGATGCGGCAGACGCTGGCGCGCTTCGCCGGCCGCGTGCCGGTGCTTGCCAATGTGGTCGAAGGCGGCAGGAGTCCCTGTCTGCCCGCAGCGGAACTCGAGGCGATGGGCTTCGCGCTCGCGATCTTTCCCGGTTCACTGGTACGCATGCAGACAGCGGCGGCCATCGCCTGCCTCGAGGCGCTGCAGCGTGATGGCAGTACGGCTGCGGTGCGCGAGCGGATGCTGGATTTCCGCCAGCTCAATGCCTTGCTGGGCACCGAGGTCCTGCTCGAGACCGGCAAGCGCTACGACGACGCGCCCTGAAACAAAGAATTCAAGCGAGGCAGGTCAGCCTTGCGGGGGATGTGGATGACAGAGAACGGAAAGGCGCCCGTCACGGGCAGCGTGCGCGAGAAAATGCTGATCGGCGAGAGCTGGTGCGAGGCCCGCGACGGGGCGAGCATCGATGTGGTTGACCCGTGTACCGAGTCGGTGATCGCGAAGGCGGCCGCCGGCGGCGCCGCGGAGATCGATCTCGCGGTGCAGGCGGCGCGGCGTGCGCTCGAAGATCCGCTCTGGCGACAGATGAAGCCGGCGGCGCGTGCACGCCTGCTGCTCGCGCTCGCCGACCTGCTCGAGCGCGATGCCGCCGAGCTGGCAAGGCTCGAGAGCCGGAACATGGGCATGCCGCTTTGGCTGTCGACGGCCGGCGACCTGCCGGCGTCAATAGATGAGCTGCGCTATGTGTCGGGCTGGTGTACGCGCATCCACGGTGAGACCTACAGCCTGTCCTCGCCTGGTGATTTCCACAGCTATTCGCTGCAGGAGCCGGTGGGCGTGGTCGGTGCCATCGTGCCGTGGAACTTTCCTTTGCTGCTCGCCGTGGTCAAGGTGGCGCCGGCGCTCGCCGCAGGCTGCACGGTGGTGCTGAAGCCGGCGGAAGAGACGCCGCTGACCGCACTGCGACTTGGCGAACTTGCGCTTGAGGCCGGCTTTCCGCCCGGCGTGCTGAATGTGGTCACGGGCCTCGGCGAGAGCGCGGGCGCCGCGCTCGCGGCCCATTCGGGGGTCGACAAGATCACCTTCACCGGTTCCACGGAAGTGGGGCGCAGCATCATCGGCGCGTCGCGCGGCAACCTCAAGAAAGTCTCGCTCGAACTCGGCGGCAAGTCGCCGACGCTGATCTTCGCCGATGCGGCGCTGGAGCAGGCTGCGGAGGCCGCCGCCAACTCGATCTTCATGAACTCCGGGCAGATCTGTGCCGCGGGCTCGCGGCTGTATGTCGAGTCGGCGGTGTACGACAGCGTGCTCGAGCGCATCCTCGCGATTGCCGCCCGTCACCAACTGGGCGACTGGGAGGACAGCCGGACCACGCTCGGGCCGCTGGTGTCGGCGCGCCACCTGCAGCGCGTCTCAGGCTACGTCGAGCGCGCCGTGAGCGACGGCATGCGGCTGCTCGCGGGCGGTCGCCGGCTCGAACGCCGCGGCTGGTTCTTTCCGCCGACGGTGCTCGAGAGCAGTCGCAACGATCTTGCCGCCTGCCAGGAGGAAATCTTTGGCCCAGTGCTGGTTGTGCAGCGGGTCGACGGCGAGGCGCGCATGCTGGAGCTCGCCAACGACAGCAGCTACGGGCTGTCGGCAGCGGTCTGGACCGGTGATCTCGCCCGCGCCCATCGGCTCGCCCGCGACATCCACAGCGGCAGCGTCTGGATCAACACCGCCGGCGCCGGCGATCCCTCGCTGCCCTACGGCGGCTTCAAACAGTCGGGCTGGGGTCGCGAGCGCGGTCGCGACGGCTTCGCGGCCTATCTCAAGACCAAGACGGTCGCCTGCGCGCTCTGAAACCCGCGCCGCCGCATGCGCACCGCGTTCCCGCTCGAGGCAATCGGTGATCGGCCGTGGGTACCGCTGCGACCGGACGGGGCAGTCGAGTGCATCGAGCTCAACCTCGACCGCGACAGCGGCGCGCGCACGCGTCTGTTGCGATCGCAGCCGCGGCCGATCATCGAACACAAAACGCAGTCACATGCCGGTGAGGAAGAGTTCCTGGTCCTCGAGGGGCGCTTCACCTTCGATGGCGAACCGTGGTTCGAGCCCGGCAGTTACGTGCGCTTGCCGCCGTCGACGCCGCACGGCAGTCGGGTCGAGGTGCCGCAGGGCTATCTGCTCTACTTGCGGACCACGGAGCGGAGCGCAGCGGATGTCGGATCGTCAGGACTGCTCGTCACGGCGGCGCTGAACGGACTCGAACCCGGCGCCAACCGTCTGCTGCGTGCAGCGAGCGGCCGACCGGATCGCGTCGAGACGCGTCATGTGCGCGCCGGCATGCCGGTATTCCTGCCGAGCGATCCGCTGCCACGGGAGGTGTTGCTGCTCCGCGGCAGCGTACGCGCGACGATGGTCGAAGAAATTGCCGCGCCGGCCTATGGCTTTGTCGTTGACGAGCCGCCGTGCGCCGACTGGATCGCAGCGAGCGATGCACTGCTGCTGCTGCACCTCGGGAGCTGGCCGTGACCCTCGAGGCGGACTACGTGGTGATCGGCGCGGGCTCGGCCGGCTGCGTGCTCGCCGAGGCGCTGTCGCGCGACGGACGCCATACGGTGGCGCTGGTCGAAGCCGGCGGCAGCGACCTGCGGCCGTCGGTGCGCCTGCCGGGCGCGGTGATCGGCGCGCTCGGCAATCGCCGGCTCAACTGGATGTTCGAGCCGGCCGCGGATCCGAGCCGCCACGGCCGCCGCGAGATCTGGCATCGGGGCCGGGTGCTGGGTGGCAGCGGCTCGATCAACGGCTGTTTCTTTGTACGCGGTCGCCCGGGCGACTTCGAGCTTTGGGAGTCGATGGGCAACGCCGGCTGGGGTTATCGCGACCTGCTGCCGCACTTCCGCGCCCTCGAAACCTTCGCCGACGCCGGCGCGGGCGATGTGCGTGGCCGCAGCGGTCCGTTCCATGTCGAGACGCTGCGCGATCCGCACCCGCTTGCGCGGCGATTCGTGAGCGCTGCCGGGCAGGTCGGGATTCCTGCCGCAGGCGACTACAACGGGGCCGATGCGAGCGGCGCGGCGATTGCGCAGGCGTCCGTGCGCCGTGGTCTGCGCGAGAGCGCTTACCGGGCGTTCCTGAAGCCGGCGCTGCGGCGGCGCAACCTCCAGCTGCTGACCGGCGAGCGCGCGGTTCGTCTGCAGATCGACGCGGGCGTCGCCGGCGGCGTACTGCTCGCGCGCGAGCCAGCGCCGGGATCGGCTGTCAGTTCGACTTCAGTGCGTCGCGTCATCGCCCGCCGCGAGGTGTTGCTTTGCGCGGGCACCATCGGCTCACCGCATCTGCTGTTACTGTCGGGCATCGGCCCGGCTGCGGATCTGCGCGCCTGCGGCCTGCAGGTGATGGCCGATCTTCCCGGCGTCGGCGCCAACCTGCAGGAACACGTCGGCGTATGGCTCGTCGCCAGCCTCGCCGCCGGAATGCGCACGCTCAACATGGACTACCACTGGCGCGGTGCAATGCGACATGGCTGGCGCTTCCTGCGTCATCGCGACGGCCCGCTGGCCGGACCCACCGCCCATGCGCTGGCCTTCGCTCGCGTCGCTGATGGTGACGGCGAGCCCGATTTGCAGATCCACTTCATGCCGCTCGGCTACCGCATCACGCCGGATGGCGTCGAGGTGCTGCGCGAGCCGGCGATGATGGCGGTGCCCAACGTCAATCGGCCGTTGAGTCGTGGTTCTCTGCGCCTCGCGAGCGCCGATCCCTTCGCCGCGCCGATCATTGAGCCGCGGCTGCTCGAGCATGAGCAGGATCTGCGTCTGCTGATTGCCGGTTGCCGTCTGGTGCGGCGTATCTTCGCGGCGCCCGCGTTTGCCGATCTCGGCGTGCGCGAGAGCTTTCCGGGTGCCGATGTGGAGACGGATGACGAGTGGGCGGCGATTCTGCGCGCACATGCTGGACCGGTGTATCACCTCGCCGGGACCTGCCGCATGGGCATCGATGCCGCAGCGGTGGTCGACCCGCAGTTGCGCGTACGGGGCGTCGCCGGACTGCGCGTCATCGATGCGTCGATCATGCCGACCATCACCAGCGGCAACACCAACGCCACGGCGATGGCGATTGGCGCCCGCGGGGCGGCGCTGGTGCTGGGTGCAGCAGCTGGCGCGAGCAGGCCGGGGGGCTACGGTGGCGGGCGATGAAGCGCTGCGTGCCCGGTCCGAAATCAGGTCGTGCTGACGTGGACAGCCTCGATCCAGTTGCCGTCGGCGTCGCGTACCGAGGCCGTGTAGGCGGTACGCCGCTCGGTCGGCGTGCTGTCGTCGTAGGTGTGCGGCGCTTCGACTACCGTGGCCCCGAGTGCCGTGGCGCAGCCAAAAAAAGCATCGACCTCGGCGCAGCTCGCAGCGGTCAGCGCGATGTGGCTGCTGCTCGCCGAGATGGCGTGATCCGGCTGCACGATGCGGAAACTGCTTTCCGGGCGTCCGTAGGCGGAGGCGCGGAAGCCGGCGATGTCGGCGTAGCGACGCAGGCCGATGCAGCCAAGGGTCGCGTCGTAGAAGCGGCGGGCGGCGTCGATGTCGCGGACATGAATGCCGACATGGTTGACCAGAGGTTCGTTCACGAAAACTCCCCAGGGCGCAGCGGGTTGTTGCGCACCGGTCGGAAGTTACCTTGGGTGAACGCGACTCGTCCATGCGTGGCGGTTGATCCGCACGCGGTTTTCCATGCGCTGGCCGGAGGATCCCATGCCTGCAGTGAATGACGCCGCGACCCGGCGCACTCTGTCAATGAATTCAGCAGCGGCCGGAGTCTTTTCGGTCGCTGCGCTGACGCTGGCGTACACGCATTCGAACGTGGCGCGGCAGATCGTCCCCATGTTCATCGGGCCGATCCAGCAGGATCTTGGTCTGTCGGACGTCGGCATCAGTCTCGCGGGCGGCTTCGCCTTCGCGCTTTTCTACAGCGTCATGGGGATACCGCTCGGCAGGCTCGTCGATCTCGCCGACCGGCGGCGGCTGATCCTGCTGTCGGTGCTGCTCTGGACGGCGATGACTGCGCTCTGCGGCCTCGGTCCGACGGTGGCGCTGTTCGTCATCGGTCGTATTGGCCTCGGCCTATCCGAGGCGGTGGTGGTCCCGGCGTCGCTGTCGATGTTCAACGACCAGTTCCCGCGACATCGCCTGGCGTTGGCGGTCAACGTGTTTTTCACCGGGGCCTGGCTCGGGAACGGCATCGCCTATCTGCTCGGTGCCTGGATCATGGACCACGGCGCGCTGATCGCGTCGCTGCCGCTGCCTGGCGTCGCCGGCATGCGGACCTGGCAGCTCGCCTTCCTGCTCATCGCAATCGTCGGTATTCCCGTGTGGATGGCCTGCCTCTTCCTGCGCGAGCCATCGCGCCGCATCGCCGGCAACGCCGGCGCTCTGCCTAGCGCTGCCGTCGATGCAGCGCCTGCGACGGCAGCCGGCGGCGGCCTGCGTCAGCTGATCGGTGCATTCCGTACGCAGCCGCGGCTCTACCTCGGCATCATCATCGGCGTCACGATCTACAGTTCGGCGGTGAGCGGCGCGGCGTTCTGGGCGGTGGAATACTTTGTGCGCGACTTCGGCAGCGATCGCGCCCACGTCAGTGCCCTGTACGGTTTGCAGGGGGTGATCGCCGGGCCGGCTGGGCTGGTGTTTGCGGGCTGGCTTGCCGACTACGCTGAACGACGCGGTGCGCTCGGGGCGAAGCTGCAGGTGGCGATCGGCAGCCTGCTGCTGCTGATGCTCCTTGGTGTGGCGTTCTTCTTCATCGACTCGGAGCGCACGGCGCTGGCGGCTTTCGTGCTGCTGACCCTGCTCACGCCGGTTGCCTATGGAACCGGGGCCTCTGCGCTGCAGTCGGCGACTCCGGCTGGCATGCAGGGTCTGATGATCGGTTTCTACACCTTCATCACCAACGCCGTCGGCATGGGGCTAGGACCGACGGCGATTGCATTGGCAGCCGGTGCCGATGGACCCTCGGCAGGGTCGCTCGCCGCCGGGATCGCGATCGTCATGCTGCTGATGGTGCCCGTCGCCTGTATCGCACTCTGGACGGCGCTCGGCCCCTATCGTGAATGGCTCGCCGCAGAGGAGAACGGTCGATGACTTTTCAACCCGTAGTCACCGAAGAACACATCGAAACCTACGCGCGTGACGGCGTCGTGCTTGTCAGGCAGGCGATCGATCCGCAATGGACCATGCTGCTGCTCGATGCCTGGCAGGAGTTGCGGCGGCAGATGCGCGAGTCGCCGGAGCAGGCCTACCGGATGCCCACAAGCCACTACGCGGATCCGGATTTTGCCGCCGAGATGGCGGCCATCCGCAGCGAGGATGCCGCCCAAAGAAAACTCTACACCGAGCAGAGCGCGGGCTTCTTGCGTTGCAAGTACATGCGTTGGTGGTCCGAGCCCTTCCGCCGCTTCGTGCTCGAGTCATCCGCCGGCGAGGTGATCGGCCGCGTCATCGGCGCCGATGAGGTGCGCTTCTTCGTCGACGCCATGTTCATGAAGGAGGCGGGTCTCGCGACCAAGACCTACTGGCATCCCGACCACACCGCCTGGCCGACCCTGAGCGGACAGGTACCGACGATGTGGATGCCGCTGCTGCCGGTGGATAGCAAGCTGAGCAGCCTTGAGTACCTCGCCGGGTCGCATCGCCACGAGGCCATGCCCTGGCCGAACACCTTCAACGCCAAGAAAATCGGACTGCCGCCGGGACGCGAGACATTCATTGACTACGAGCGTCGACGCGGCGAGCCGGGACTGCGCTTTCTCGCCTTCGACATGGAGCCGGGCGATGTGGTGATCATCCACCCGCGCACCTATCACGGCGGCGGCGCAAACCTGCATCCGACCCAGCCGCGCATCGCGTTGAGCACACGCTGGTTCGGCGACGAGGTCACCTGGGATCCGCGTCCGGAGTGCATCAATGTTCCCGGAATGCCGCGTAGCCGGATGCAGCCGGGCGCCCGACCCGACGACGACGAGGTCTTCCCCCTGGTCTGGCGGCGTATCAGAGCAGGGTTTTCAGGTACTCGCGAAACGAGCGGCCGGGTCGCCCCATGATTTTCTGAAAGGTATCGGTGGAATGGCCGGGAGTGCGGCCGTCAGCGATCTCCGCGAACAGCCGGGCGACGGCGTCGGAGTGCCACTGGTTGCGGTGAAAGGGGCGGATCGCTTCCTGGAAGGCTTTGGCGTCGCAGTCGTCGTAGGCGACCGGCTGACCGATGGTCTCGCCGATGATGCGGGCGATGTCGTCGAAGTTCATCACCGGGTCGGGACCGGTGATGTCGTAGCACTCGCCATGATGGCGCGCGGTATCGACATCGGTGAGCACATGGGCGATGAATTCGCCGGCTTCCTGGTTGTCGGTGAGTGCGACGGTGCCGCGACCCATCGGCATCGACAGCTTGCCGTTCGCCCGCGCTGATTTCACCGAGCCACGGAAATTCTGCATGTAGAAGCTCGGGCGCACGAAGGTCCATTGCATGCCCGACGCCTTGATGGCGTCCTCGGCGGCGATGTGGGCGAGCGGGATCGGACTCGTCGTGCCGCGCACGGCTTCCGGCGAGGAAAGCTTGATGATCCACGGCAGGCCGGCGGCCCGCGCCGTGCGGATGAAAGACAACTCCAGCCGTTCCTGGAATTCGCCGTTCGGCAGCACCAGCAGGGCGCGATCGACGCCGGTCAGGGCGCGCGCGATCGACGCCGGATCTTCGAGGTCACCCTGTACGAGTTCGACGCCCTGCGCCGCCCAGGCTGCCGCCTTGGCGGTGTCGCGAACCAAGGCCCGAAAGTGCACACCGCGCGCAAGCAAAGCCTTTGCGGTCGCGCCGCCGATGTTGCCGGTGATGCCCGTGAGCAGAATCATGTCTTCCCCCTCTGGCCGCTGCGGCCTGATGATCGTGTGCGGTCGCGATCCTACACCGAGCGGCCGCGGTCGCCCATGACCTCGAGCGTCCGCGCGACCTCTTCGAGCAGGGCCTTTTCTTCGGCGTCGAAGGGCTGGCGCGCGACACCGGGCGGATTGTCGTAACGCACTTCGAGCAGCCCGCTGCCGGCGGCACCGAAATCGAGATCCCGACGCAGCACGGAGGCGCTGCTCGCCGTGCTCTCGCGCCCGAGGGTGAGCCAGGGTGAACGCAGGTGTACCCGCAGCAGGCTCGGCGCGCTGAATGCGCCCGGCAGGGTTTGCAGCAGCCGCCCGAGATCGGCCGCGTCCCGCTGCGGGGTCTGCGCGAACGCGAGCAGTGCCGAGCGGACCCGCGCGGCATTGGCGGCCTGTTCGAGCTTCGACTCGAGGTCACGCTGCGACTCGCGCGCACGCTGCATGGCGGTGAGGTCATCGAGCACCTCGACGAACTCGGGTCGTTCACCGGAGATGCTGCCGATCCGGCGAATGCTCACTTGCAGCAGGCTCGCGCCGTGGCGCCGCAGCAGTTCGTGGCGATCCAGTTCCTCGCCGCGGCGCAGCGCGAGGCAGAGCGGGCAGTCGCCGGGATCGACGTCGGTGTTGTGGAACAGCGAATGCGAGGTCTTGCCGACGAGTTGCGCAGCCGGCACGCCGAGCACGCGGCCGGCGGCGGCGTTGGCCTGGCTGATGCGTCCGTCGGCATCGACGATCAGTGTCGGTGCGGGGACCGCGTCGTAGATGCGCGCGGCATTGGCGAGCGCGCTGAAGGGTTCGCGCAGCGATGAGTAGACGAGGGTCAGATAGAGGAACCAGTACGAGGAGACCTTGAGCAGGTGGCCGAGCATGTTGGCCGGGCCGTAGAGGTTGGCCTCCAGCGAAAAGAGGATTTCCGCTGCCATCATGGTCATGACCGAGGCCGGCAGGTAACGGCGGATGCCCGTCGAGAACTCCGTACGCGAGCGCCAGAGCACCCCCAGCGTGGTGGCCAGCAGCAGGATGATCGACCAGTCGAGCGCGATCTTTGCGGCGCTGAAGCGCATCCCCTCGACGTACATGACCGGCAGCCAGCCCTGCAGCGACCCGGTCACCAACAGCACCGACAGCGTGCCGAGCACGAGATGGAACTGCCACAGCGGTACCCGCCGCGCATGCAGCAGCAGGGCCGCGAGCATGCCGAGCGCCTGCACGCCGCGCGCGCTCGTCCACAGGCGCAGGCTGACGTTCTGCTCGTCGATCGGCAGCAGCCCCATGCCCTGGAAGCTCACGAGGTGCAGCATGTCGATCGGCATGCACCAGCCAAGCACCGCGGCGATCATCAGGAAGTACTGGTTGTGCGCGAAGCGCTGCGAGGTGTAAGCGAGGATCAGCGTCGTGCCGCCGATGACGATCGAGACGGTTTCGGCATAGACATGGAAGAGGAGATAGCCGAACTGTCGTGCAACCAAGCCGAATACCGCCACCAGCGCGAGCGGCAGCAGGATGTTCAGCAACAGGAAGCGGCGATCCTCGTTCACTGCGCGACCTGCACGAACTCGACGTGCTGCAGGGTGGTGGAGCCGGCCGGCAGGAACTGCCAGAGAAAGTCGAACTGGTAGGTCACGGTGAGTTGCAGAGTACTGCCTGGCGTGTTTCCCGTCTCCCAGTCCGGTGCCATGGCGAGCGTCAGCCGCGGCGCCTCGATACCGGCCGTCGCGTCGAGGAAGACGTCGCGCAGCTCCGCAAGGCTCGCGGGGGCAGGTGCGGTGCTGCCATGCACCGTCGCGTAGCGAACGGTTTCGGCGGCCGCGTGGCGCAGTACGAGTTCGGTCCACAGCATGCGCGCGTAGTCGAGGATCCCGAAGATGAGCAGCATGAACACCGGCAGCAGCACCAGAGTCTCGGTGAGTACGGCACCTGCGGTCCGCTGCCGATGCGGCGACCGTGACCTCGCCGCCATCAGAACATCCTCGCCTCGGCGCTGGCCTCGAGGTTCCAGGAGGCCGGCAGGCCGGGCAGCGCCCAGGGGAATGGGTAGGTCGCGGCGGCCCGCACCCGGACGAAGCGTTGCGGTCTCGGGTCGGTGACCGGGCAGACGCCCGTGCTGCAGGACACCACGGTCAGCGTCTCGGTCGCTGTATCGAGGCAGCCGCAGTAAGCCTCGGCCGTCACCGTGACCGGGGTACTCATCGTCGCCGCGACCGCATCGCCTGCGGCGACGATTGCCGCGAGATCCTCGCTGCGCGCGAGATTGAAGCTCGCGTAGTCCGTTCCCGCCCGGGCGCAGGCGATGAGTTCCGTCTTCAGCCGGTTGGCGAGCGTGAGTGTCATCAGGCCAAAGAAAAGAATCGCGATCAGTGGCGTGATCAGCAGCAGTTCGACCGCGGCGATGCCCTTTACTCGGCCAGCCATGCGCCTTGCCTCAACTGGTCGGCCACGAAGTGCGGGTCATAATTGATGCGCAACCGTCCAGTCAGCCGCAGGGTATTGGCGATCAGCGCCAGCGCCTGCGCGCTGCCGTTGGCAGGCTGTGAACCGACGCCAGTGACCTGCAGCGCTGAGCGTGGCGTGTAGACCACGCCCTGCACACGTCCGGTCGCGGCGATCGGGATGCTGTGCGAGGCGACACCGAGCGGCACCGAACGCGACTCGAAAATGACGATGCCCGCGTAGGTGCCGTTCGTCGGTGCGGTCAGGTTGAGGATGGCGGTCGAGTTGATGGCCAGACTGCCGTTGAGCACGACGAAAATCGTGACCGCCGAGCCACTCAGGCGACTGTTGTTGCGGGCATCGAGACCGCCGCCGTAAATCACGTAGTTGCCGCTGCCCAGCGTGACGCGGGCATTGGCATTGAGACGAATGCCGTTGCAGTACGTGCCGGGCTGCAGGGTGACGGTGCCGTTCGCCACGTAATTGGTGAAATCGCAGGCTGTGAAAGCCGGCTCGCTGACGGCGAGCAGCGGGTCGGCGACCGTCGCCGCTCCGTTCACCGGTGTCGGGCTGACCGTGGCACTGCCGCTGATCGAGACGCCGCCGCGGACGCGGATTGAATGCAGGCTGATCACGGCGTTGTTGTTGATCGTCAGGGCGCTCGCCCCGGCGGAGTTGACCTGCGCCGCGCAGTAGGGACCCGGAACATTCGCGTTGGCATCGATGCTCAGCGTACTGTTTCCGGCGGCGGCGAGCGCGAGCAGGCAAACGGGCCGTCGCAGCAGCGCGGTTGCGCGCGTGCCGACCGCGGTGGCGGCACCGACGAAGAGCGCCGGGAACAGCCGCGGCGGCTGGTCGTTGATCTGCACCTTCACCGCGCGTTCGTCGCCGGACCAGCTGCCAGCCACCGGCGGGCTCTCGACCAGCACGGTGGTATCGCCATCGGCCGCGAAGCCGTTGGCTGCGGCCGACTGTCTTGCCGCAGCGCCGATGCCTGCGCTGTCACCGCGCAGTTTCTGCAGCGCGGCGGCTCGCGCTGCGTAGTCGGTGGCAAGCTGCTGCGCCCGACGCGACGCGAAGAGATAAGCGGACTCGATCACCAGGGCTAGCATCAGGATGACGACGGGCAGCAGCACCGCCGCCCAGAGGGCGAGCACGCCGCGTTGCCGTGACGGGACTCTCATCGCATACCGCGGGCGATCTCGACTGCAGCGAGAATCGAGGGGCCGGCAAGCACCACCAGCATGGCCGGAAACAGGCAGAGCAGCAGCGGAAAGAGCAGCTTGGTCGGCAGCTTGGCGCCGAGCTCCTCCGCTTGCAGGCGCTTGCGCGTGCGCAGCTCGGCTGCGTACGTGCGCAGGATCGTCGATACACCCGCGCCGAAGCGTTCGGCCTCGGCGAGACTGACCATCAAATTGCGAACCTCCGGGCTGCCGCTCGCCTCGGCGAAGGCGTCGAAGGCCTGCTCGCGGCTGGCGCCAGCCTTCAGTTGCAGCTGCACGACGTGGAACAGCCGCGACAGTTCCGGGCTGTTGGCGGCGAATTCCTCGCTCACCCGCTCCATCGTCGAGTAGAGATCGAGTCCGGCGTCGATGCACACCCGCATCAGATCGAGGATGTTGGCAAGGTGGCGATCGATCTCCCGGCGTACCCTGCCGATGCGCCGTCGGCGGCCGAGCAGTCGATCCAGCAGCGGGGCAACCGCTGCCTTATGGGCACGCTCGGGCTCGAGTCCCTGTCGCAGGCTTTCGTAGGCGCGCTTCCAGGCGCGCTTCTGCCGCCAGTCGAGCGCGAGGTAGCACAGCGTCGTGAGACAGACGAAGCCGGTGAACCAGAGTATCCAGTCGAGCGGCGTATCCGGCATGGCCTACATCCGGATACGCACGAGGCGTGCAATCCACAGTACGCCGATGAGCTGCATCACGAGACCGAATTCGACCATCGCCACGCCGGTGGAGGTGGTCCATAGCAGTGACATGGTCTTCGGCGACAAGCCGAACATCATCAGCACGGTGAAGAACGGCATCAAGCCCATCACCCAGGCCGACAGCCGACTCTCCGACGACAGCGCGCGGATATGGCCGCGCAGCGCGAGTCGATCGCGGATGAGTTCCGACTGGTCGCGCAGCAGGGCGATGAGATTGCCGCCGCTTTTCGTCTGGATACGCAACGCGGTGAAGAAGAAGCGTACATCCTCGGATGGGACGCGCCGCGAGACCTCGGTCAGCACATCGTCGAGTTCGCCGCCGTACTGCAGTTTGAGATGGATGTCGTGGCAGAGCGGTGCCATCGGTTTGCCGAGCACCGTCGCCATTTCCTGCCAGCAGCTGGCCAGCGGCTTGCCGGCCTGCAGCGCACGCACCATGACGTCGATGGCCTCGGGCAACTGCCGCTCGAGTTCCTGTTCGCAGCGTTCGTGCCGGCGCAGCACGAGCAGGGCGGGTACGCCGAGACCAATGATCAGGGTCAGAAGTCTGAGGATCGTCGAGTCGAAGAGGCTGACCGCCAGAGTACCGAGCGCGGCGAGGCCGACGAGGGCGGCGCCGAGTACGGTCTTACCGGTGGCGTTGATGTTGGCCTCGGCGAGGTAGCGCATCACGAAGGAGCGCATGGCCGGTTCGCTCTCGCCTTTGCTCTGCGTCCCGGCGGCAGTGGCCATCAAGGGTCGGCCGGTGTCGATATCGAGGAGCCCTGCAGCGATACGCTCGCCGATGCGCCGCTGCAAGCGGCCGCGCGACAGCTGCCACCAGAACACCGCCGAGAGCGCAGCGACAATCGCGAGTATCGCTCCGGCAGTGCGCAGCAGCAGGCCGAGCGACTCCGCGCTCATGGGCCGCTGCCACCTTCAGGCAGAAATATCCCGTCATCGACCTGCTCGCCACGGACACGGATCTTTTTCAGGAAACCCGGAATCGCCCCGCTCGCCACATGATGACCGACCACGACACCGTGCTCATCGACGCCGGACTGGCGGAAGGCAAAGATTTCGCGCAGGCGGATCTCGTCGCCCTCGAGACCGATCACCTCCTGTACGCTGACCACCCGACGCTTGCCGTCGGACATGCGTTCGATTTCGATGATCGCCTGAATGGCCGAGCAGATCTGCTGACGCAGCGGCTTGTAGGGGATGGTGATGCCGCTCATGCCGATGATGTTCTCCAGCCTCACCAGCGCATCGGCCGGCGAGTTGGCATGCACAGTGGTCATCGAGCCCTCGTGGCCGGTGTTCATCGCCTGCAGCATGTCGATGACTTCATCGCCGCGCACTTCACCGACCACGATTCGATCGGGCCGCATGCGCAGCGCATTGCGCACGAGCTCGCGCGCTTCAATGCCGCCCTTGCCCTCGACGTTGGGTGGACGGGTCTCGAGGCTGACGACATGCGGCTGCTGCAGCCGCAGTTCTGCGGCATCCTCGATGGTGAGGATCCGCTCGTCTGCCGGGATGAAGCCGCTGAGCGCGTTCAGCAGCGTGGTCTTGCCGCTGCCGGTACCGCCGACGATCAGCAGGTTGATCTTGGCGCGCACCATGGCGCGCATCAGACTCGCCATTGCCGGGCTCAGCGAGCCGATGCCGATCAGCGACTCCATGGTGTAGGGCACGATGGCGAAGCGGCGGATGGACAGCGTCGGCCCTTTCACCGACAAAGGCGGAATGATCGCGTTGACGCGCGAACCGTCGGCGAGCCGGGTGTCGACCATCGGGCTCGACTCGTCGATGCGCCGACCCGTGGCCGTGACGATCTTGTTGATGATGCGCATGAGATGCGCATCGTCATTGAAGGTCACGTCGACTTTTTGCAGCAGACCGCCGCGCTCGACGTAGACCTCGGCGGCATGGTTGACGAGGATGTCGGAGATGCCCGGATCGGCGAGCAGGGAGTCGAGCGGACCAAGTCCGGTGACCTCATGGAAAATGTCGTCGACGAGCTTGTCGCGCTCGGCGCGCGGCAGCACCAGCGACTCCTCACCGAGCAGCGTCTGCACGGCCTGCTCGAGCTCGAAGCGGACCTGCGCCGGTGCAAGATGCTCGAGTGCCGACAGGTCGAGCCGATCGAGCAGCCGGGCGTGGATCCTTGAACGCACGGCGTGACGCCCGGCGTCGCGACCGTCCTGCGGCGGCTTGTGCGGTGCGGGCTCGCGGTTGGTCATGGGTATGGCCTCGACGGTTGCGGGTCAGCGACGCAGCTTCGCGAGCCAGCGCAGTGCCGAAGCGGTGGGCATCGCCGGCGCTGCCGGGCTGCCGAGCAGCGCAGCGGCAAGCGTGGTCAGCGCCGTGGCCAGCGCGCTGTCCGGGGCGACGGTGGTTACGGCCTCGCCGGCGCCTAGGGCGAGCGCCGCCGCGTCGTCATCACGGGGCAGCTTGCCGACGGTGCGGCTGCCGAGATGCCGCTCGATCTCCGCCGCGAACGGGTCGGTGCCGCCCCAGCGTGATTCATCCGGCGCACGGTTGATCAGCGTACCGACCTTGGCCAGTGGAATGCCGAGTTCATGCAGGTATTGCAGCTGCCGCTGCTGGTTGCGCAGGCCGGCTACCGTGGGGGTGACCACCTGCAGCACCTGGTTCGAGTGCGTCATGCAGGCGGTAGTACAGGCATCGATGTGACGAGGCAGATCGACGATGATGACATCGAAGAGACGCGCGGCGACATCCAGCAGCCCCTCGAGTCGCGTGGTGTCGAGCCGCGGGCTGTCCGCGAGGCTGACTGGCGAGGGCAGCAGGTAGAGATTGCGCCGCAGTTGCACGCATACCGACTCGAGGTACGCGGGATCGACCGCTTCGTCCTGCAGACATTGCAGCACGTTCGCCCGATGCCGCGCCTCGCCGAGTCCGAAGCTCGCATCGCCATACTGCAGGTCCAGGTCGATCAGCAGGGTCCGCTTGTCGAGATTCATCGCCCAGGCATAGCCGAGATTGAGGGCGACGAAGGTTGCGCCGCTGCCGCCCTGCGTACCGATGATCGAGAACACCTTGCCCTCGTGCCGGCTGCCGCTGTGCGTGAGCCGCTCGACGCATTGCGCGATAGCATGGTCGATCTCAGCCGGCGTCGCCGGCCAGCGCAGGATGTTGCGTACGCCTGCGCCGACCGCATCGATGAACAGGCTGCTGCTGTCCTGGCGCGTCACCAGCATCACTATCACGTCGGGGTGCGCGTTGCTCGCGCGTTCCAGGTCGGCGACGCTGATCCAGTCGCCGATCAAATCATCGAGGATCAGCACGTCGAGATTTTCGAAGGCGGGCGTGCCGGCGGCGGAGTCGACGGTCACCGTGCGCAGGTGGCTCACGCGCTTGTCTGTCGACAGCTGCGCGCTCAGGCGCTGCAGATCGTCCGGCCGACGTGAGTAGAGCACGATGCGCATGGACCTGGGTTGCTCAGCGTGGTTTGGTGTCGGCGGGCTCGCGGGCGATGCGCGCGGTGACCATGAACACGAGTTCGCTGCGATCGTTCTGGAAGTCGGTGCTGCGGAACAACGCGCCGAGGATGGGCAGTGAGCCCAGCCCCGGAATGGCGCCGACCGACCCTTTGAGATTGTCCTTGGTCAGGCCGCCGACCGCGAAACTCTGTCCGTCCGACAACTGGATCGTGGTCGAGGTCTTGCGCGACGTGATGGTCGGCAGCACGGCGCTGCCCTGATTGCCGCCGCTGACCGAAGTGCCGCTGGCGGAAATCTCGGAGACCTCGGCCGTCACCTTGAGGCGGATGACGTTGCCTTTGAGCACCGTCGGCAGGAACTTGACGCCGACGCCGAACTCGCGCTCCTCGAGCGACACCGCGCCGGTGCTCGCGCCGCCGGCGAGCGACTGCGCGACCGGAATGAACAGCTTGCCGCCGGCAAGGAATTCACCCTGCTCGCCGCTCAGCGCCATGATCGTGGGCTCGGCGAGGATCTTGATGAGACCGCGGCGCCGCTCCGCATCGAGGCTGAGGAGATCGTTGCCGTCCGCGGCGGTGATGCTCGCCGCCGAGCCGGTGAGGAAATCACCGAGCAGGGTCAACGTCCGGTTGGAGCCGCTGCTCAGCTTGAGCTTCGCACCGAGGCGATCGATCAGCGTCTTCGAGACTTCGGCCACCTTGACCTCGAGCAGCACCTGCGGCGCGTTGCCGCCGGCGAGCAGGTTGCTGACCTTGTCGGCGCCGGCAAATTGTTTCGCGAGATCGACGATGGCCGCGCCGTTGCCGACGTCGACGAGCGCACCGCTCAGCACTACCGACTCGCCGTTTGCCGAGATGAGGACCTGCGTTTCCTGGGGGAAAAGCCGGGCGATGTCCGATTGCAGCGCCGAGACGTCGCGGGTGATGCGCAGCACCACGGTCGACGGCTCGCCGTCGGCGCGCGGCCATACCAGCAGGTTGGTGGTGCCGATCTTCTTGCCGAGGATGTAGATCGCGCTGTCTTCCATGACGCGGATCTCGGCGATCTCGGGATCGGCGATCGCCACCCGCCGGAACGGCGCCGGCGGCGTGTGCAGGATGGAGCGCCCGGCGGCCAGCACGATATCCGTGGTGCTGCCGGTCGCCGCCGCGTCCAGTGCGCCGAGCGACAGGGCGAGCAGGATCAGCAGGCGGGTACGCAGAAGCAAGCGGTAACGAAGACGCGGCATCATGGCGTCGCCGGCGTGTTGCCGAGGATCACTTCGACGCGGCGCACCGGAGCGACCGGGGATTTGTCCCGGACGGCGGCTGCTTCACTGACCCGCGGCGTGGTCTTGCGCACCGCAGCGGCTTGCCCGGCATCGCGCGGATTGCGCAGCAGCGCGGTGAGCGTGCCGAGATTGCGCGCATCGTCGATGGCCTGCGCCTGATTGAGCGCGACGGCCAGCGTCAGGGTGCGGATGGGTTGCGGGCGATCCGCAGTGCCGGTGTCGTTGACGGCCAGCACCCGCACCCGCTCGGCAACGAGCTGGCTGCCGGCGCCGCCCTCGGCAGCGCGCTCCGTCAGTAACAGGTCGACATGGTGGTCGATGAAATTCTCCGCCGGCACGCCGATGATGTCGTTCACCTTCACCGACATTGCCCGCTCACCTTTGGCGAGCAGATCGTCGAGGTCGCCACGCTCGCCGCGCCGGCGCAGCTTGGCTTCAAGGATGGGCTCACCGGCGACGAAGTCCGCGCGGGCGAGGCGACCGGCCGCTGCCGGTACGGTTGACGCCGCGTCGAAGGTTCGCAGATGGCTTGGCCAATCGACCACCCGCAGCATCGCCGGCTCGAGCGCCGTACCTTTGCTGATGGGTTTCGCTGCAACGACCACCGGCACCGTACGGACTGCAGCGCGACGCTCGGCTGCGTAAAAGAAAACCAGCGAGACGACGAAGCCCACCAGCGCCGAGATCGCGAGCATCGCTGCGCCGCGGAATCTCGGGAAGGCCATGTCAGGGCGGGTTGATCAGATCGCCGAGCGCCGTGAAGGCCGCCTCGATGTCGTCGCCAAACAGCGCCGCCGCTGCGGCGATGACGCCGATCACGACGACCGCGAGCACGAGGTATTCGAGGGCGGAAATGCCTCGCTGGGAGCGGGGGGAAGCAGACCTGAAGATCATTCTCACGGTGCACCTTGCGCTCTGTTGGCGCGTTGCGGGAACAGCCTATGCGGGAAAGCCTATGCAAGGAAAATGGTACTTGTCGCCCGCGCGGATGTCGATTGCGGACAACCACAATGCGGACCCGGACGGGCGACGGCTTGTACCTATGGTTTGCTATAGTCCCGGCTCCCATCACGCGGGCTTTTTTTGGCGTGATCCAGCTCGGTACCCGATGATCCAAACCCATGCCGCGGCGCGCCTTGGGCGCGTGTGTTCCGCCATGATCCTGCTGGCCCTCGCCGCCGGTGTCGCGCCGCCATTGTGCGCTGCGCCGCTCAGCCTCGAGGCGGCGCTGGAGCGCGTCATTGCCGCCCACCCGGACCTGCGCAGTTTTGCCGCGCGCGAGCGCGTGCTCGAGAATGACGTGGCGCTCGCCGCGCTGCCGCCCGAACGCCGGCTCGGCCTTGAGGTCGAGAACGCGGTCGGCGGCGGCGACTTCAACGCTTTGAAGGCCGCCGAAACCACCCTGACGCTGGCGGGGGTACTCGAGCGGGGCGGCAAGCGCGAGGCCCGCCGGGCCATGGCCGCGGCACGGCTCGACGAATTGGGTCCAGCGCGTGCTGCGCGCCAGCTGGACGTGCTCGCCGAGACGGCGCGACGCTATCTCGAGGTGGTCGCCTGGCAGGACCGGCGTCCACTGGCCGAGGCGGAACTGGCGCAGCGCGAGCGCATGGTGTCGGCGGCGCGCCAAAGATTCACCGAAGGTGCTGCCCCGGAGGCGATGGCGTTGCGCGCCGAGGCGGACCTGGCTGAGGCCAGGGCGGCCGTGGCGAGAGCGCGCACCGCCGCCGCGGTGGCGGGGCAGCGGCTGGCATTGATGTGGGGCGGGCCAACGGGCGAGCCGGTCGAGGTGGTCAGTCTGCCGGCGGCGTTGCCGGCTCTGCCGGACCTCGAAGACTTCAGGAAACGGCTGCCGGCGAGTCCGGAGCTCGCCCGCTTCGCCACCGCGGCACGCATCGGCGATGCGCGCGTGCGGCTTGCCGCCGCCGCGCGGCGCGCCGATCTCGAGTGGCAGGTCGGGCTGCGGCATCTCGCCGCGAGCGGCGATCTCGCGCTGGTCGGCGGTGTCAGCCTCGCGCTCGGCGTCGAGCAGCGAGGGCGGCTGGAAGAGTCATCCGCGCGCGCCGAACTCGCCGGCCTGGAGCTCGAACGTCGATCGACCGAGCTGCAGCTTGAGTCGGCGTTGCTCGAGACCTGGGCGCAGGCGGGCGCTGCCGCCGAGCGCGTCGCGACGCTGGAGAGCGAAGTGCTGCCGCGCTTGCGGAAGGCCGCCGACAATGCGGAAAAAGCCTATCGGGCGGGGGCGCTTGGCTTCCTCGAGTGGGCGGACGTGCGCAACGCCATCGGCGCCGCGCAGCTTGCGTCCCTCGAGGCGCGGCTCGAGTGGCGTCGCGCCATGATCGAAATCCAGCGGCTCACCGCCGAGCCCGTCATTGCCGCGCGCTGAGGGAGGACACATGCGTTTCACCGGTCTGCCATTCCTGCTCCTGCTCGGCGTCGTGCTCGCCGGCTGCGGACAGTCCTCTGCGCCACAGGCTGACGATCATTCTGGACAGGGTCATGGCGGTCATGTGGCGGGCGATGGCCACGAGGACGCTCCGGAAGGCCCGAACGGCGGTCGCCTGCTGTCCCGGGGCGATCTGTCGGTGGAACTCAAAATCGTCGAGCAAGCCGACCGCTCCACCCGCTTTGCCGTCTGGGTGGCGCGCGACGGCAAGCCGCTGTCGCAGGGCGTCGAAGGCGTCACGGTGCGCACCGAGCGTCTCGGCGGCGAGCGCGAATCCTTTGATCTCGTTGCTCGCGAAGGTCTTTTGCTCGCGACCCGTCCGGTGCGCGAGCCGCACAGCTTCGTGGTCACCGTGGACGCCAAAGTCGGCGGACAAGCCCTCGAGTGGACCTTTGACTCTTTTGAGGGGCGCATCAGCATGGACGCCGCGACCGCGCGGGATGCCGGCATCACCACCGCAGCCGTCGGACCGGGTTCGATCCGCGAGACCGTACAGGTGCCCGGCGTGGTCACGCCGCTCGAGTCGGCTACCGCAAGGGTGATGGCGCGTTTTCCGGGGGTGGTGAAGTCGGTGGCCGTCAGGCCGGGCGATCGCGTCGCCGCCGGTGCCGCACTCGCCACCATCAACAGCAACGCCAGTCTCGCCAACTACACCCTCACCGCCCCGATCGGCGGCACGGTCATTGTCCACCAGGCCACCGTGGGCGATGCGGTGGGTGATGAGCCACTGTTCGAGATCGCCGACACCTCGCGGTTGCAGGTCGAACTGCGCGTGTTCGGCGCCGCCGCGCAGCGCCTGCGTCCCGGTGCGAAGCTGCGCGTGCAGCGACTCCTCGACGATGCCAGCACCGAGACCGAAATCCTGCGGCTGCTGCCGGATGTGGATGTACTCAGCCAGACGGTGCTCGCCCGCGCCGCGTTACGCAACGCCGACGGGTTGTGGCGTCCCGGCTCGGCTGTCGATGCCGAGATCGAGCTCTCGCGGGTCGACGTGCCGCGGGCTATCCCCGTCGAGTCGCTGCAGACCTGGCGGAACATGACAGTCGCTTTCATCCGGGTCGGCGACGTCTATGAAGTTCGTCCGCTCAGCATCGGTCGCCGTGACCGCCGCGCCGTGGAGGTGCTGGAAGGCCTCAAGGCCGGCGACGAGATCGTGGTGGGTCAGAGTTATCTGATCAAGGCCGACATCGAAAAATCCGGCGCCACCCACGACCATTAGCACGCGGACCCACGATGCTCGAGACCATAGTCCGCTATTCGATCCGCCACCGCTGGGTGATGCTCGGCGTCACCCTGCTGCTCGCCGCGGTCGGTGTTTTCAGCCTGCTGCGGCTGCCCATCGACGCTGTTCCCGATATCACCGACGTGCAGGTGCAGATCAACACCGAAGCGGCCGGCTATTCGCCGCTCGAGGTCGAGCAGCGCATCACGTATCCCGTCGAAACGGCGCTCGCCGGACTACCGCGGGTGACCTACACGCGGTCCCTGTCGCGCTACGGCCTCTCGCAGCTGACCGTCGGCTTCGACGACGGCACGGACATCTACTGGGCGCGGCAGCAGATTGCCGAACGGCTGCAGGCTGCCTCGTCGCAGTTGCCGGACGGCGTCGAGCCGTCCATGGGGCCCATCGCCACCGGCCTCGGCGAAATCTTCATGTATACGGTCGAGGCGGCGCCGGGCTCGGGCGTGAACCCGACCGAGCTGCGTACCGCCAACGACTGGATCATCAAGCCGCAGTTGCGCACCGTACGTGGCGTGGTCGAGGTCAACACCGTCGGCGGCTTCGTCCGCGAGATCCAGGTGGCGCCCGACATGCGCCGGCTCGGCGCGCTCGGGCTCACCCTCGATGATCTGATCCGCGCTATCGAGCGCAGCAACGCCAATGTCGGCGCGGGCTACATCGAGCGCAGCGGCGAGATCTATCTCGTGCGGGTGCCGGGACAGCTCGGCAGTCCGCAGGACGTCGGCGCCATTGCCGTTGCCCGGCGTGGCACGGCGGTAATCCGTGTCAACGATGTCGCCGTGGTGCAGGAGGGTCGCGAACTGCGCACCGGCGCCGGCACCGAGGACGGCGAGGAAGTCGTGCTCGGCACGGTCATCATGCTGACCGGCGAGAACAGCCGCGAGGTCGCGAGTGCGGTGCGTGAGCGCATCGAAGAAATCCAGCCGTCGCTGCCGGCGGGCGTGGTGCTGAAGGCCACCTATGATCGCACCCGGCTCGTCGACCAGACGATCCGTACCGTCGCGACCTCGCTGGCCGAAGGCGCCTTGCTCGTTATCGCCGTGCTATTCCTGCTGCTGGGCAACATCCGCGCGGCGCTGATCACGGCGGCGGTGATTCCGCTGGCGATGCTGCTCACCGCCACCGGCATGCTGCGGGCCGGTATCTCCGGCAATCTGATGAGCCTGGGCGCGCTCGACTTCGGGCTGATCGTCGATGGTGCCGTGATCATCATCGAAAACTGTCTGCGCCGCTTCGGCATCGCGCAGCAGCAGCGCGGCGGCACGCTGAACCGCGACGAGCGTCTGGAGCTCGCGGCAAGCGCCACCGTCGAAGTCATCAGGCCAAGCATCTTCGGCATCGGCATCATCACCGCGGTCTATCTGCCGATCTTCGCGCTCGAGGGCGTCGAGGGACGGATGTTCCACCCGATGGCGTTCACGGTGGTCTTCGCGCTGACCGCGGCGATGCTGCTGTCGCTGACCTATGTTCCGGCGATGGTCGCGGTAGGACTGGGCGGCAAGTTCACGGTCGATGAGCGCCAGTTCATCCACACGCTGCGCGACCGCTATGCCGCCGCGCTCGATGTCGCGTTGTCGAAGCGCAAGGCGCTGCTGGCTGCCTCGCTGCTGCTCATCGGCGCTACCGCGGCGCTCGCCACACGCATGGGCAGCGAGTTCATTCCGACCTTCGATGAGGGCGACTACGCCTTGCACGCGCTGCGCATACCGGGCACCTCGTTGACGCAGTCGGTGACGATGCAGCGACAACTCGAGCGCCGCATCAGCGCCATGCCCGAGGTCGACCATGTCTTCAGCAAGGTAGGCACGGCGGACCTTGCCAACGACCCCATGCCGCCCTCGGTGGCCGACACCTTCATCATCTTCAAGCCGCGCAGCGAGTGGGCGGACCCGCGCAAGCCACAGAGCCAGGTGATCGCCGAAATCGAGGCGGTGATCTCCAAGGTGCCGGGCAACAACTACGAACTGACTCAGCCGATCCAGATGCGTTTCAATGAACTGATGACCGGCGTCCGTTCGGACGTCGCCATCAAGGTATTCGGCGACGATCTCGACACCGGACTCGCGCTCGCCGAGCGCGTCAGCGCGATCATTGCGGGGATCGACGGTGCAGGCGATCCGCAGGTCGAGCAGGTCACGGGTCTGCCGGTGCTGGTCGTCGAGCCTGAGCGCGAGGCGCTCGCCCGTCTTGGGCTCGCCGTCGCCGACGTACAGGACATCGTGCGCGCGGCCGTCGGGGGTGCGGTGGCGGGGACGCTGTATGAGGGAGATCGGCGCACGCCCATCGTCGTGCGCCTGCCCGAAGCGCAGCGTGGCGATGTCGATGCGCTGCGCAACCTGATGATCCCGCTACCGGCCGCGGCGGCTGGCGCACCGCGGGCGGTGCCGCTGTCCGAAGTGGCGAAGGTCGAGGTTCGCGTGGGTCCGAACCAGATCAATCGCGAGGACGGCAAGCGACGCGTGGTGGTGACGGTCAACGTCAACGAGCGCGATCTCGGTTCGTTCATCGCCGAGGCTCGTGCGCGGATCAACGACGGCGTGGATCTGCCGGCTGGCTACTGGATCGACTACGGCGGCACCTTCGAGCAGTTGAGTTCCGCGGCGCGTCGTCTGTCGATCGTCGTGCCGCTCACGCTGTTGCTGATTCTCGGTTTGTTGTTCATGGCCTTCGGATCCGGCCGCGACACGTTGATCGTGTTCTCCGGAGTGCCGCTGGCACTGACGGGCGGCGTGCTGGCACTGCTTGCGCGTGATCTGCCGCTGTCGATTTCCGCCGGTGTCGGTTTCATTGCGCTCTCGGGCATCGCCGTACTCAACGGCATCGTGATGATCAGCTTCATCCGCGAATTGCGCCTCGCCGGTCGACCGCTGACCGCCGCCATCCGCGAAGGCGCGGTGACGCGCCTGCGTCCGGTGCTGATGACGGCGCTGGTGGCGAGCCTTGGTTTCGTGCCGATGGCGTTGTCGGTCGGGGCTGGCGCCGAAGTGCAGCGACCGCTTGCCACGGTGGTGATCGGCGGCGTCATCTCCTCGACTTTGCTGACGCTGTTCGTGCTGCCGGCGCTCTACAGCCTGCTGCATCGAGGCAACGAGAGTCGCGACGTGGTGCTGAACGGCTGAGGCAGCGGCTTCAGCGCAGCCGGTGCTTCCAGAGCTCGAACCAGAGTACGCTCGCGGCGCCCGCCGTCGCCGCCACCAGGGCATTAAGCGGGGCGACCGGCGCGAACGAAAACAACGCTGCGACCGGCGGCAGCGCGAGCGCCGTCGTCAGCAGGCCGGCGCTCAACAGGCTGACCACGACAAAGGCGAGGTTGCGCTCGCGCAGCATGGCGAGCGCCGACTCCGTCCACGAGCGGTTGACGAGGATCAGGCCGAGCACTGCGGTCACCAGAGTGATGAAGATCGCCGCGCGCAGTTCACCCTCGATGATCCCGACGGCCTTCGGTCCGGCATATAGCCAAAGAAATACCGCGAGACAGGCGGCAAGGATGACCATCCCCTGCGCGAGGCCGGTTGCCACCATGCGCGAGGAAAAAAGCCGCGCCTGCGGATCGCGGGGTGGACGGCGCATCACGCCGGGTTCGGCCCGCTCGCCCTCGAAGACGAGCGCGCAGGCAGGATCGATGATGAACTCTAGGAACACGATGTGCACGGGCAGCAGCAGCAACGGCCAGTAGCCCTGCAGCACGGGGATCATCGACAGCCCGGCGATCGGCACGTGCACCGCGAGGATGAAGACGCTCGCCTTGCGGATGTTGTCGTGGATGCGTCGGCCCAACCGTACCGCAGTGACGATCGACGAAAAGGCGTCGTCGAGCAGCACAAGGTCTGCAGCTTCGCGAGCCACATCGGTGCCGCGTCGGCCCATGGCAATGCCGATGTTGGCCGACTTGAGAGCCGGGGCATCGTTGACGCCGTCGCCGGTCATCGCCACCACTTCGCCCAGCTTTTTGAGTGCCTGGACGATCCGCAGTTTCTGCTCGGGGCGGATGCGGGCGAACACGTCGGTCGCGCTGACGCGGTGCGCGAATGTTTCCTCGTCGAGGGTGTCGAGTTCGCTGCCGACAAGCACGGTGTCGATCCGCGCGATGCCGGCCTCCCGGGCAATTGCCGCCGCGGTCACCGGGTAGTCGCCGGTGATCATCACCACACGGATACCGGCGTCGCGACAGGCGGCAACCGCATCAGGCACTTCCGGCCGCAGCGGATCGATGAACGCGACGAGGCCGAGGAACTGCCACGCCAAAGAATCGTGTGGCGCATCCTCGATGATCGCGTCGGCGGCACCCGCCACGCCCAGCACACGCAGCCCGAGCGCGGCCATCGCCGACACCTGCCGCTGCAGCTCCGCCGTCGCCGCAGGCGCGAGCTGGCAGAGCGTGGCGATCGCCTCCGGTGCTCCCTTGGCGCAGGCAACGGGTTTTCCTTGCGCACCGTCACGACCGACCCATACGACCATCGGTCGCGCAGCGCTGAGCGGATATTCCTTGAGCGGCTGCCAGGTGCCGCGTACTTCGCAGTCGTATCTCGCTGCGGCCTCGCGCAGCGCGTGCTCCATCGGATCGACCGTCTCGGGCTGGCTCGCTCGCAAGGCGGTTTGCAGCACCGCGGCGAAGTCGGGCTGCAGGGGGGCGTCGGTAGCGAGATCGAGTTCACGCGTGCCGGCGACGATCCGGCTGAGCGTCATGTGGTTTTGCGTCAGGGTGCCGGTCTTGTCGACGCAGAGTACGGTCGCCGCGCCGAGCGCCTCGATGGCCGCAACCCGGCGCGTCAGGACCTCGGCGCGTGCCAAGCGCCATCCGCCCAGCGCCAGGAACACTGTCAGCACCACCGGGAATTCCTCAGGCAGCATGGACATCGCCATGGCAATGCCGGCGAGTCCGCCCTCCTTCCAGGCGAAGGCATCGCCACCCCGCGTGCTCGCGTAGACCAGTGCAACGACTATTGAAGCGAGTACCGCCGCGACCGCGAGCCAACGCACTACCCGCTGGGTTTCGCGTTGCAGGGGAGTGGGCTCGATGGCGATCTCGGCGAGGGAGTGCCCGATACGCGCAAGCTCGGTGTGCACGCCGGTGCGAACCACCTCGCAGAGCCCGCGGCCTGCCGTGACCAGACTGCCGCTGTAGAGGGCATGCTGTTCGCCGGTCCCGACGGCCGCGAGGCGCGCGATTTCCAGCGACGGCTTTTTGAGGACCGGCATCGACTCTCCGGTCAGCAAGGATTCATCGACCGCGAGATGCGTTGCCCGACGCAGCACGGCATCGGCCGGGATGCGGTCGCCTTCGCTGACGATCACGAGGTCACCGACCACCACCTCCTGGCCGGGGATGCGTTGCTCGCGTCCGTCGCGGATGACCCGGGCGCGCGGGCTTGATAGTTCAGCGAGGGCTTCGAGCGCGCGGCCGGTGCGCCGCTCATGGTAGAGGGTGAGCGAGATCACCATCAGCACGGCCGAGAGCAGCAGCAGGCCGTCGCCGGTTTCGCCGAGCGCGAGATAGAGCGCCGCGCCGGCAACCAGCATGGCGAACATCGGTTCGCTGACCACTTCGATGACTATGCCCCGGAGTCCGCGCCGCTGGCGCGGCGGCAGCGCATTCGGGCCGTCGCGTCGCAGGCGTTCCGCCGCTTCGGTGTCCGATAGCCCGTGTTCCTGCTGCCGTGTCATGGATGAGGGCTATCGAAGCACAGCCAGACCGGCTTTGCCATGCAGGACAGGCGACCCGCCTGATGTACTCTTCGCCCATGGGTTGGTCTGCCGCCATGCGGGTCCCACGCTTGCTCTGCGCCGCGATCTGCGCGTTGGCGCCGCTGGTCATTGCGCGCCCGGCTGCTGCGGCGGGCGTCTTGGAGCGCGAACTCGACACTCTGCTGACGTGGACGACTGGCGAGTTCGATAATCGTCTGCAGGTCGAGCGCGGCGAGAACTTTCTGCTCGAGGCGAGCATCGATCCGCGCAAGTCGCCGGACCTGCTCTTTCCGGTCTTCGCGCGGGTCGAGGCGCCCGCGCTCGGCAGTCACGTCATCTATCTGCAATGGCCGATCGGCTCTCCGCAGGGCGCACTGCAGCGACAGCGCATCTGGAGTTTCAGTATCGACCCGGCGCGCAATGCGGTGATGATGGACTTCTACACCCTGCGCGAGCCTGCCCGCTGGCGCGATGCGCACCTGCAGCCGGCCACCGCGCTGCGCTCGATCAGCCTTGAAGACGTGATCCCCTATCCACCGGTCTGCCGACTGCCGTTTCGTCGCCATGCCGACGTGTTCGTCGGTGAGATTCCGCCGCAGTGTCGGATCGTCTCGCAGCAGAGCCGCACCGACATGACCATCCGCGCGAAGATCGTCGTCGGTCGCGATCAGCTCTGGTACGCCGAGTCGGGTGTGCGCGCAGACGGCAGCGTGGTGTTCCAGGTGCCGGCTGCCGGCAGCTACCAGTTCCGTCGCCGCCGCTGAGGCCGCCGCCGCTGAAGCGGCCGCCGCCGCTCAGGGTCCGGTGGCGCGCAGTTGCCGCTCGAGATCCTCGATG
>CAZIRD010000006.1:42755-46727 GCA_964541625.1 uncultured Acidibacter sp.
GACGCGGCGGCAATGTTTGCCAACATGCCGCAGCTTGCGAGCAGCGCCAGCGCCGCGGTGGCCAAGGGTTTGATCTTAGTGGGCTGGGTGGTCATGGTCGACGGGTGCATGGGTCCTGCTCCGCAATGGTTAAGCGGGAATGGTTCAGCGGGATGAACCGCCTTGGTTGACGCGCAGTCCGGCGGTGACGCGGAATACGTCGAAACTTTACCACCCCGCGAGGCTGCCATGAGCAAGGTGCATTCGGTCGACGGCAACCGCCGCCCGCGCAGATGCGGCGATGCACGGATTTTCGTAGCATCGGCGCGACATGAACGAAACCACCGCCTCCGGCAGCGGCCGGCTGCTCTCGCGTACCGAACTCGCCGATCTCGCCGAGCATCGCTACTTCGGTGCGGTGACGCGCGGCGACCTCGCGGCCATCCTCGACTGCTTCACGGAAGATGCCGAAATCATCATCCGTCACGGCGATCAGCCGACGCGCGTGCTGCGTGCCCGAGCCGAACCGGGTATCCCCCACATCAGTGAATTCTGGAAGCACCTCAACGCGAACTTCGAGGCAGCATTCACCGGCTTTGAGCATTTCATTGATGAGCCGGCACAGCGCTGCGCGGCCACTTTCGACGTCACGCTGTGCCCGCGTCCGCAATCGCCCTATCTGCAGCGCGGAACCCTGCGTCTGAAGAACTGCAACTTCTTCTGGATCCGTGACGGCCGTATTGCAAGGATGATTGTCTACTACGCCAATCCCGATACCGGCGGCGACCCGGTCGGCAAGCCGACAGGCTATCCGCCGCAAGCCGGCTGAGCCGCTGCGGCCGCGCGGTGTCGGCCCTATAGTCGGTTGACGCGATCCTGCCAGCCGTTGAGCAGCGGATGTTCGCCGGCGGGTGTCGACAGGCCGAGTTGCTGCAGCACCGCCCAGGCAAGACAAAGATTGGTCGACAGCACCGGGATGCCGAGTCCCGAGCCTAGCTGGCGGATCGCCGGCAGGCTGGGCATGCCGGTGCCGGTGAACAGCAGGCAATCGGCCTGCGACAGATCGAGCTCGCGGGTGCCGGCGAGCGCGTCCCGGTGGCTGAGCTCGTAGATCGTCCGCGTATCAACCGTGCGTGTGACGACCCGCAGTTTGGAGACGATGCTGAAGCCGGCATCGACCAGGTAACGGCCGCCCGCTGCGACGACGAACTCCGGGTAGGGTGCGAGTACGGCGAGCCGCTGCACGCCGAGCTGACGCAGCGCAGCGATGATCGCCTGACCCCCGGTGACCACCGGATAGCCGAACTCCTTGCCGAAGCGCTCGACCAGCAGCCGCTCGCGCTCATGGCCGAGCAGGTAGGACGATGCGGTGCAGGCAAAACCCAGAATATCGGGCTTGAGGGTGTCATAGGTCGCCACCGAGTTGGCGAGGTCCTCGAGATAGCCGACGAAACGCTTGCCGGGATCGGGTTCGCGGCTGGCGAGCCGGCAGATGAGCAGGCTGGTGCGCGCCGGCAGCAGCGCAGCGAACTCGGGTTCGACGGTGGGATTCGCCTGCGGCACGGCGATGCCGATGCGACCGAGCGAACCGTAGTCGCGACCGGGATGCGGCGTGGCGCTCACGGCGGTGTGATCACGCCTTGATCGGCGAGACGCTGCATGGTCGAACGCATGATTTCGCCGATCTTCGCCTTCGAGCCCATCGGCTCGTCGACGAAGCTGTTGGGCGGATAGAAGTGGGCCGCAGCGTAGACCCGCATGTACATTTCGGTGCGCTGGCGGGCGATGCGGTTGAGCGGGCCGACCTGCTGCCGCGCATGGCGCAGCCCTTCGACGTCGATCATCGCGCTGGTGCGGGTCGACTCGCCCGGTCCGCCGCTGTCGTTGAGCACGAGTCCGTTGTAATCGATGATCTTCGAGTGGCCGAGGTTGTTGGCGCTCGGCGGCGAGCCGACCATGCCGCCGGAGTTCGAGGAGATCAGGTAGACCATATTCTCCGAGGCGCGGGTTTTCTTGGCCGACTCCCAGCCGATAAAATCGTTGGCGCCATGATCGCTGGTGGGATGCAGGATCACTTCTGCGCCGCGAAACATCAGTACGCGGGCCGCTTCCGGATACATGATCTCGCCGCAGGGGATCATGCCGATATTGCCGAGTTCGGTGCGTGCCACCGGGAACGCCCCCTCGACGCCGTAGCGGTCGAAGTAGCGATCCATAAAGTCATGCGGCGAGGGCGAGTGTACGGTGTTGACCCGCTTGTACTTCAGGATCACGTTGCCTGAGGGATCGATGAGGTAACAGCAGTTGAAGTAGCGGCCCGGCCATTCCGGGTCGAATTCATAGGCGTTCGCACCGATGAAGATGCGCAGCTCCTGCGCGAGCTTCTGCAGCCGCTCGGTCTCCGGCCCCGGGATGCGAATGCAGGCCTTGGCGATCCACTCCGCCGCGGTCTCGCGCATCGGGAAGCCGGTCAGCGCGAACTCCGGGAAGAGCACCAGCTGCCGCGGGCCTTCGCCGCCGCGGCCTACGGCTGCGCGGATGAAGAGTTCCCAGCGATCGAGGCTGCGATGCACGATGGCCATGGCCTCCTCGCGCGTCGAGGCGTCGTTGACCACGTGGTTGAGGGTCTGGATGCAGGTTGCGATCCACGGCTTGATGGGCATGGCGACTTTCCTCCTGGTCAGATGTGCGGCACGGCGGCGAGCAGCGCACGCGTGTATTCATGGGACGGATTGGCAAGGACTTCGCTGGCCGATCCCGCTTCGACGAAGCGACCGGCGCGCATCACGGCGATACGGTCGGCGACCTGTCGAACCACCGCGAAATCGTGCGAGACGAAAAGATAAGCGAGCTTGTCGCGGCGCTGCAGTTCGAGCAGCAGGTCGATCACCTGTGCCTGCACCGAAACATCGAGCGCCGAGGTGGGCTCGTCGAGCAGCAACACTTTCGGTGACGCCGAGAGGGCGCGGGCGATCGCGAGACGTTGCCGCTGTCCGCCGGAGAACTCGCCGGGCGGCCGGTCGATCGCTGCGGCGTCGAGGCCGACTCGCGTCACGAGCTCCGCGGCGAGCTCGCGCCGCCGCCGACGGTCGAGTCGCTGTGCCGCAGCGACGGGTTCGGTCACGATGCGCCACGCCGGCCAGTGCGGATTGAGTGAGCCTTGCGGATCCTGGAAGACCATTTGCAGGAAGCCCGAGACCGCAGTCGGCCGTGGACCGCCCGCGAAGCGTATCTCGCCCTCGCAGGGCGCGAGACCCGCGAGTCCGGCGAGCAGTGAAGATTTGCCGCAGCCGGACTCGCCGACGAGACTGAGCGTTTCGCCGGCGTGCAGCGTGAACGACACGTCCTCGACGGCGCTGACGAACGCTGAGGTACGGCCGAGCAGGTCGCGTCGCAGCGGGTGGCGGATGGAGAGCTGCCGCACATCGAGCAGCGGCACGCCGGGGTCGACGGGCGTCGGGCTGCGCGCCGGTCGGCGCGCGGGCAGGGTGGCGATCAGACTCTGCGTATACGGCGCCTGCGGCGCCTCGATGATGTCACGGCTGGAGCCGTGCTCGACCAGCAGGCCGCGGTGCATCACGTAGACGCGGTCGCAGTTGCGGCGGATGACCGCGAGATCGTGGCTGATCATCAGGCAGGACACGCCGCGCTCGCGCACCAGCGTGCGCAGCAGTTCGAGGATCTGTGCCTGTACAGTGACGTCGAGCGCGGTGGTCGCCTCGTCGGCGATGATCAGCGCGGGTTCGCAGGAGAAAGCCATGGCGATGAGCACGCGCTGGCGCATGCCGCCGGAGAGCTGGTGCGGCCAGGAGCCGAAGATCCGTTCGGGTTCGGTGATGCGGACGTCGCGCAGCAATTGCAGGGCACGCTCGCGGGCTGCAGCAGGCCGCAGCCCGCGGTGTCGGCGGATGACCTCGGTCATCTGTGCGCCGATGCGCCGCACCGGGTTCAGCGCCGTCATCGGCTCCTGGAAGACGATCGACACCGCCGAGC
>CAZIRD010000006.1:46827-55783 GCA_964541625.1 uncultured Acidibacter sp.
GACTTGCCGGAACCGGACTCGCCGACGAGACCCACCGTTTCGCCGGCGCCGATCTCAAGCGCGAGTCCATTGACGAGCAGTGAGGGCTCACGGCTGCCGGCGGCAAGCAATTCGATGTCGAGATTTGCGATACGCAGCGCTGGCGGGCCGGTCATCCCGTCTGTCGGGATATTCGTCGCGGCGGTCATGGCGCGATCCCCGTGCCGCGGCGTGCGCGGCGCCCAAGGCCGTCGCCGAGCAGGTTCGCCGTGACTACGGCAAGGATGATGGCGCCCGCCGGCACCAGCAGCAGGTTCGGCGCGACCAGCACGTACTGGCGGCTCTCGGCGAGCATGTTGCCCCAGGTGGGTACGCCGAGCGGAGCGCCGATGCCGAGGAAGGACAGCGCGCTCTCCGAGATCAGCAGCGTGGCGAAGTGCAGCGCAAACACCGCTGCCAGCGAGGCCCGCAGTCCGGGCAGGATATGGCCGAGCATGATCCGCCAACGGCTGACGCCAGCGATCATCGCGGCTTTCACGTAGTCGCGCGTATACAGGCTCGAGGCCTCGGCATAAGCGACCCGCATGAAGATCGGCCAGGAGAGCAGGCCGAGCGTGAGTACGAGAGTCAGAAATCCCTGACCGACCAGCACGACCACGACGATGGCCGCGATCAGCGAGGGGAAGGATTGCAGTGCGTCGGTGAGTTGACGCGCGAAGTTGCGCAGCAGGCCCGGACGTTCCGCCGCCAGCAGACCGAGCGCAGTGCCGATGCCGAGATTGAGCAGATTGGCGACCAGCGCACACGCCATCGACCATTGCAGTCCGGCGACCACGCGACTCCAGATATCGCGGCCCATGTGGTCGGTGCCGAGCAGATGGCCGTTGCTGCCCGCAACAAGAAAGCGCTGCGTCAGGTCGGTGTATGTCGGGTCATGTGTCTGGAAGAGGCTGCTGAAGATCGCGAGCAGCAACAGCAGCCCGCACAACAGCCCGCCGGCGGTGAGTGCCGCAATTCCTGGTCGGCGGGCGTTCATGCGCGCTCCCGCAGCCGGGGATCCAGCACTTTGAAGAGCAGGTCGGTGCAGGCATTGACCACGAACACCAGCAGCGCGATCACGAACACCTCGGCCTGTACCACCGGAAAGTCGAGACTGGAAACCGATTCGAGCAGCAGCGAACCCAGCCCGGGCCAGCCGTAGATGGTTTCGATCACCGCACTGCCGCTCAGCAGACCGGCGAACTGCACACCCGCGAGCGCTGCGACCCCGAGCAGCGCGTTGGGCAGCACATGCCGCCACAACACGGTGCGTGTCGGCGCACCAAAGGCCAGTGCGGTGCGGACGTAGTCCTCCTGCAGTGTCTCGCGGATATTGGCGGCGAGGACGCGGATGAGGCTGGGCGCCGAAAACATCGCGAGCGAAATCGTCGGCAGCACCCAGGTCTGCCAGTTGCGCGCGTCGTAACCGACCGAGGGCAGCCACAACAACTCGACCGCAAACAGCTGGATCAGCAGCAGCGCGAGCACGAATCCCGGCGAGCCCTGCAGCACGAAGACCACGCCGGAAGCCAGGCGACGCAGCGGCTGCTGCGGTCTTGCGCCCAACCAGGTACCGAGCGGAATCGCGATCAGCAGGCTGAGCGCCATCGCCATCAGCGCGAGCTGCAGCGTATGGGGCAGACGTTCGAGCACCAGCGACATCGCCGGATCACCGGTGGCGATCGAGTCGCCGAAGTCGAGGGTGAGCATGCTGCGCCCATGCACCAGGAACTGCTGCCAGAGCGGCGCATCGAGGCCGTATTGCTCGCGTACTGCGGCGAGTTGCTCGGGCGTTGCACCCATGCCGGCGATCACGTAAGCCGGATCGCCCGCGGCCCGCAGCAGGAAGAAGAGCGCGGTGCTGACGGCGAGTAGCAGGAACACCAGCTTGCGCAGCTGGCCGAAGAAATCCCTCATCGTGCCGGCCCCCCGGTGCGTGCGGCGAGTGCCGGCGGCAGCGGGCGACGATAGAGCCGCTCGAGATGCAACTGGTCCTGCACCGGCGCGTAGCCCTCGATGTCGGCGGCGATCACGTCGAAGTCCGGGCGCTGCCAGAGCATGATCCCTGGCGGATGGTCGCGTTCGAAGGCGGCGATCGCCCGATAGCGGGCGAGGCGTCGCTCGGCGTCGCCTTCGGTCATGGCCGCACGCAGTTGCTCGGTGAGCCGCGGGTCGCAGTGGAAGGGACGCCGCGCTGCGGAAGGCTTGAGGCAGGAGCGGTGGCGGAAGTCCATCAGCAGGTCGAGGCCGCGCGTGTTCCAGCTGAAGAGATCGGCCCCGATCTTGCCGGAGAACACCTCCTGCAGTTGCCGCGACGGTGGGCGGCTGCGGATTTCGAGTTGCACGCCGACGGCTGCGAGATCGGTGCCGATCTGCTGGTAATACAGTGCATCGCCGGCGACCTCGCCGGTGGTCACCGCCATGGTGAGGCTCAGGCCCTTGGCGTAGCCTGCTTCAGCGAGCAGACGGCGCGCTGCAGCGGGATCGTAAGGCAGCGGCGCCAGCGCGGGGTCAAACCCGAAGCCGCCGGGCACGTTCAGCTGGCTCGCCGGTCGGGTCGCCTCACCGAGCAGGTAGCGGGTCAGCAGCTCGCGGTTGATCGCCATGTTGAGCGCGCGTCGCACACGCGGATCGGCGAGCGGCGTGTCCGGCCTGTCGACGGTGCGAAAGCCGAGGAAATCCACCAGGGTGGTGGCACGCGGCACCATGCGTCCGCCGCCCCGCAGCGCCGCCTGTCGATCGTCGAACGACACCACGAGGGCAAGGTCGACTGCACCGGAGATCAAGGCCTGCAGCCGCGCGGTTTTGTCGGGGATCGCCAGCAACTCGAGCGTCGGTGTTCGCGGTCGACGCCAGGCCAGCGGGTTTTCGCGTAACAACAGCCGACCGTCGCCGCGTGCGGCGATCACATATGGACCGCTGCCGAGCGCGAAGCGGGCGCCGGCGGGCAGCTTCAGCGTCTTCCAGTGCGCAGGTGCCGGGATCCGCCAGACGCTGACATGCAGCGGCAGCATCGGATCGGGCTCGTTCAGGTGGATGCGTACCCGCAGCGGAGCCAGCGTTTCGATGCGTTCGATCTGCGGCAGCATGCTGCCGATGGTTTCGCCGCGGCCGCGCTTCGAGCGCATGTGCTGCAGTGATGCCACCAGCGCGCGCGCATCGAAGACCTCACCGTTGCTGAAGCGCACGTCCGGCCGCAAGTCGAATTCCCAGATGAGCGGCTCGAGCTCACGCCACGACAAGGCCAGCGCGGGTTCGATATCGCCCCGCGCGTTGACACCGGTCACGGTGTCGAACACCGCTTGCAGCGCAAGCGTCGGCGGCACGGTGACGCCCTGGTAGGGGTTGCCGATGGCAGGCGGAATGTTGGGCACGGCGATGCGCAGCATGGAGCGATCCGCACCGGCACGCGGATCCTTGCAGGCCGTGATCAGCAGCATCGCCGGCAGCGCGAGCAGTGCCCAGCGCCGCGTCATGAGATCAACAGCCCTGCACAAGTGTCATGCCTCGTTACTTGCCACGCACCCGATCAAGGAGTGTGGAGATATCGTCGGGGAGTGACTCGCCGCGCCACGCCACATGACCGTCCGGGCGTACCAGCACCAGGCGGCGCTCGTAGAGACGGGCGAGGGATCCCTCGGTCGCATCGTCATCGCGCAGGTCGATCAGCGACATCGGCATGCCGAGCGCTCGCGCCTGCTCGAGCAGCGCTGTGTCGGCGGCCTGCGGACTGCCGAAGCGCAGCAGCACAAAATCGCGGCCGAGCAGATCGAGCGTGGAGCGGCCGTCGTGCAGCCAGGCGTGTGGCGCGCGCACCCCGGGCCAGCTCGAGGGCACGAGCTGGCTCGGATCGTCCGGCGGTTCCGGCGTCCCGTCGGCGACAATGATCGGCGAATCCACGTAGCGGTAACCGAGGTGGGTGCCGGCGCTGTTGAACTGCCGCGCGAGCCATTTGATCTTGCGCGCCAGCGCGCCACGCGCGAGGTCGGCTTCCGCCGACGCTTCGTGGATGCCTTCCGGCGTCTCGTCCATGACCATGTCGATCTTGTCCGAGTTGGTGGCGGAGATCAGGCTGTTGCGGATCGCCACCGGCTTGCGCTCGATTTCATAGCTGTCGAGCAGCTGCTCGCCACCCCAGCCGCGAAACACCGCGTCGAGCTTCCAGGCGAGATCACAGGCATCGCCGATACCGGTGTTCATGCCGACACCGCCGGTGGGTGCGAAGAGGTGCGCCGCGTCGCCGGCGAGGAACACGCGTCCCGCGCGCCAGGTTCGCGCCACCGACTGGTGATGGTGCCAGTGCATCGTCTGCAGCAGTTCGAAGGCGAAGGGCTTGCCCATCGCCCGATGCAGGATCGCGGTGACATCCGGCTCCTCGGTGCTGCGGGTCGGATCGAGGAAGTAGTACTGGTAGTTCCAGAGCTCGATGCCGTCGATCGCCGTGAACACGCCGAAACTGCCGGGCGAGAACACGAAATAGAGGTTGGCGAGACCGAGGCCGTGCGCTTCCATGAATTCGCGGCTGCGGAAAAAGAAGCTGACATTCGAGCGCATGCGACCGCGCCCGTTGCGGCGGATGCCGAGGCTGCGACGGATCCCGCCACTGCCGCCATCGCAGGCGACCAGGTAGTCCGCTACCACCTGTTCACGCCGTCCGCTCGACACCTCGACGATGTTCGCCCGTACGTGATCGGCGTGCTGCTCGCAGTCCTCGAAGCGCCAGCCGTGACGCATCTCGAGCGGCTCCAGGCCGGCGGCATGGTCGCGCAGTACCGGCTCGAGCGCCTGCTGGCCGATCTGCGTTTTCGAGTACGGCGACCACTGCAGTTCGCGGAAGCGTGCGAGCGCCTGCGGATCGCGATAGCGCCCTTCGTTGATGGACGGCGAGCGGAAGCGGTGCAGTTCCTGACCGGCGAGTCGGGTGGTGAAGATGATGTAGTAGGGGTGCTCGTTGGGCACTGCAGCGGCAAAGATCGGCTCGTCGAGCCCCCAGCGCCTGAACAGTTCCATGGAGCGTGAGCCGAGCAGGGTCGCTTTCGGGTGTTCGGCGGGCGCGAGTCGCTCCTCGACCAGCAGCGCCCTCTGCCCACGGTGCGCGAGATCGATGCCGAGGGTGAGACCAACCGGCCCACCGCCGACGATGAGCACCGGAGTCCGAATCACTCAGCACCTTCCCGCCGGTTGGCCGGCACATCGAGCGTGCGGCGATCGATCCGCTGACCGCCCTTGAACACCATGTCGATCGCGCCATAGGCGGCGACATCCTCGAGCGGATTCGCCGTCAGCAGCAGCATATCCGCCAACTTGCCCGGCTCGATCGAGCCGATCTCGCGCTCGCGCCGCAGGTAGCGGGCGCCGTTCAGCGTGGCGATCCGCAGCAGATCGGGCAGCGGAATGCCTGCCTCGTGCAGCAGGGCGAGTTCCATGTGTACCGATGCACCCCAGGTACGATCGGTGCCGAGCGCCAGCGGCACACCTGCCTCATGCAGATGACGGGCATTGGCGAACATGCCGGGCAGCATCAGCTTGAAGCGGGTCGACATGCCCGACTCGATGTAGCGTTCCCGTTCCGGACCCTTCTGCAAAGCGAGTTGGTCCGCTTCGACCGTGGCGCGGAACAATTCGCCGTCGAGAAACGAAGGATCATCGGCGACCCGCGCGATATGCGTGAGCACAGTCAGGGTGGTCGACACCGGCAGCGCTCGTTCGCGGATCCGTGCCACGAGCTGTGCGCTTTCGCTGCTGCGGACGATATGCGAGAAGCCGTCGATGCCGGCAGCAAGGGCGACATTGGCGCCGTTCTCGTCGACCACATGCACCGTGGTCGGAACACCTGCGGCCCGCGCCATGTCGACCAGCCCGGTGAACAGTTCGCTGGACATCACCGGTGCCCGTCGGCTGCCGACGCTGGCAAGGTCGTCATAAAGGAACTTCTGGATGTCGGGTCCTCTGGCGAGATGCGCAGCGATCATCGCGCGGTCTGCCTCGAGGTTGGCGACCTTCAGCGAGAAGGGGCTGTCGCCGTAACCGCCCGGAACGGTGATGTTGGCGCCGGTCGTGAAGATGCGCGGTGCGAGCAGTGTCCCGGCGCGCTCTTCGGCGCGCAGGCCGAAGATGAAATCCGCCGAGTTGCCTTGATCGATGATCGAGGTGACGCCGCTGTAAAGGTAGCCGTGCAAGGTACGCAGCGCGAGTTGCCGATCGATGCGGAAGCCGCCGCCCGCCACGGGCAGGCGGCCGCCCTGCAAATGGACGTGCGTGTCGATCAGGCCGGGGATCAGATACTTGCCGCGGCCGTCGATCACCACGGCGCGACCTGCTGCAGTGCCGCCTGCCGCGGTGCCGTCCGCTGCAGCCTCCGCCGCTACCGGCGCGCCTTCGTGAATCCTGAACACTTTGCCGTCGCGGACTTCGACGGTGACGCCCGGTCGCGCGGCAGCGCCGCTGCCGTCCAGCAAGGTGACGTCACGGATCAGCAGCGCCTGCGCGGCGGCTGGCGCAGCCGCCGCAGCGAGCGCCGCGAGCATCATTGCCGCCAGCGCCGGGATCCTGACGAGGGACACGCGGCCGCGTTGCACTACAGATCCAGAGCCACGCGCACTCCAAACGTCCGCAGACGCGGCAGCACGGCGAAGGCGGTCGGCTGCGACACCGAAGCGGGTCCGACGCGGAAGTTCGAGGCAGAGCCGCGGACCGCCGAGGCCCAGGCCTTGTCGTTGGTGAGATTCTCGCCGTACACCTCGACCTGCATGCCCTCGCGCTCGAAGCCGAGACGCAGGTTGAGGCGCGTCTTCGGGTCGATCCAGCTCTGGTTGATCTCATCGACATAGATGCGGCCGGTGTGCGTGGCCTCGCCGCGCAGATACCACTCGCCACGCAGGCCAAGCGCTGCAAACTGGTCGCGGAAGGTGGTGCTGAGGCTCGCCTGCATGCCCGGGAAACCTACCGGGGTCTTGCCGGTCGCATCGTCGCGGCCCGTGGGCACCAGTGTCAGCGGCGTGAACAGGCGGCCATACTTCGCCCGCACCCGATCGGCGCGCAGCGAGGCGTCCCAGCGCGCGCTGATCTTCAGGTCGACCTCAAGTTCGAGACCGTAGATCTCCGCTTCCGAGGGGATCACGGCCGGCGCAAACGCGCCGGGCAGACCGGGTCCGCAAAGATTGTTCGGACAGGGCGTGTTGACCGTGTTCTTGAGATTCTGCCAGTCCATGTAATACAGCGTCGCGGCGTAGCGCAGCCGCGGCATCACCTGCTTCAGGCCGACTTCGTAGCTGTCGACCTTCTCGACCGGAACATCGAAGGCATAGCCGGGGATCGCGGCGATCGTCGCCTGCAGCGCAGGCGAGAGCAGCGTGAAATTGGAGTTGGTCGTGCCGCGGGTCGCACCCCGCGACCACGAGGCATAGAGCGTACGGTCCTCGTTCGGCATGTAGGTGGCGATGGCCCGCGGCAGGAAGTTCTTGTAGGTCGACACCGTCGCCGTCGAGAGACCAAGCGAGGTGGTCGCCTTGTCGACCTGGTAGCGGCCCTCGAAGTCGAGCTTGAGCTTGTCGGTCGCCCGATAGCCAAGGGCGAAGAAGCCCGACTTGTAGGTGACCTCGCCCTGCCCACTGTAGACCCGCGGCTCGGTATAGCTGACGCGGTTGGTCGCATCGAGCACCGAGATCAGCGCGCCGGTACCGCTGAGCCCGCCCACCGAACGCTGCTCGAAGTAATTGCCGCCGACCAGCCAGGTGAAGCGGCCGTCGCCGGCCGAGGAGAAACGCAGGTCGTAGCTGCGATCAGTGAGGATATTGGTCGAGATGACGTACTGGTTGCCGTTGTCGTCGGTGCTGGCATTCGCGCTGGTTGCGGCCATGCGGCTGTCCGCGACCACGAAGCGCAGCGTCTCGCCGCCCGCCAGCGTGTATTCGGCCTCGCCCGAAGTGCGCTGGAAGATGCCGGCGAGACCGGCGTGATCCAGATGCGGCGTGTCCTCGATGAAGGGCAGGCCATTCACGACCAGCGGGTTGCTGCGGTTGTTGTTGAGCACATCGAGCACGATGTTCGGTGAGTTCGACTTGGCGAACGCGGGTGGGACCAGCGAGGTGGCTGCGCTGGCCGCGCCCGGCGCGAGCTGATCGTAGTCCGGCAGCGCGCCGCAGAAGAATGGTCGCGTTCCCGGCTGGCAGCGACCCGGCGCGGTGAGCAACTCCGGTCGGCTGGGGTTGAGGTTAACGGTACCGTTGCGCGAGTCGTCGAGATCAACCTCGCTGTGGCGGATGCGGATGCGCGCGCCGTCCACCGGTTTCCAGACCAGTTGGGCATTGAGTACGTCGGTGCCTTCGCGCCCGAGTTCGCCGCCGTCGGTGGCGCGGAAATGCGCGCCCTTCTCTGCCGAGTTGGCGCTCAGACGGAAACTCAAGGTATTGCCGAGTGGTCCTTCGAGGCTGGCGCTGTAATTGCGGGTGCCGCGGGTTTCGACGCCGACACTGGCCTTGCCGGCGAGCTCGGTGCCCGGCTCGCGGGTGACGAAGTTGATCGCACCCGAGAAGGTGCTGCGACCGAACAGCGCGCTTTGCGGGCCTTTGATGACCTCGACCCGTTCGATGTCGTCGAAGGCCAGCGACTGCGCGCCACCGAAGAGGTAGACGCCGTCGACGAATACACCGCCGAGTTGTTCGAGCGGGTCGTTGCGCGGGATGGTCATGCCGCGAAAGCGCAGCGCCGGTGTCACGCGCGAGGAACTGAAAGTCACCTGCGGGGTGTAGTAGAAACCCGGCGCGACCTGGGCAAGGTCGCTGATATCACGCAGGTTGGCATTGCGGATCTCGGCCGCGCCCAGTGAAGTGATCGACAGCGGCGCGTCGTAGAGACTCTCCTCGCGCGAGCGGGCCGTGACGATGACCTCCTCGAGGATATCGCTGTCGCTGGCGGGTTTCGTGGACTGCGCCGCTGC
>CAZIRD010000006.1:55883-59048 GCA_964541625.1 uncultured Acidibacter sp.
GGACTGCTGCTCGGCCGCTATGCCGCCGCAGCGCTGGCTGCTGAGAGCGCAGCGCCCTTCGATCTCATCGTCGTCGGCGCGGGTACGGCCGGGATTCCGGCGGCCTTGTTCGCGGCGCAGCGGGGTGCCCGCGTGCTGATGCTCGACGCCGCGCCTGACATCGGCGGTACGCTGCACCTGTCCACCGGGCAGATGAGCGCAGCCGGCACGCGACTGCAGGCCACGCTCGGTATCGCCGATACGGCGCAGGCGCATTTCGACGACGTCATGCGCATCAGCAAGGGTACGGCCGATCCCGAACTGGTGCGTCTCGCCGTGGACCATGCCGCGACCACCTTCGACTGGCTGATGGACAACGGTTTCCTGCCCCTGCCCGAACACCCGGTGCTCGGGCAGGGGCACGAACCTTATTCGCAGAAGCGCTACTACTGGGGCGCCAGGGGCGGGCAAACCATTCTCGCGGTGCTGCGCAAGGCGCTGGAGCCGCAACTCGCGAACGGCCGCATCAGTTTGCTGCTCTCGACGCCGGTGTCGGCGCTGCTCACCGACGATGCGGGCGCCGTCGAGGGCGTGCGTGTGCGCTCAGGTCTCGTCGAGCGGGTGTTCCGCGCTCGTCAGGTGCTGTTGTCCTGCGGTGGCTACGTCTCCAATCCGGAGATGTTCGAGCGCCTCTCCGGCGTACGCGACTTTGGTGACAACGGCTATCCCTACTCGCAGGGTGCCGGGATCGAACTCGGCATATCGGTGGGCGGCTTCGTCCGCGGCCGCGAGAATTACCTCAGCAATTTCGGCTCCATCCTCGCCGGCGACGAGTTTCCGTCAAAGATATTCGCGCGCTTCGTGGTGATCCCGCAGCAGCGTCAGCCCTGGGAGATCTTCGTCAATTCACGCGGCGAGCGTTTTCTGCGCGAGGATGAGCCGAGCTTCGACCGGCGCGAGACCTCGCTGCTGCGTCAGCCCGATCTGCGCTACTGGATCGTCTTCGACGAAGCCATCTTTCGCGCCGCACCGCCCGGGGTGGGCGGCTTCAGCCGCGAGGAGATGCGCGATGCCTTCGAGGTGCATCCCTGGTTCACCAAGGCAGACTCCATCGAGCAGCTCGCGGCCAAGGCGGGTATCGACGCCAGCGGCCTGCGCCGCAGCGTCGAGGAGTACAACGCAGGTGTCGCGCGCGGTCGCGACGCTTTCGGGCGCAAGCACTTGCCGAAGCCCATCTTGCAGGCGCCGTTCTACGCCATCCGCCATCAGGGGCACTCGACCACCTCGACGGTCGGGCTCGCCGTCAACGGCGCACTCAATGTGGTGCGGGCGCGCGGCGTGCCGGTCCGCAACCTCTATGCGGCCGGCGAACTGCTCGGTGCCGGCCAGTTGATGGGCCAATCCTTTGTCGGCGGCATGATGGTGACGCCGGCCCTGACCTTCGGCCGCCTGCTCGGCGAGCGCTTGCCGCTCGCCTGAGGGGTTCGCTCAGCGACGTTCGAACACCAGCCGTTCGCGCGCCACCTGGCCGTCGTTGCCGAAGTAGCGTGCAGTCAGCACCATGGTGCGCTCGTCCGCCGATACCGAGCGCCGGAAACTCGCCACTTTGTTGCCGGCCGACTTGATGGTGGAAGTCACTTCATCGCCGTCGCCGACGTTGATGGCGATCGTGTCGCCGACGGGTAGCCCGGCGATGGGATAGTCCCGGCCATCGAGACGCGCCTTGAAGCGCACATCGGCTTCAAAGGACAGTTCATCCCCCTGCAGCACCAGCGCACCCTCATGGCCACGCGGCGCCACGCCGGTCGAAGCCAGCATCAGGCCGGCCTGCGCCGGGATGGACCCGAGTGCCGAGCGCAGCTCCTGGCGGTTATCGGCAAAGGCCGACTTCTCGACGTTGAGCACCCAGCCGGCAGGTTCCTGCGCGCCGGCAACCGATGCCAGCGCCCCGAAACCCACGGCCACCCAGCCAGCAAGCCACTTTTGTCCCTTCATTTTCGGTTTCCCCTGTTCTGTTATTGCGGAGAATGAATCCGAAAATACTCGCGACAGTTTGGCTGTCAACGTTTTGTAACAATTCTATGCTAGCCATCCCCACCCGGCCGTCCCCTGCGCGGACGAACCCCTTCACGGAGACTGATTGATGAGCGTGATGATTTCGATGCTGATGGCCGCTGCGACCGCGGCGACACCCACCGAATGCGACCGCCTGGCCGCCCATCCCGAGGATCCGCAGCGGGTCACGCCCGGGGTGACGCAGGACGCGATCGACTATCCGGTGGCGCTCGCCGCCTGCGAGCGTGCCGTGGCGGCTGACCCCGGCAATGCCCTGCAGCGCTATCAGCTCGCACGACTGCTTTTCTATACCAACCAGAATGAGCGCGCGGTCGGCGAGATGAAGCGCAGTGCCGATGCTGGTCATGTACAGGCGCAATACATCTACGGCACTTTCGTCGCCCGGGCGCGGCCGTTTGCGCCGACTGACCTCTGCATCGCCGAGCAGTACTGGCGCAAGGCCGCTGCCGCCGGCCGTCAGGCGGCGCGGGTGCAGTACGTGCGATTCACGCTCAAGGGGCGCTTCGCCGGCTGTCGCGACACCGCGGGCGAAGCGGAGTTGCAGGGCTTCGTGGACGCGGCCGGCAAAGATTCCAAGAGCCTGTACGAGACACTGTTCGTCGAGGACTTCCGCGAAACGCTGGCGCAGCGGCCGACCGCCGCGGTGCGTGCGGCCTGGGCATCCTGCGCGCAACAGCGCGGGGTCGATGCAGAGCAGCCGATTCTTGTGCGGCGTTTCGGCGAGACGCCGGCGATGACCACGCAGCTCAACGACCTGATCCTCGCCGGCGAGAAGACCACCACGGCGAGTTCGCCGTGGCTTGCCGCAGCGGATCCGGCGCGGCGTTTCTTCGAGGGCGGCTACTCGGTGATGACCGACGCCGCCGGCAACCCGCAGGCCGTGCTGCGAACCACGCAGCTGAAATCGCTGCGCTTCGATCAGGTGAGCGCCGAGGATTCCCGCCATGAGGGTCCGCCGGTGCGTCCGCTCGAGTCCTGGCGTCGCGTGCATCAGGCCTACTTCGAGCGCACGCTGAAGCTGATCGGCAAGAGCTGGTCCGGCGACATGCCGGTCACGCTGGAGCGCTTCGAGGTGGTGTGCCGCGTTCCCTGAACGGCGCGGCTCGCTGC
>CAZIRD010000007.1:0-5383 GCA_964541625.1 uncultured Acidibacter sp.
CAACCCACCACCGCGCGGCTGCGACGATTCCTCGTCGGTCCCGTGCAGTGCGAGATCACCGGCATCACGGAGTCGCCGGACGGGCGCGCATTGTTCGTGAACATCCAGCATCCGGGCGAGGAGACGTCGGCTGCGCTCATCGGTGAGCCCAGCAAGTATCCGTCGCACTGGCCGGATGGCGGCCTCGCCCGCCCGCGCTCGGCGACGATCGTCATCCAGCGGGAAGACGGCGGCGTCATCGGCGTCTGACCGAGGTCGAGTGTCCAAAGCTCAAACGGATCATCAGGGAAGTCATCACATGAAAAAGCGGATTCTGGTTGCCGGCGTTGCGCTGGCGGTGCAAGCGACGATGACGGCGTCGGCGCAGAACGTCGAGACAGGCAAAAGTACCGAGGAGAAGCTCGAGGAGATCGTCATCTTCTCGCGCGGCGTCACACGTCAACAGCAGTCGCTGGGCAGCGAGCAGATCGCCTACCTGCCGTCAGGCACAAGCCCGCTGAAGGCCATCGAGAAACTCCCCGGAGTGAACTTCCAGGCGGCTGACCCCTTCGGCGCCTACGAGTGGTCGACCCGCATCGTGGTGCGGGGCTTCAACCAGAACCAGATGGGCTTCACGCTCGATGGCGTGCCGCTCGGCGACATGTCCTATGGCAACCACAACGGTCTGCACATCAGCCGCGCGGTGCCTTCGGAACTGGTTGGCCGCGTTTCGCTGTCGCAGGGCGCGGGTGCACTCGGTACCGCCTCGACCAGTAACCTCGGCGGCACCATCGAGTTCTCGTCGGCGGATCCGGCGGAGGCTTTCGGTGCGCGAATCGAGGGCACGGGCGGCAGCGATCGCACGCGCCGCTACGTTGGGGTCATTGACACCGGCAGCCTTGGCGACGGCGGTCCGCGCGCCTATCTCGCCGTGGTGGACAGCGTCACCGACAAGTGGAAAGGCTCAGGCGAGCAGCAGCAACGCATGTACAACCTGAAGGTCACACAGTCCTTCGGCGAGTCGACCATACTCACGGCTTACTTCAACCAGTCAGAGCGCGCCGAGAACGACTATCAGGACATGTCGTACGACATCATCCGCCGGCGCGGTGCGATGTGGGACAACTTCGCGCCCAACTGGGATGCGGCGGTACGCGCCGCAGTGTCCTGTGCAGCCTCCGGCTATTCGAGCGCGGTGGTCTGCGACGACGCTTACTGGAATGCCGCAGGCGTCCGTGACGACAAGCTTGGGTACATCGGGCTCAAGTCTTCGCCGTCGGACGACCTCGAGGTGAACGCCAAGGCGTACATCCACCAGAACGAGGGCATGGGTCTTTGGGGCACTCCGTACGTGCCGACTCCCGGCGGCGCGCCGCTCTCCGTGCGCACCACGGAGTACGACATCGATCGCAAAGGCGTCATCGCTTCGCTGCGCTGGAACATCGATGCGCACGCCGTCGATGCCGGAGTGTGGGTCGAGCGCAACGACTTCACGCAGGCGCGTCGTTTCTACCCGGAAAGCAACCCGCTCGCGCCGACGCAGGACTTCACCGGCTTCCTCAAAAACCCGCTGCTGACGCAGTGGCAATATGACTTCGAGACGCGCACCACCCAGTTCCACATCGCCGATACGTACACGGTGAGCGACGGCCTGCGGGTCAACTTCGGTTTCAAGAGCATGAAGGTGGAGAACTCCGCACGCACCGTGACCGGCCCCAACAAGACCGGCACGATCGACGTGTCGGAAGCCTTCCTGCCGCAGGTCGGCTTCGCCTGGGCCATGGACGACAGCAACGAAATCTTTGGGCAGGCTGCGCGCAACGCCCGCGCGTTCGTCAGCGCCAACACCGCCGGTCCCTTCAGCACCACCGCGGCGGGGTTTGCAGCCATCAAGGACACGCTGCAGCCGGAAACCTCCGACACCTTCGAGCTTGGCTGGAGATTCCGCAGCGCGGCGCTTGAGGGCTCGTTGACCGCGTACCGCGTCGCCTTCAAGGACCGTCTGCTGGCGATCCAGCAGGGCCCCGGGATCGTCGGCAATCCGTCGGTGCTCGCCAACGTCGGTGGCGTCACGAGCAACGGCGTCGAAGCGGCGCTCAACTGGCGGCCCGTCGAGCACCTGACGGTGTTTGCCTCGGCCGCCTGGAACGACTCGACCTTTGATGACGACTACTTCACCAACGGCAACCGCGTCGCGGTATCCGGCAAGACCGTACCCGATGCGCCGAAGACCATGTTCCGCGGTGAAGTGGCCTATGACGACGGCAATTTCTTCGCCAAGGCTGACGTCAACCATGTCGATAAGCGCTACTACACGTTCCTCAACCAGGGCAGCGTCGATGCGTACACGCTCTTGAACGCGACGGTCGGCTACCGTTTGACCGCGGTCGGTTTCCTCCGCGACCTGACGCTGCAGGCGTCTGTCACCAATGCCAGCGACGAGTTGTATATTTCCACTGTGGGCTCGAACGGTTTCGTCAATGCCGATCCGTCGGGAACCACGCAGACGCTGCTGGTCGGTGCGCCGCGGCAGTATTTCGTGACCCTCAAGGCACGGTTCTGACGAACCGACGGTCGCGAGGGCGAACGGCGGAGGAGGGTGGAGTGGTCGACAGGCGCGAACTGTTGCGGGCGGGGCTGGCTTTGCCCGCCTTGGGTGGAGGTCTTGCCGTGGGTGGAGGTTTCGCGTTGGCAGATGGCCTCGCCGCGGGCGAAAGTCAGCGCGCAGCGACGACGCCATCGCGGCCCACGCGGCCCGACCTCACGAAGCTGCCTGTGCGCATTGCTTTCGGCTCGTGCGCCGATCAGGACAAGCCGCAGCCGATCTGGGAGGCGGTCCTCGCCAGCCGGCCGGATCTGTTCGTGTTCCTCGGCGACAACATCTACGGTGACACGCGCGATCCGGCGGTGTTGCGCGCGAAGTACGCGCGACTCGCCGCGCAGCCGGGTTTTCGCCGGCTGTGCGCCGAGGTGCCGATCCTCGCCATCTGGGATGACCACGACTTCGGCGAGGACGATGCCGGCGCGGACTACCCCATGAAAGCCGCGTCGCAGGAGATCTTCTGCGACTTCTGGGGCGAGCCCGCCGGTTCACCGCGCCGCCGGCGCGACGGCATCTACGATGCCGTGACCTTCGCCGCCGCGGGCCGCCGATTGCAGATCATCCTGCCTGACCTGCGCTACAACCGTACGCCGCTGCGCAAGCTCGATCTCGGCGGCATGCCTTACCGCGAGTGGTCAAAGAAATTGACCGAGGCCGGAAGCGAAGTTCCGGGCCCCTACGAGCGTAACCCCGACTCCGCGGCGAGCATGCTCGGCGAGGCGCAGTGGCGCTGGCTGGAAGCGCAGCTAGGCGAGCCCGCGGACCTGCGCATTTTCGCGTCCAGTCTGCAGGTGGTGGCCGACTTCCCCGGCTGGGAGGCGTGGATCAACTATGCCGAAGACCATCAACGGCTGCTGCAGACGATCCGCCAGCAACGCGCCGACGGTCTGCTGTGCATCAGCGGCGATACGCATTACGCGGAGATCTCGCGGCTCGACACCAACGTGCCTTACCCGCTCTGGGACATCACCTCTAGCGGCCTGACCGAGGTCTGGCCGGTCACGCCGCCAAACTCGCGGCGACGCGGCAGCGTATTGCGCGAGGCGAATTTCGGGCTGCTCACCATCGACTGGGACGCGGCACGCGCCTCGGTGCTCGCCCAGGCCATCGATGTCACCGGCAAGCCGCGGCTGGAGGCGAGGATTCCGCTGGCGTCGCTCAGTCGCGCGTGAAGCGCCGCGCGCTGCGACTCGCAGTAATTCTGCGGGTCTCGGCGAGCGCCGTCCCGCGCTCGCGGATCGAGCGCAGGAAATGGAACTGGCCGGTGACCGCGTCCGGCGTCAATGTAAGGCTGGTGTAGCCGCGGCGGCTGGTATCGACGTACGCAAGCCCCGGGTTGGTGGCGAGCAGCGCTGTCGCGATGCGCTCGGGCGCCGCACCCGGCAGGTTGGTCTCGAAGCCCGGCGAGGTCACCGAATGGGTGGCGAACTCGACGCCCACCGGCGTCCGGTCGAGCGCGAGATCGTTGGCCCAGGCGTTATGGCTGTCGCCCGAGAGCACCACGAGATCGGCGCCGGCGTTCGCCGCGGCCTCGAGCAGGCGACGCCGCGCCGCCGGAAAGCCGTCCCAACTGTCGAGGTTGTAGCCGATGCCCGCGCGCGCTGCGGCCAGTCCCGCGGCGAGTTGCTTGCGTACCGACTCGGCAGCGTCCTTGCCGATCCAGCCGGCGGCCTCCTGCGGCGCAATCACCTCGCCCATCACCACCTGTTGCGCAAGCACCTGCCAACGGGTTTTCGCCGCGGTCGAGCGACCGAGCGCCTGTTGCAACCAGCTCTCCTGCGCCGCGCCGAGCAGCGTGCGCTCGGGCGCGTGCAGCGTACCCTCGCGGAATTCGCGCAGCGCCCGGCCGAGGTCGGCCTTGCCGCGAAACGCCGCTTCCAGATCGGGCGGCGCGCTGCGCCCGCTGATGCGCGTCTCTGCCTTGAACAGTGTGGCGAGCGTGCCGATCTGATATTCGCACCATCGATCCGCGGAAACCGGCAACCAGTCGCGGTAGGCGCGCTCGGCGGCGCGCTTGCGGCTCTCCCAGTCACCCTCGGTGGCCGGCTGGTGATTCTCTGCACCGGACATCCACGAGTTGTTGGCAAACTCGTGATCGTCCCACTGCACCACGGTCGGATAGGACTGATGCAGCCGCTGCAGATCGGGATCAAGACGGTAGCAGGCGTGCCGCAGCCGATACTCCTCGAGCGTGACGGTTTCTTTGGTGGGCTGCAGCAGACGCCCGGGCAGCGCGACGTTGGCGGCCGGGTACTTGCCGGGTTCGTATTCGTAGAAATAGTCGCCGACATGCACGATGAGATCGAGATCGGCACGCTCGCAGGCATGCGCGTACGCGTTGAACCAGCCGTAGCCGAGATTCGAACAGGAAAACAGTCCGATCCCGAAGCGCGCCACATCGCCCTGCGGCAGCGTACGCGTCCGCCCGACCGGACTGCGCGAGCCATCCGGCGCGATGAACCGGTAGAAATACCAGCGACCGGGCTCGAGTCCGCGCACCACCACGCGTGCGGTGTGATCGCGTTCGGGATCGGCCAGGGCCTCTGCGCGCGCCACCACGCGCGCAAGCATCGCGTCGGTGGCCACTTCCACGTCCAGTCGCACCTCGCGGTCGGCAACGTAGCGGCTCCAGAGCAGCACTGAGGTGGCCTCCGGCTCGCCACTGGCAACACCGTGCGTGAAGCCGCGTGCCTCGAAGGCGCGGGCAATCCCGGGAAGCGCCAGTGCACCGAGGCCGGCGCCCGCGGCGAACAGCAGTTGGCGTCGATCGAGTTGCAGGGTCATGGTCGCTCCGGCGGGGGG
>CAZIRD010000007.1:5483-58226 GCA_964541625.1 uncultured Acidibacter sp.
GCGCAGGATACCGGAGCGCATCGCGATAGAATGTGGCAGTTCTTTTACCGTCACCCGGCGCGTCCGGCCAGCGCGAGACGCGGTCGGGCGGGCCCGCATGGATTCCGTTTTGCACAGTCCCGAACAATTCGTCCTGCTGGTCAACGCCGTCATACTCGGCTGCGCCTATTTCATCGTCTACCCGCGCTTCGCCGGCGCTGACCAGACGCGTCTTGCGATCAACGACCTCATCGCCAACCTCTGTGCGCTGCTCGTGATTGGCGTGAACTACTGGGACAGCGGTCAGCGCTTCGATTTGCTGGTCATGGAGGTCGGCTGGTTCGGCTTTACCGTCGCGACCTTCCTGCTGATGGAACTGCCGCTATTTGCGTGGTACGCACGCCGTTACGGTCTGTTCGAGCGCGCCAACGACGAGTGAGCGGGCGCCGCCACGGCGCAATCATCCGCCTGCCATGGCCCGATGTACCGGGCCGGTGTCCGGCCGCACACCCCGCCACAGTGCGAACGATTCCGCTGCCTGCTCGACCAGCATGCCGAGTCCCTGCGCCGCGGCCGTCGCGCCGTGGGCCAGTGCCCAGCGCGTGAACGGCGTGTCGGGCTGGCCGTAGCCCAGATCGTAGGCGCGGGTTGCAGGTCCAAAGATATCCGCCGTGACCTGCGGCACCTTGCCCTCGAGACCGAGCGAGGTGGCATGGATGACGAGATCGAATGCGCGTGCGGCGCCGCGAGCCTCAAGCTGCCCACCGGCGGACGGTTTGATCGCCAGTTCCTCGTAGCTGCAGCCGTCGTCACCGACGAGCTCGCGTGCCTTTGCGGCATTGCGGTTCGCGACCACCAGCCGCGCGGGTTGCTGTGCGCGCAGTGGCTCGAGGATGCCGCGGGTTGCGCCGCCGGCACCGAGAATTAGCACCGATTTGCCGCGTACCTCGAAGCCGAGTCGTGCGAGATCGGCCATCAGGCCGGCGCCGTCGGTGTTGTCGCCGAGGATGCATCCGTCAGGCAATTTCGCCAGCGTGTTCACCGCCCCCGCGGCGCGCGCCCGCGGCGTGAGTTCATGTGCGAAGCGCGCTGCGCTCTCCTTGTGGGGAACGGTGACGTTGAGCCCGCGACCGCCTGAATCGAAAAACGCCCGAACCTCGCGCTCGAACGCTGCGGGCGCCATGTCGTAGCGGTCGTAGACCATGTGCTGACCGCTGGCCGCAGCGAACAGCGTGTGGATCATCGGTGAGCGGCTGTGGGCGATCGGGTGACCGACTACCCCGTAGCGGTCGGGCGTCGTCCCATCGCTGCGCTCACCCGCTGCGGGAGTGATTTTCTTGATCTCGGGCGACGACATCGGCGCGATGTTAGCGCAGACCGCAGCCGCCACCACCCGCCGGATCGAGGGCCGCATGCAGCATCGGCAACCAGTGGCCGGCACGATCGGCGAAACGATAGGGTGGATTGACCACCAGCATGCCGGAACCGTTCAAGCCAACGCGGTTGTCGCGCGGGTGGATCCAGAGTTCGAGCGTGCAGACCGGCGTCTCGCGATCGCCTGCCTGGCGCGGCAGAGCACGGATCAAGCGCTCGCGCCAGGCGTCGCTGTCCTTGCCGTGCTTGATCGGATACCAGATGGCGATCACCGCGTTGGCGAGACGCCGCAGGCAGTCCCGCGCTGCCTTTTCCACTGCACGGAAGTCGCCGGCCGTGTCCTCGTAAGGCGGATCGATCAGCACCAGCGCGCGCCGCTCGATCGGCGGCAGCCACGCGGCGAGCCGTGCAAAGCCGTCCTCGCACTCGATCGTCAGCGCGTTCGGGCCGTGCGGAGCGATCGGCTCCGCGCCCGGCGCAGTGGCCAGGTGCCGTCGCGTCTCCAGGCGCGCGGCGGCGCGCATCGTTGCGCAGAGCGCGGCGTGCTCCTCCGCTTGCGATTCGATCAGCACCAGCCTGTCCTGCAAGCGCATCGCCTCGAGCATCACCAGCGGTGACCCCGGGTAGGCCTGACGCGAGCGGGTCCGACGCAGTTCGCGCACGAGGCCAAGGTAGTCGGCGAGTTCGGGTACTTCGGCGACGTTCGGGAAGGCCAGCAGCCGATCGATGCCGCTCTCCGCTTCGCCGGCCTTGCGTGACTCCGCCCCGCCGAGGTCGTAGAGCCCGCGACCGGCGTGGGTGTCCAGCAACAGCAGACCCTTGGTCTTCTGCGCGAGCAGGCGCAGCAGTGCGAGCAGCGTGACGTGCTTGTGGACGTCGGCGAAGTTGCCGGCGTGGAAGGCGTGGCGGTACTTCACCGTCCCGCGTCAGTCCACCTGCGGGTCCCGCGACGCCTTGCGGGCTGCGGCCGGTTTGCGGGTCGCGGCTTTGCGCGCCGGAGCTTTCTTCGCAGCAGGTTTGCCGCCTGCCGGTGTCTCCGTTGTCGCTTTTTTCTTTGCAGTTTTCTTTGCTGCCGGCTTGCCATCCGCCGTCGCCGGCGCGGTGGTCGCGCCGGTTGCCTTGGCGGCCGCCGGCGTCTTTGCCTTCGCGGCGTTCTTGCCGAAGCGTCCGCGGCCGGGTCGCTGTGGCGCCGCCTCGAGCAGCGCGCGGCATTCTTCCAGCGTCAGCGTCTTCGGATCGCGGTCCTTGGGGATGCGGGCGTTGCGGTTCTTGTCGGTGATATACGGGCCGTAACGGCCGTTCAGCACCTGGATGTTGTCGATGCCGAAGTCCTGGATGGTGCGATTGGCATCGGCCAGTTTCTTTGCCGCCACCACCTCGCAGGCGCGTTCGAGCGTGATGGTGTACGGATCGTCTTCTGGCTTCAGCGAGGCATATTTGCTGCCGTACTTGATGTACGGCCCGAAGCGGCCGATGTTGGCTTCGAGCGGTTCGCCATCCGCGTTGTTGCCGAGTTTGCGCGGCAGCTCGAAGAGCTGTAGTGCCTCCGGCAGCGTGATCCGCTCCATGCTCTGGCCGGGCCGCAGTCCGGCGAAGCGCGGCTTCTCCTCGTCGTCGCGGGTACCGATCTGCACGAACGGCCCGAAGCGGCCCATGCGCACCGATATGGGTTTGCCGCTCACCGCATCAGTGCCAAGTTCGCGGGCCTGCGCAGCCTCGTCGCGCGACACGTTTTTCTCGGTGTACTCGACCCGGTCGATGAACGGCTGCCAGAACTTCTGCAGCGGTTCGGTCCACGCTTCCTCGCCGCGCGAGACGGCGTCGAGTTCGTCTTCCATGGACGCCGTGAAGCCGTAGTCGACGTACTCGCCGAAGTTGGCGCTGAGAAAATTGTTGACGATCTTGCCGATGTCGGTCGGGATGAAGCGGCGACCGTCCATGTCGACGTATTCGCGATCCTTCAAGGTCGAGATGATGGACGCGTAGGTCGACGGCCGGCCGATGCCGTGTTCTTCGAGTGCCTTGACCAGCGAGGCTTCGGAATAGCGCGGCGGCGGCTCGGTGAAGTGCTGCGTACCGCGCAGCGCAACCAGCTGCACCTCATCGCCTTCGTTCATCGCGGGCAGGATGCGATCGCCATCGTCGTCGGCGCTGTCATCCTGACCTTCAAGGTAGACGGCGATGAAGCCGGGCTTGACCAGCGTTGAACCGTTGGCGCGCAACAGGTGGCGCTGCGGACCATCCGGGCCGGCCAGCAAGTCGATGGCGACGGTATCGAACACCGCGTGGGTCATCTGGCAGGCCACCGCCCGCTTCCAGATCAGCGTGTAGAGACGCAGCAGGTCGTGGTCGATGCGGCCCTCGAGCAGTTGTGGCAGGACGGCTGCCGAGGTCGGACGGATCGCTTCGTGCGCCTCCTGGGCGTTGCGCGACTTGTTCTTGTAGTAGCGCGGCGACTCGGGGACCGAGTCGGCACCGTAGACGCGGCCGATCACCTCGCGGATCTCGAGGATCGCTTCATTGGCGAGATTCACGGCGTCGGTACGCATGTAGGTGATCAGGCCGACGGCGCCCTCGCCGTAGTCGACACCTTCATAAAGCTGCTGCGCGAGTCGCATGGTGCGCTGCGCCGAGAGACCGAGCTTGCGCGCCGCTTCCTGCTGCAGCGTGGAAGTGGTGAACGGCGGCGCCGGGTTGCGGTTGCGCTGCTTGCGTTCCACCGAGAGGACGCGCAGCCGTCCGGGCGGTGCGAGCCGCGCGTCTGCGGCGGCGTCGGACGCGACTTCGATCGATGCCTTCGGCGGCAGTCCGGCGCCGCTCGCGGCGCACAGCGCGGCCTCGACCTCACGGGCCCGCTCGGCATCGGTGAAGCTGAACTGTTCGACCTTGTCGCCGCGGAATTCGACCAGGCGCAGCGGAAAAGTCTGCGTGGCACGCTCGCCCTGCGCATCGAGCGTCCAGTATTCCCGCGGCACGAACGCCTGGATCTCCGCTTCGCGCTCGCAAATCATGCGCAGCGCCGGGCTCTGGACGCGGCCCGCGGAGAGGCCGCGGCGGACTTTCTTCCAGAGCAGCGGTGAAAGGTTGAAGCCGACCAGGTAGTCGAGCGCCCGACGCGCCTGCTGGGCATTGACGAGATCGAGCGACAGATCGCGCGGATTCTCGATCGCCTGCCGGACCGCGTTGCGGGTGATTTCGAAGAATTCGACGCGGTGGACGTCCTTGCCTTCGAGGTCGCCGCGGTCGCGCAGCAGTTCGCGCAGATGCCAGGAGATCGCCTCGCCTTCGCGGTCAGGGTCGGTGGCGAGGTAGAGCGCCTTGGCCTTGCGCAGCGCGCGCGAGATGGCATCGACGTGTCGCTCGTTGCGGTCGATGATTTCGTATTTCATCGCGAAGCGCTTGCCCGGGTCGACCGCGCCTTCCTTGGGCACGAGATCGCGGACATGGCCGTAGGACGCCAGCACCTCGAACTTGTTGCCGAGGTACTTCTTGATGGTCTTGGCCTTCGCCGGTGATTCGACGATGACGAGGTTTTCAGCCATGAAACGGCACCGCCGCGGTCAGTGGGGCCGGTCGGGCGGCAAATCGAAGAGCAGGGTTTCCATGCGCGAGCAGGCGAGTTCCTCGCCTGGCTGGCTGGAGAGCACCATCAGGCACACCCACTTGAGCTGTTCGACGTCGAGCTCGAGAGAGTCGAGGGCGAGCAGCCGTTCGATGACGATCTCGCGCTGCTGCGCGGAGAGGATGCCGCTGCGTTCGAGCGCGAGCAGGTAGCCGCGGCAGTCGACCGGCAGATGGCTGAGTTCGCCCTCGGTGAACACGCGCATCGCGCGCGAGCCGGCGTCGGTGAGCGAGGGTCGATCGCGCTCGCCAGCCAGATCGGCCAGCCAGTCGAGCGCCCGCTCCACGCTGTCGTCGGCGAAGCCGGCCTCGGCCAGGTCTTCTGCCAGGGTGTCACGCTCGGGAACCTCGGGTGCATCGGCCAGCATGTAGCGGTCGAAGACGTAGATGAGGATGTCGAGGACGCTGCCGTTGTCGGTCGTTTCGGTCATTCGCTCGGGGGTGGTTCGGGGACCCTGAAGTAGCGGCCGGCCGAGTCCGATGCGACACGTCCCGCGCTTTCGAGGGAGAGGAGCAGGGACGCTACAGATGAGCTGGAGAGGCCGGTGCTCGCGACGAGCGCATCGAGCCGGGTCGGCTCGAAGCCGAGCGCATCTAACAGGATTTCGGCAGGGATGTCCAACGACCTGGCCCGTTCCTCAGCACCGGCAGTCGTCTGGTAGGGCATACCAACCGTATGATTTTCTTGAGGAAAATGGATCTCCGTCAGGACGTCCTCGGCATTTTCCACGAGCACCGCGCCCTGCCGCAGCAACTGGTGGCAGCCACGGGACTGCGGATTGTGGATGGATCCCGGGACGGCGAAGACTTCGCGGCCCTGGTCGGCGGCGTGGCGGGCGGTGGAGAGCGAGCCGCTGCGGGCAGCAGCCTCGACCACCAGGACGCCCAGCGAGAGTCCGCTGATGAGGCGATTTCGTTGCACAAAATGCCGTGGGATCGGTGGGGTACCGGGCGGGAACTCGCTGAGCAGCGCGCCACGCTCGACGATGCGTTCGGCGAGGGCGATGTTGGCCTCGGGGTAGAGCTGGTCAAGCCCGGTGGCACAGACGGCCAGCGTAATGCCCTCGGCAGCGAGCGCGCCGCCATGGCTCGCGGCGTCGATGCCGACGGCGAGTCCGCTGGTGATGGCGAGCCCGACGCCGGCAAAGTGGAACGCGAGGTCGCGCGCCGTTCGCGCGCCGTTGGCCGTGGGATTGCGACTGCCGACCATGGCGAGCTGCGGGGCGGCGAGCGCCCGCGGATCGCCCCGCACGAAGAGCACCGGTGGCGCTCCCGGAATCGCGCGCAGTCGCTCCGGGTACTCGGCCTCGTGCGCGGCGATGATGGCAATTCTCGCGCGTTGCAGGATGAGCACGTCCTGGTCGCGTTGCCGCAGATCGAGGTTGGCGAGCGCGCGGGCAGCGGTAGCGCTGAGACCGAGTGCCTCGAGGGCCTCGGTCTCCATGCCGATGACGGCGAGCGGTGAGTCCAACTGCGCCGCGAGTCGGTGCAGGGTGTTCGCGTCGAGTCGCGGGATGCGTGCGAAGACGCAATGATCGGGGCTGGCCATGGGCGAGCAAGGGTAAGCAGCGTGTCCATCGGCTCCACGCCCGATAAGTCGGGGAACCCGGCTGATATACTGCTTGTCTACGAACTACCTTGTCTGGCAGGTGCTGCCCCCCATGGCTTTGCTGCAAATTCTCGAATTCCCCGATCCGCGCCTGCGAACCCGCGCCGAGCCGGTCAGCAGTTTCGATGCCGCGTTGTCGCGGCTGGTCGACGACATGTTCGAGACCATGTATGCCGCACCGGGCATCGGCCTCGCCGCATCGCAGGTGGATGTACATCGGCAGGTCATCGTCATGGACTGCAGCGGCGATCGCAGCGAGCCGCAAGTGTTCATCAACCCGCAAGTGCTGGCCCGCGAAGACGTCGGCGTCATGGAAGAGGGCTGCCTCTCCGTCCCCGGCATCTTCGACGAGGTGCAGCGTGCGCAGCGGGTGAAGGTTCGCGCCCGCGAGCGCGACGGGTCGACGTTCGAGTGCGAACTCGACGGTCTGCGGGCGGTGTGCCTGCAGCACGAGATGGACCATCTCGAGGGCAAGCTGTTCGTCGACTACCTCTCGATGCTCAAGCGCGACCGCATCCGTCGCAAGCTCGACAAGGATCGGCGCGAGCGCGGCGCGAAGACGGGATCCGGCAAGCTGCCGGCGACCGCGGCGCTCGAGCGCTGACGCCTCTCGGGCGACCGTTCCTCATGCGCATCGTTTTCGCCGGCACGCCGGACTTTGCCGTGCCGCCGCTCGCCGCGCTGTGTGCGTCGGTGCACGAGGTCGTCGGCGTGCTCACCCAGCCCGACCGTCCGGCCGGGCGTGGCCGCAAGTTGGCGGCCAGCGCCGTCAAAGAATTCGCATCGGCCCGCGGTCTGCCGGTGGCGCAGCCGCCAACCCTGCGCACCGCCGAGGGTCGCGCGCCGCTCGCCGAGTGGCGTCCGGATGTGCTCGTGGTGGTCGCCTACGGACTGATCCTGCCGCCCGAGGCCTTGAGCCTGCCGCGCCTCGGTTGCGTCAACATCCACGCCTCGCTGTTGCCGCGCTGGCGCGGCGCCGCGCCGGTGCAGCGGGCGATCCTCGCCGGTGATGCCGTCACCGGCGTCAGCATCATGCTCATGGACGCCGGGCTTGATACCGGGCCGGTGCTGCTGCAGCGCGAGCTGCCGATCGGTGCTGGCGACGACAGCGAATCTTTGCTCGCGGCGCTGGCCGCGGTCGGTGCACCCGCCCTGCTCGAAGCGCTCGCCGGGCTCGAGGCGGGGACGCTGTCGCCGCAGCCGCAGCCCGCCACCGGTGCGACCTACGCGGCGAAGATCGACAAGGCCGAGGCGCGCATCGATTGGCGGGAATCCGCGGTCGCGATCGATCGCAGGGTGCGTGCTTTCCGTCCCTGGCCCGTCGCCGAGACCCGCTGGCGCGGTGAGCAGCTGCGCATTCACCGCGCGCAGGTGGTGAGGAGCGACAGCACCGAGATGCTGCAAAGCGGTGCGATCAATGCAGCACCCGGCACGATCCTTGGTCTGCAGGATGATCTCTTGCGGGTGGTCTGCGGCGAGGGATGCCTCGGCATCAGTGAATTGCAGCGAGCCGGGCGGCGCAGCATGACTGCGCGCGAGTTCGCCAACGGCCTGCGCGCAGCAGGTGAGGTGTTCGAGTGAGCGCAGTGGATCAGGACCTGACGGGCACGGCGGCCCGCGATGAACAGGATGCCGTGGCGTCGCTCGCGCCCGGTGCCTCGACGCTGGCCGCGGCCGTCGCGGCGATCAGTGCCGTGGCCCACGATGGACGTTCCGCCGATGTTGCACTGCAGGCTGCCGACGCGCGCGCCGACCGCTCGGCGGTGCGTGCGATCACGCTCGGCACCCTGCGCTGGTACCTGCGGCTCGCGCCGGCACTCGCTGCGATCGTCGATCGTCCGCCCGCAGATATCCCGCCGCTGTTGCGCGGCCTGCTGATCGCCGCGGCGCACCAGATCGAGTACTCGCGGGCCGCACCGGAGGTCAGCGTGCATCTGGCCGTGGATGCCGCGCGCGCTCTCGGCGCGGCGCGGGCCACCGGCTTCGTCAACGCGGTACTGCGCCGTTTTGTGCGCGAGCGCGAGACGCTGCTCGCCGGCGTCGACGCCGAACTCGCGAGTCGCAGCGCACATCCACGCTGGCTGGTTGAGCAACTGGCGGCCGCCTGGCCGGCGCAACTCGAGTCCATTCTCGCCGCCAACAATGCGCATCCGCCGATGACGCTGCGTGTGGCTTCGGCCGGCGACCGTGACGCTTACCTCGCCGAACTCGCCGCCAGCGGCCGCGAGGCCACGGCGGTCGACGGCTTGCCGGAGGCCGTCATGCTGGCGCACTCGGTGCCGGTCGGCGTGCTGCCCGGGTTTGCCGAAGGCCGGGTGTCGGTGCAAGACGCCGGTGCGCAGTACGCGGCGCTGCTGCTCGGTGCGCGCGCCGGCGATCGCGTGCTCGACGCCTGCGCGGCGCCGGGCGGCAAGAGCGCGCATATCCTGCAGCGTGAACCGGACGTCCGGCTGCTCGCGGTCGACGACGATGCGGCGCGGCTGGCAATGGTCGCCGCGACTTTCACGCGACTCGGCATCGGCGCTGAGCGCGCACGCACGCGCGTCGCCGATCTGCTCGATCCGCAGGTGCTTGCCGACGAACCGCGCTTCGATCGCATCCTCGTCGATGCGCCGTGTTCCGCGACCGGGGTGATTCGCCGTCACCCGGACATCAAGCTGCTGCGCCGGCCCGAGGACATCACCACCTTTGCGCGGCTGCAGGCACGGATCCTCGCCAACTGTCATGCGCGGCTGGCGCCTGGCGGCCGGCTGGTCTATGCGACCTGCTCGGTGCTGCCGGAAGAGAACGAACTTGTGGTGCGCGAGTTCCTCGCCCGCACGCCGACGGCGCGGTTGCTGCCGTGGCCCGGCGGTCTTGCGCTGCCGGCCGGCGCGGTGCTGCGCGAGCCCGGGGTGCAGCTGCTGCCCAGTGTCGGGCAAAACGGCACCGACGGCTTCTATTATGCTTGCCTCGGTGGGGTCGAATAACGCATGAGCAGCATCCCTGCAGGCAACCCGCGGTGGCGGCGTACCGACGTGCTGGCCGTGGCCTGCCTATGGCTCGCTGCGCTGCTGCCCTGGCCGGCCATGTTCGCCAAGGCGGATCCACTGGAGGGGGCGCTCGAAATCCAGTCGGCGTTCGTCAGTGTGGTCGGCGGCGTGTATCAGCTGCATGTGCGCACCCGCTATCCGGCGAACGATGAAACCGTGGCCGCGCTGCGCGCCGGTGTGTCGCTGTCCTATGACGTTGACGTCGAAGTGACCCGCGAGCGCCGCTTCTGGACCGATGCCGGTGTGGTCTCGCTGCGGCTCGAGCGCGAGTTGAGCTACCACTCGGTCAGCGAACGATACGTCGTGCGCGATCCGCTGCTCGGCGGCGAGCAGAAATCCTTTGCCACGCTCGACGAGGCCCTCGCGGCGCTCGGCAGCGTCGAGAACTGGCCGATCCTGGTCGCCGCCCAGATGGGTGAGCCCGGTGACTACGTCGTCAGCGTGCGTGCCAGCGTCCGTCGCGGACGACTCACCGATGCGCTGCGCGCGCTCATGTTCTGGTCCGATGACTGGCAACGCGAGAGCGAGTGGTATTCATGGTCGCTGCCGCGCTGAGCAGCCGTCGCACCCGCACAGTGGCCGCGATCTGGGTCGTGGTCGTTCTCGGCGCGCTGCTCGCGCTGTATCTCTCTTCGCAGAACTCGGCGCAGTTCGGTCGTTTGCAGCCCTGGATACTGCTGGCGAGCGCGCTCGCCGTGGCGGTGATCGTGGTGCTGCTGGCGCGCAAGATCATCCAGCTGATCGCCGCCTATCGCAGCGGCGTACCCGGCTCGCGCTTGACCGCGCGGACGGTGCTGGTGTTCGGCGCGCTGGTCGCGCTGCCGCTGCTGACGGTGTACGTGTTCTCGCTGGAGTTCCTCAATCGCGGCATCGACAGCTGGTTTCGGGTCGAGATCAAGCAGGGCCTCAACGATGCCGTGGTGCTGTCGCGATCCGCGCTCGAACTGCGGATGCGCGAGCATGGCGAACGCACGCAGCGCTTCGCCGCGGCGCTGGCCACGCAGAGCGGCGGTGGCGCGCTGTTCGCGCTCGAGGAAGAACTGCGCAGTTCCGGGGCGAGCGAGATCGTGCTCTACGGCGAACACGAACGCATCATCGGCGCAGCGAGCCGGGTGGTGGCCGATTCGCTGCCCGAGCGGCCGCCCGCGGATCTCGTGCGCCGGGTGGCGAGCGGCGCGTCGTACGTCAGCCTCGAGCCTTTCGGCGATTCGCGCTACCTGATCCGCACTGCCGCGCCGCTGCCGGGTGCCCGCCTTGGCGCCGGTGATGCGCGTTACGTGGTGGCGGTGTACGAGCTGCCGCGGCAGTTCGCCGAACTGACCGATGCGGTGCAGCGCTCCTACTCGCAGTACGGGGATCTCGCCGAGTTGCGCGAGCCGCTCAAGTACAGTTTCCGCTTGACGCTCACCATGGTGCTGCTCGTGACCATGCTCGGCGCGATCTACGGCGCGATCTATTCGGCGGAAGTGCTGTTCAAGCCGGTGCAGGATCTGATGGCCGGCACGCGTGCCGTGGCCAAGGGCGATTTCGGCACGCGCGTGCCGCTGACCTCGCATGACGAGATGGGTTTTCTCGTGCAGTCGTTCAACGACATGACCAAGCGCCTGCGGCGCGCGCGCGAGGAGACCGAGCGCAGCCGTCTCGCCGTGGAGCGCGAGCGCGAGCGGCTCGCCATCATCCTCACGCGGCTCTCCGCCGGCGTGATCACCGTCGACCGCAACCTTGCCGTGCAGCGCGTCAATGAATCGGCCGGCAGCATCCTCGGCGTCGACCTTGCCGCCGGCATCGGTCGTCCGCTCGGCGAATTGCCGGGCGGCGAAGGCGGGGTGCTGCGCTCCTTCGTCGCCGAATTGCAGGCGCATTTCGCCGCTGGCCGCGAGGAGTGGCGTGAACAGATCGAACTGCGGCCGGAGGGCGGCAAATCGGGTCCGCGGGTGCTTGCCTGCGCCTGCGTGCCGCTGCCGCAGGCGGCCGACGAGCCCGAGCAGTTCGTGATCGTGTTCGACGATGTCACCCACCTGCTGCAGGCGCAGCGCGACGCTGCCTGGGGCGAGGTCGCTCGGCGCCTCGCGCATGAGATCAAAAATCCGCTGACGCCGATCCAGCTGTCGGCTGAACGCATGCGTCGCCGCCTGTTGCCGTCGCTGAGCGGTCAGGACGCCGACATGGTCGAACGCTCGACCCACACCATCGTGCAGCAGGTCGAGTCGATGAAGCAGATGGTGAACGACTTCAGCGAGTACGCGCGCGTCCCGGCGATGCAGGTGGCGGCGTTCGATTTCAACCGGCTGGTCTCCGAGGTGGCGGACCTCTACCGGGCGCAGGAGGCCGGCATCGGTCTCATCACCCGGCTCGATCCCGCCCTCGCAGCCGTCGAGGCGGATCGCTCGCGCGTACGGCAGGTGCTCAACAACCTGCTCACCAACGCCTTCGAGGCGCTCGAGGGCGTGCAGCCAGCGAGCATCGAGATACAGACCACCATGCGGGATTTCGACGGCCAGCCCGGCATGGAGCTGACCGTGGCCGACAACGGCCCGGGGTTCCAGGGCGAGATGATCAGTCGTATCTTCGACCCCTACGTGACAACCAAACCGCGCGGTACGGGTCTCGGCCTCGCCATCGTCAAGAAAATCGTCGACGATCATGGTGGCCGGATCGAGGCGCGGAACCGGGACGGGGGCGGAGCCCTTGTCCGTGTTATGTTGCCGCTGCGGTCGAGGTCGGTCGCCGCGCGAGCGGCGCGGCCGGAGTCGAGGAGGGAGCTGGCATGAGTGCGGCGCGCATCCTGGTAGTTGACGACGAAGCGGATATCCGCAGTCTGGTCAAGGAAATCCTCAGCGAGGAAGGCTACGACGTGGAGGTCGCGGCCAACGGCGCGGAGGCCCGCAGTCTGCGGCAGCGGCAGCAACCCGACCTGATCCTGCTCGATATCTGGATGCCCGACGTTGACGGCATCACGCTGCTGCGCGAGTGGTCGGCAACCGCCACCGACGGCTGTCCGGTGGTGATGATGTCCGGCCATGGCACGGTCGAGACCGCGGTCGAGGCCACCCGCCTGGGCGCGGTCGATTTCGTCGAGAAACCGCTGTCGCTCGCCAAGCTGCTGCGTACCGTCGAGCGCGGCCTCGAGGGCGCAAGGGTGCGGCGCGCGGCGAGCCGGCTGCTCGCGGCCTCGGTCGCGGCACCGGTGGGCAAGAGCCGGCAGATGCAGCAACTGCGCAACGAACTCGGCCAGGTCGCCGCCGGCAACACTCCGGTGATGCTCTCCGGCGAGCACGGCTCGGGCCGCGAGGCTTTCGCCAGGTTTCTGCACGATCACAGTCCGCGCGCGGCGAAGCCTTTCGTGGCCGTGGTTGCGAGCGCGTTGCGCGAGTCGGATGCCGAGGCGATGCTGTTCGGCAGACTGGACGGCGTCGCGGCGCCGGGGCTGCTCGAGCAGGCGGCCGACGGCACGCTGTTTATCAATGAAATCGGCGACCTGCCGGCAGCTGCGCAGCGCAGCCTGCTTGGCGTGCTCGAAACCGGCAGTTTCATGCGTCTTGGCGAGTCGCAGCCGCGGGTCTTCCTCGCGCGCATCGTATCCTCGGCGCAGCCCGAGGTGAGCCAGGGTTCGGGGCCGGTGCGCCGCGACCTGCTCGCCCATCTGAATGCGGTGATCCTGCGCGTGCCGCCGCTGCGCGAATACGCCGAGGACGTGCCCGACCTGCTGCGCCACTACGTGGATCGGCTGGTCGATGCCGAGGGCCTCAAGTTCCGGCGCTTCAGCGTCGCCGCGCAGAACCGTCTGCGCAATTACCCCTGGCCCGGCAACGTGCAGGAACTGCGCTCCATGGTGCGCCGGCTGCTCATCCAGGGTGGCGGCGAGGAGATCTCGCTCGAAGATATCGAGCGGGAACTCGCACAGGTTGCACCGCCCGGCGAAACGCTGGTCAAGCAGGACCTGCTTGCCCTCGGTCTGCGCGAGGCGCGCGAACATTTCGAGCGCGCCTACCTGCAGCAGCAATTGCTGCTTTGCCACGGCAAGGTCGGTCAGCTCGCCAAGCGCGTCGGCATGGAGCGCACACACCTCTATCGCAAGCTGCGCGCGCTGGGCGTCGATTTTCGCAGCGTCGGCGACGACGAGACCTGAGCCACCGTCTGCGGCGAGGTCGCGTCCTTGCCGTGGTCGTTCGCTCAGTCGCCGACGCGGATCAGGACGGTATCGATCTCCGCCCGTTGCAACACGGCGCGCGTGCGGTTGAGTTCGGCCAGCTCGGCGATCGGCCCGACCCGTACCCGGTGGAATACGTCGGTGTCGATCGTCACCCGCTGCAGGGTCGAGCGCACGCCGAGGCGCAGCAGCTTCGCCTGCAGGCGCTCGGCCTCCTCGAGGTTGCGGAACACGCCAGGTTGCAGCACGTACACCCCGGGCCGCTCGATCGGCGTCACCGGCAGCGTCGGCACCGGCGCTTTCGGGTCGACTTCCGGGACTACGACCTCGCTCTTCGGCAGCATGTCGTAAAAGCCGTACTCGCGGGGCGGCTCGTCGACATTGACCGGCGTGGGTTCGCGGCGGACCACCCGTGGCTGTGGCTGCTCGGCGTCGACGGCCGCCAGCGCCTGGTTCGCCACCTGCCGCTGCCAGAAGAACACCGCCACCGCCACCGCAAGACCGATGGCAAGCCCGGCAAAGAATTCCGTCGACAACCGGAACTGCGTACCGCCGCGGCGCCCGCTGCGCTTGAAGTCGCGGCCAATCGGCGTGGCGTTCACATCGACTCCGGCGCGCTGGCGCCGAGTACCGCAAGGCCGTTGCGCAGCACCTGCTGCACGGCGAGCAGGGTGTAAACGCGCACGCTGCGCAGCTCGGCGTCCGTCACCAGGATGCGTTCGGCGTTGTAGAACGCATGCAGCGTGGTGGCGAGTTCACGCAGGTAATGCACCAGCGCGTGCGGCGCACGCTGCGCGGCGGCCTGCAGAATGATCTCCGGATAGCGCGAGAGGCAGGCGAGCATCGCTTCGGCGTGCTGGCCGGCGAGCAGCTCCGCACCGCGGGCGAGTACCCGCTCGCGCGCGGCGGCGGGGTCGTAGTCGATGCCGCGGGCGACGAGTTCCTTCATCACGCTCGCGACCCGCGCATGGGCGTACTGGATGTAGAAGACCGGATTTTCATTGGTCTTCGACTTGGCGAGTTCGAGGTCGAAATCGAGCGACTGGTCGTTGCTGCGCATCAGATAGAAGATGCGACAAGCGTCGTTGCCGACTTCCTCGCGCAACTGGCGCAAGGTGACGAAGTTGGCCTCGCGCTTGCCCATCGACATCTTCACGCCGTTGCGGAACAGCGCGACGAGCTGGATCAGCGGCGCCTCGAGGCACTCGCCGGGATGTCCAAAGGCCTGCAGGCCGCCGCGTACGCGCGTCACGTAGCCGTGGTGGTCGGCGCCGAGCACGTCGATCAGCACGTCAAAGCCACGCTCGCGCTTGTCGAGGTGGTAGGCGATGTCCGAGGCGAAGTATGTCTTCACGCCGTTCTCGCGCACCACGACCCGATCCTCGTCGTCACCGAACTGCGTGGCCTTGAACCACTCGGCACCGTCCTTGTGGTAGAGCAATCCGCGATCCCGCAGTTTTGCAAGCGCGCGATCGATGGCACCGCTCTCGGTGAAGGCGCGCTCTGACACCCAGTTGTCGAAGTGCACGCCGTAGCCGTCGAGGTCGTCGCGGATCTCCGCCAGCATGGCGCCGATGCTCGTGGCGAGCAGGCGCTGCCAGGCCGCTTCACCGATCAGCGCGCGGCAGCGGGCGATCACGGCATCGATGTAGCGGTCTTTGTCGCCCTCCGGCGCATCGGGCGGCAGATTGGCGAACACGCTGTCCGCCGGATGGCGCAGTGTCTCGCCTTCCTGGGCGTGGATCGCCGCGGCCACCGGGCGCAGGTAGTCGCCGCGATAGCCGTTTTCCGGGAAACGCAGCGTTTCGCCGCAGGCTTCGAGGTAGCGCAGCCACACCGACACAGCAAGGATTTCGGTCTGCCGTCCGGCGTCGTTGACGTAGTACTCGCGCGTGACCTGATCGCCGGCTGCGGCCAGCAGGTTGGCGAGCGCATCGCCAAATGCGGCCTGGCGACCGTGACCGACATGCATCGGACCGGTGGGGTTGGCGGAGACGAACTCCAGCAGAACCTTGCGCGGCGCTGCCGGCCGACCGCGCCCGTAGGACGCCCCCTCGTCATGTACGCGAACCAGCTCGCGCGCATAGAGGTCACGAACGAGGAAGAAGTTGATGAAGCCGGCGCCCGCCACCTCGGCGCGCTGCAGCAGCGGCGAGGGCGGCAGCGCAGCGATGATGGCGTCGGCAATCTGGCGCGGCGGCTTGCCGGCCGCCTTGGCGAGCCGCATGGCGATATTGCTCGCGAAGTCGCCGTGCGCGGCGTCGCGGGTGCGCTCGAGGATGATCAGCGAGGGGTCGACTGCCTGCGGCAGCAAGGTCCCTTCGAGTGTCTGCAGCGCGCGCTGCAGCAGGGCGTGCAAGTCGTTTTTCACGGGCGCGATTCTACCGGGTCAGAATAGTTCGAGCGGGTCGACATCGAGTGCCCAGCGCACGCGGCGCGCTGCCGGCAGCGCTTCGAGTTCCGGCAGCCAGCGATCGAGCAGGCGGTGCAGGGCGGCGCGGTCGGCGCTTTCGGCGAGCAGTTGCGCGTGGTGGCGGTCGGCGCGACGCGCCATCGCGGCCGGTGCCGGACCGAGCAGGCGAACGGCCGGAATCCGCAGTTTTTCTGCTGCCCGACGCGCCTGTTCGAGGAATTCAGTCGCCTGTTCGGCGCGGGTTGCCGAGGCACGCAGCGCCGCGAGCCGCGAGAACGGTGGCCAGCCGGCGCTACGACGCTCTTCGAGGGCGGCGGCGGCGAAAGCATCGTAGCCGCCGACCAGCAGGCCGCTGAGCAGCGGATGTTCCGGATACTCCGTCTGGATCAGCACTTCTCCCGGGCGCTCGGCGCGCCCGGCGCGGCCGGCGACTTGCACGATGGTCTGCGCCAGTCGTTCGGCGGCGCGAAAGTCGGTGCTGAAGAGGCCCTGATCGGCATTCAGCACGATGACCAGCGTGAGCGCCGGAAAATCGTGACCCTTGGCGACCATCTGCGTACCGACAAGGATGCGCGCCTCGCCGCTCGCCACGCGGGCCACTACCGCTTCGAGTTCCTCGCCACGACGGACCACGTCGCGATCGAGTCGTGCAATGCCCACGCCCGGAAAACTCTCGGCGAGGTTTTCTTCGACGCGTTCGGTACCCTGACCGACCGTCTTCACGGCATAGCCGCATTGCGGGCACTGCCGTGGCAACTCGCGATCGGCGCCGCAGTGATGGCAGCGCAGCCTGCCGGCCTGCCGGTAGACCGTCAGCCGCGCATCGCAGGAGAGGCAGGGCGCCACCCAGCCGCAGGCCGTGCAGGCCAGCGTCGGCGCGTAGCCGCGGCGGTTGATGTACACGAGGACCTGGCCGCCCGCCGCGAGATGCTTCTCGATGCTGGTGGCGGCAGTGGTCGAGAGGCCGGCATGCACGCGCTCACCGCGCAGATCGAGTAGCCGCAGCGTGGGTGGCGTTGCCGCCGCGGCGCGCTCGGGCAGCGTGAGGCGCGTGAGTCGTCCGCTGGCGACGTTGTGCAGCGACTCGAGCGAGGGCGTGGCCGAGCCGAGCACCACCGGGATGCCAAGCAGGCGCGCGCGTACCAGCGCGAGGTCGCGCGCGGAGTAGCGAAAACCGCCCTCCTGCTGCTTGAACGACGCGTCATGCTCCTCGTCGACGATGATCAGGCCCGCCTCCGGCAGGGGCGCGAAAACAGCCGAGCGCGTACCGATGACGAGCCGCGCCTGTCCGCTGTGGGCGTCGCGCCAGGCCGCGAGGCGTTCGCCGTCGGTCAGTCCGGAATGCAGCACGGCACGCGGTACCGCCGGGAAGCGGGCGGTGAAGCGGCCCACGAGCTGTGGCGTGAGGCCGATCTCCGGTACCAGTACGAGCACGCGGCGTCCGCGCGCGAGTTCACGCGCTGCCAGTCGCAGGTAGACCTCGGTTTTGCCGCTGCCGGTTACGCCGTGCAGCAGCCAGCCGCGAAATCCGTCCTGGTCGGCAGCTTCGATGGCGCCAAGCGCCGCAGCCTGCGCGGCGGTCAGTTCCGGCGTCGAGGTATCAGCCGTGGCCGCCGGCGCGGTAGTGTTTGCCGGGGCGGCGCGCAACTCGCGACAGATCCACTCGCGCTCAAGCAGGGCTCGTGCGGCATCCCGCCAGCCCGGCAGCTCGCCGGTGAGGGTTTCGGCCTCGACACCCGGCTCGCCCGCCTCGACCAGCCTCGCGAGCAGCGCACGCTGCTTCGGCGCCCGTCGCGGTTCACCTCTGGTCTGCGCGTCCCGGCCTGCCGTCGTCGTCCGCCAGTACTCGAATTGGGCCCGCAGGGGCGCGCCCTCGCGGGCAAGTTTGGGCAGCGCCGTGGCAACCACCTCGCCGAACGGGTGGTGGTAGTAATCGGCGGCCCAGCGCAGCAGTTCCAGCAGTGGCGGATCGAAGCTCGGTTCGGCATCGACTATCCGCGAGATCCGCTTCAATTTGTCGATTTCGATGTCTGATTGACTCTCCAGAGAGACAACCACGCCGATCAATTGCCGGCGACCGAACGGCACCTCGACCCGCATACCCGGCTGGGGCCCGGGCTCCGCCAACGGTGGCAGATAGTCGAACGTACGCCGCAACGGTGTGTCGAGGGCAACGCGGCAGATCGATGGCGGCAGGGCTGCGGAATTTTCCACAGAGGGTGTGGATAACAGTGTGGATAGCGGGCGGTTCAAGCGCGAAATACAGGCATTTTCCGCAGTTTTTCGTTGTCTTGGTCAATGATTGACCAGATCAGAAAAAATCCTTTTGAATCAGAGAGTTAAAATTGACCGAGCTCGTCATGGCGGTGTTTTGTGACGCATTCATGACTTCATTTCTTCGCGACTGTGTGCAAGTCACTGATTTACCGCGATCTGTCTGTGGCAGCCGGGCCGCTCCAGTTGGTCAGCGAGACGCCGGCGAGGGCGATCAGGCCGCCGACAATCATGGAGACCAGCAGATTTTCGCCGAGCAACAGGGTGCCCAGCAGCACGCCGAACACGGGCACGAGGTTGTTGAATACGGCGGTGCGCGCCGCGCCCAGGCGCTGCAGACCCTGCGCATACCAGACGAAGCCGAGCGCGGTTCCGCCTGCACCCAGGTAGACGATCGACACCCAGGTGGCGACCGAAACGTCGCCCGCCCGCCAGGCATGCCATTCGAAGGGTACGCCGATCGAGAGCATCAGTGCGCCCCAGAACGTGGAGAGCGTGGTGATGGCGAGCGGCGATGCGGCGGCGGCGCCGTCGAGCGCGTAGCGGCCGATGACGGTGTAGATCGCCCAGCAGCAGGCGCCGCCGAGCATGAGCAGCTCGCCGCGACCCACGCGCTGCCACAACTGCGTCGGGTCTCCCTTCGCGAGCACTACCCAGACGCCGACGAGCGCGGTGAGGATGCCCAGCCAACGATGGCCCGGCAGTCGCTCGCCGAACACCAGCGCCATGGTGACGGCGGTGAGGATCGGATTGAGCGCGACCACCAGCGCGGTCCGACCTGCGGGGATCAGCTCCAGCGCGCCGAGGAACAGCAGGTTGTAGAGCACGAGGCCGAACAGCGCGAGCAGCGCCGTGTAGCCGAAGTCGCGTCGGCGCAATCGCGGCAGACGTTTTTCGACCCACAGGAGCAGCGGCAGCAGGATCAGGAAGGCGGTCCAGAATCGCAGCGCCGAGATAGTGAAATGCGGCAGTTGCGGGGCGGCGATGCGTCCGGCAATGAAGGTGCCTCCCCAGAGTGCGGCGACACCGGTGAGGCGCAGGTAGAGAGGCAGCGGCGGCGCCGTTGCGCTCATGACGCGCGCCGTTCGCGCCAGGCCACGTACATGCCCGCCGCGATGACCAGCGCTGCGCCGCCCAACATGGTGCCGTTCGGCAACACCGCCCACGCTACCCAGTCGATCGACAGACCCCAGAGCAGCGCGGTGTATTCAACCGGCGCGACGACGGCAGCCGGGGCATGTCGGAACGCCTCGGTAATGTAGTGTTGGCCGGCCGCGCCCAGCGCACCGGCGGCCACGATCAGGCCCCAGTCGGTGTCACGGATCGGCACCCAGTCGGGAATCGCGAGCGCACCGGCGACTACGGTCAGAATCACGAGGAACACGAACACGATCGACGGCGAGCGCTCGGTGCGCGTGAGCAAACGCGCAGTGATCGCGGCGAGCGCGTAGGCCAGCGCGGACACCGTGGCTGCGATACCGGCGAGCAGCGGCAGGCCATCGGCACGCGGCTGCAGGATGATCAGCACGCCGGCAAGTCCCACGACGATCGCCAGCCAGCGACCAGAGTCGACGCGTTCGCCGAGCCAGATTGCCGCCATGGCTGCGATCAGCAGCGGTGAGGCCATGTAGATGGAGTAGACCGCGGCGAGCGAGCCCTCGCGCAGCGCGAGCACGAAGGTCGCGAGCATGACGATGCCGATGAGCCCACGCACGATATGCAGGCCGATCCGCTGCGGCCGCAGTTCCGCCAGCCGGCCCGCGTACCAGAGTGGCAGCAGCACGAATGGCAGCGACGCCGCACCACGGATTGCGGTCACCTGCATCGGCGGGTAGTGGGACGCGAACAGCTTGAGCAGTGCGTCCATGAACGAGAAGGCGGCGACGGCGATGAACATCGCCGCCACGCCGCGTCCGCTGCCACTCATCTGCCTTGTCGCAGGGGCGTCTGCTGCAGCGCGGTCGGCTGCAGGGCATCCTTGACCACTTCGCCGCCCTTCATCACGAAGGCCACGCGCTCGAGCGCGCGGATGTCGGCAAGCGGATCGTCGGTGACGGCGATCAGGTCGGCGAAAGATCCGGCGGCGAGCGTGCCCACCTGGCCGGCGAGTCCGAGCGCATCGGCGCCATTCACGGTAGCGGCCTGAATGGCCTGCATCGGCGTCATGCCGTAGCGGGTCATTACGGCGAACTGGCGGGCGTTTTCGCCGTGCGGATAGATGCCGGCATCGGTGCCGAAGGTCATGCGGATGCCTGCCTTGAGCGCACGCTCAAAGTTACGCCGCTGGATCTCGCCGATCATGGCGTCCTTGCGGATGAACTCCTCGAGTTCGCCGCGGCGTTTGGATTCGCTCTGCGTGTAGTCGGTGTTGTAGATGTCCATCGAGAAGTAGACCTTGTACTTCTTCGCGAGCTCGAGGCCCTCGTCGTCGATCAGGCTGGCATGCTCGATGGTATCGACGCCGGCGCGCAATGCGACCTTGATGCCGCTTGCACCGTGCGCGTGCACGGCGACCTTGCGGCCATGCATATGCGCCTCGTCGACGAGCGCGGCAACTTCCTCGGCGGTGAACTGCTGCATGCCGGGTTGCGTGCCTTTCGAGAACACACCGCCCGTGCCGCAATATTTGATGACATCCGCGCCGTAGCGGACATTCTGCCGCACGGCCCTGCGCACTTCGTCCGCGCCGTCGGCGGTGCCGAGCGAAGTCTGCTTGAACTCCGGTGCCAGCAGGTTGCTGCCGCAGTGCCCGCCGGTGATGCCGATGCCCGGTCCTGAGACGATCAGTCGCGGGCCGATGACATCGCCGGCGCCGATGGCGTCGCGCAACGCCACGTCGGCGTAACCATCGGCGCCGAGGTTGCGCACCGTGGTGAAGCCCGCCTCGAGGGTTCGGCGCGCGTTGCCCGCGCCGATCAGTGCAAGCCGCGGCACGGAGAGGCCGAGACGCTCGTAGCGCAGGATGGTCGGATCGGAGGTGAGATGGGTGTGGGTGTCGATCAGACCCGGCAGCACCGTCGCGCGCGAGAGATCGATGACGCGGGCGCAGTCGCGCAGCAGCTCGTCGTTGCCTACGGCGAGCAGTCGATCGCCACCGATGCGGATCGCCTGGTTGCGCAGCACCACGCCGCGATCGGGGTCGATGAGCCTGCCCGCCTTCACGCCGACGCTGCAAGACGTCGCGGCGTTCTCACTCGCTGCGGCGAGCGGCAGCGGCGGTATGAGCAACAGGGCGACAGCGAGACTCGCGAAGACAGGGGTGATTTTCATGAGGCGGACTATATGCGATCAGCGGCTGCTGTCGCCGGTTTTCACCGCTCATCCGGTAAGATCGAGCCTGGAACACGAGACTGCCAGGGACCCATGGCGCACATCATTGATGCACTGACCGGCGATGCCGACAAATGCCGCATGCCCGGGCACGGTGCCGACTCGCCTTTGCCGCAGGGGCGCGAACTCGCCTACACCGCCGAAGTCGAGGCTGCCACGGCGCATCTCTATGAGCGGGTGCGCGACGTCGTGCCCGCCGTCGAGTGGCCGCTCTACGCGCCCTTCGTCCACGCCATCAACCGTCTCAAGGCGGAGCGCGGCGCGGTGATCCTCGCGCACAACTACATGACCCCGGAAATCTTCGCCTGCGTCGGCGACCTCCGCGGCGATTCGCTGCAGCTCGCGCGCGAAGCGGCGCGTACCGACGCGCCGCTGATCGTGCAGGCCGGCGTGCATTTCATGGCGGAGACCTCGAAGATCCTCTGCCCCGACAAGACGGTGCTCATTCCCGACCTGCGCGCCGGCTGTTCGCTGGCTGCCTCGATCACCGGCCGCGATGTGCGCCTCATGCGCGCCGCGCACCCGGGCGTACCGGTGGTCACCTACGTCAATTCTTCGGCGGAAGTGAAAGCCGAGAGCGACGTCTGCTGCACTTCCTCGAACGCGGTGCAGGTTGCCGAGTGGGCCGCGGCCGAGTGGGGCACCGACCGGGTGATCGTCATCCCGGATGAATTCCTGGCGCGCAACGTCGCTAGCCAGACGTCGCTGCGGGTCATCACCTGGCAGGGTCGCTGCGAAGTGCACGAGCGTTTCACCGCGGCCGACATCGCTGCGCTGCGGCAGTCTTTCCCGGGCGCGCGGGTCCTGGCGCATCCCGAGTGCCCGCCCGACGTGCTCGCGGTGGCGGACTACGCCGGCTCCACGGCCGCGCTCGCCGACTGGGTCGGTGAGCACGCGCCGGCCAAGGTCATCCTGCTTACCGAGTGCTCGATGTCCGACAACGTCGCGCTTGCCAATCCCGGCACCGACTTCGTGCGACCCTGCAATCTTTGTCCGCACATGAAGCGCATCACGCTCGAGAACATCTACGACGCGCTGCGCGAGTTGCGCTACCGGGTCGAAGTGCCGGCCGACGTCGCCGCGCGGGCGCGGGTGGCGATCGAGCGCATGCTCGCCCTGCCGCGCAGCGATCGGCCGCCCGGCTTCGCGACGGGTCGTCCGCCGGCCGAGGTGCTGGTGGTGCCGCGCGCGTGACCGCCCGGCTCGAGACCGACGTCCTCGTCGTCGGGGCGGGGCTCGCCGGGTTGTTCCTCGCGCTGCGGCTCGCGCCGCGTCGCTGCATCGTGCTGTCGCCTGCGCCGCTCGGCCAGGCTGCCGCCAGTGCTTGGGCGCAGGGTGGGCTCGCCGCTGCGCTGCAGCCGGGCGACAGCGCCGAGCAGCATGCCGCCGACACCGTCGCGGCGGGGGCCGGTCTGGTCGATCCCGAGGTCGCGCTGCTGATCGCGCGCGAGGCTTCGGCGCGGGTCGCCGACCTGCTGCAGCTCGGCGTGCCGTTCGACCGCACGGCGCGCGGCGAACTCGCGGTTTCATTGGAGGCGGCGCATTCGCGTGCGCGCGTGGTCCGGGTGGCCGGCGATCTTGCCGGTCGCGCCATCATGAGCACGCTCGCCGCGGCGGCGCGCATGGCCGCGCACATCACGCTGCTCGAGGGGGTGCGCGCCGTCGCCTTGCTGGAGCACGAGGGTCGCGTCACCGGCGCGCTGACGCGCAGTTCGCTCGGCGAGGGACTGATCCTGGCGCGCGAGACGGTGCTCGCCGCTGGCGGTTGTGGAGGCCTGTTCCGCATCACCACCAATCCGCGCGAGGCACGCGGCGCGGCGCTGGCGCAGGCGTTTCGTGCCGGTGCCGTGATCGCCGATCCCGAGTTCATGCAGTTTCATCCCACCGCGATCGACATCGGTGCCGACCCGGCACCGCTCGCGACAGAAGCCTTGCGCGGCGAAGGCGCGCGGCTCGTCAACCGCGATGGTGAGGCGTTCATGTCCCGCTACCATGCAGACGCGGAGCTTGCGCCCCGTGACGTGGTGGCGCGTGCGATCCATGCCGAGCGAGCGGCCGGTCGTGGTGCCTGGCTCGATTGCCGTGCCGGCGTCGGCGCGGCGTTTCCGGAGCGGTTCCCGACCGTGTTTGGCGCCTGCATGGCAGCCGGCGTCGATCCCCGGCAGCAGCCCATTCCGGTGGCGCCGGCCGCCCACTACCACATGGGCGGCGTAGTGACCGACCAGTGGGGCGCGACCAGCGTCGCCGGACTGTCGGCCTGCGGCGAGTGCGCCTCCACCGGTGCGCACGGCGCCAACCGCCTCGCTTCCAATTCATTGCTCGAGTCGGTGGTGTTCGGCTCGCGCATCGCTGAGCGCTTGCGCGAGGGGGAGCTGCCTTCGCTGCAGGCCGGGCATGCGGATTTTCCGCCGCTGCTCGAAGTCGCCACCCTCGATATGCTGCGTGAGGGCATGAGCCGGGACTGCGGCGTGATCCGCGAGCGCGCCGGCCTGGAGCGCTTGCTGGCGTCGATCGACGCAGTCGGCAGTACTGCGGGTTGGCCCAGTGCGATCCTCGCTGCGCGGCTGATCGCCGCCGCGGCGCTCGCGCGACACGAGAGCCGCGGCAGCCATTGGCGCTCCGATCACCCGGCTGCCGCGGATCCGCCGAGACGCAGTTTTCTCGTCCGTGATCCCGCCGGGGAGATCCGGTTCCTCGAGCGCGGCGCCTTTGACGCCGGCGCCGCCGACCGCAGACCGTCGCGACCCAGTCCCGCCGCAGGAGTGCCCTGATGAACGAGTTGCCGCCGCTGCCCGACGTGATCATCGAGCCGCTGGTCCGTCTTGCGCTGCTTGAGGACCTCGCACCCGCCGGTGACATCACCAGCGATACGGCGCTCGCGCCGCAGGCCCGACTGCACACGCTGCTGCGCGCCCGCGAGTCGGGCGTGGTGGCGGGTCTCGATGCGGCGCTGCTGACGCTGCGCCTGATCGACGCGGGCGTCGAGGCCAAGATCCATGCCGGCGACGGTACGGCCATCGAGCCCGGCGGGGTGATCGTCGAGTTGTCGGGCGCAGCGCGCTCGATCCTGATGGCCGAGCGCACGATGCTGAACTTCCTCGGTCACCTCTCCGGGGTGGCGACGCTGACCCGCGAGTTCGTGCGCGCCGTAGCGGGCACCCGCGCCCGCATTACCTGCACCCGCAAGACTACCCCCGGCCTGCGTGCGCTGGAGAAGCGCGCGGTGCGACTCGGCGGCGGCAGCAACCACCGTTACTCGCTGGCCGACGCCGTGCTCATCAAGGACAACCACATCGCGGCGGCCGGCGACGCCCGCACCGCGCTGCAGCGGGCACAGGCCGCGGCCGGTCACATGCGGGTGATCGAGATCGAGGTCGATACGCTCGAGCAGTTGCGCGAAGTGCTGCCGCTGCGGCCGCACTGCGTGTTGCTCGACAACATGTCGCTCGATGAACTGCGCGCCGCGGTGACGATGGCGGCCGGCACGGTCATCCTGGAAGCGTCCGGCAACATCCGGCTCGATACCGTCGCGGCGGTGGCGGCGACCGGGGTCGACTGCATCTCTGCGGGCGCGCTGACACACTCCGCACGCCGGCTCGATCTCGGTCTCGATGCGGCCTGAGCAGCGTCCTCAGGGATCGTCGACGCGATAGCCGCGAGCCTGCATCCGGGCGATCACGCCCTCGCGGCCGAACAGTTCTTCGATGGGTACCACGGCAAGTGCGACGTCATGCTGCTCGACGGCTTCAACCGCGAGCTTGAACCAGGCGTCCTCGAACTGTTTGCGCAGCGCCGCGATCTTCGGACTCTGCTGCAAGGCCGACCAGCAGCTTTCCTGCTGTTCGCTGGAACGCCGCGAGCGCAGGGTCTCGACGTCGCCGACCGCCCAGGCTTCGGCGCGACGGCGGGTATCGGCCAGATCGCTCTCCAGCCGATCGAGGGTCGAGCGCATGCAACCGACCTCGGCGTCCCGCGGAATCGTGCCGACCTCGGCCAGCAGGCCGGATGGATCGTCAACGAAGATCTTCGGCAGAACGATGTCGACTTTGCGCTTCTTGGCGAGTTTCTCGACCGCGCGACTGACGTCATTGCGACTGGTTAGGCCGCTGCGCGAAACCGCCTCGCCCCAGAGTTCGCCCGCAGCGATCAGCGGCCGGCGCTGCAGCATGCTGCGCTCGCGCGGCGCGTACTTGCCGCGCAAGGCCTCGAAGCGCTGGTAGAGGTCCGCCGGCAGCACCTGCTGCAGCGTCTGTTTGTCGTCGTTGCCGCGTACCTTGCGGAACTGCATGTAGAGCCGCACGGCCTTGATCGGGCCGATATCGGCATCGACTTCACTGCGTGCCGGAATCACCTGCTTCGCTCGCGACAGCACGTTCTCGACTTCGCGGGAGCGCCATTCCATCTTTTTCGGCAGCGGGCTCAGCGTGCCGAGGATGTAGAGCGTGTTGTCGCCGTTGCGAACTTTCCAGAGACCCGGACCGGCCGCTTCGCCGACGATGGTGACTTCTTCGATGCTGTCCGAGGGGGGCGCATCGGCCGTGGCGCTGGTCAATGCCGGCTCTACCGTGGCGCTGGCCGGTACCTGCTCGACCGTGGCCGTGGTGCTGCGGTCAGCGGTCGGATCCGCGGTCGTGACGGTCGCGGCGGTGAGCAGCAGCAGGGCGGCGATCGGGCGCGTGAGCGTACGGGACGGAATCAAGCGGAACGGCAACATGCGGGACACGGCTGCTTCCTTGGCCTTTGCGGATGACGTTGAATATTTCAACGGGACTCCCGTAGATTACACCCCCGATGCACCTACCGGATCATGACGAGTTCGCCATCGTTGCCCGGCCCGCCGAGGGGGTTTCCCTGCATCAGCATGTGCTGCGTACGGACATCGCCGGCATGCCGCTCGAATGGATCGACTACCGCGAAGCGGCGCGGCTCTACCATCAACAGCAAATCGCCTATACCTGCGGCACGCCGCTCTTTTCATTGTATGGCGGTACCAACGCACTGACTGGCCAGCGTACCGTGCTCGAGGTCAACTCGATCATCGCCACGGTGGGTCAGAGCGGCAACCCGGGACATCTGCGCCACGACTACGTACCGCCGCTCAACAACCAGACGCTGTTCCGCCGCGATGCTTTTCTTTGCCTCTACTGCGGACAGCGCTTCCAGAGTCGCGACCTGTCGCGCGACCATGTGCGCCCGTTCAGCCAGGGTGGCCGAGACGCTTGGACCAACGTGGTCACCGCCTGTCGCCGCTGCAACAACTTCAAGGCCTGGCGGACGCCGGAGCAGGCGAAGATGCAGCTGCTCGCCGTGCCGTTCACGCCCACCTATGCGGAATACATCTTCCTCAAGGGGCGGCGCGTGCTCTTCGACCAGATGGAGTACCTGATCGCGCACTTTCCGCGCAGCAGTCCGCTGCACGGCCGCATCAAGCAGCTGATGTCCTGACCATAGCCGCCGCGGCGCCCGGCGGGCGCTGGCTGTCGGCTAGCGGGCGCTGGCCGTCAGCGAGGTGACCGGAGCCACCCAGCGCGCGGTGCGCACTTCGGTGCCCTGCTGCCAAGCGACCTGCACGCTGCCATCGGCGCGGCCCGCCACGGCCGGCAGTTGCGAGGGGACCCCGGCGGGTGTCGGCAGTTCGGCGATGGGACCGAAGCTCGCACCCATGTCGGTGGAGGCACGCGTGAAAACCCGGCGAACGCCGTCGGCCATCTTGGCGTGCCAGAACACATGCAGCGTCCGCCCGGCCAGGGTGAGCACGGGAGCGTCGGAAGTCACCGCTTCGGGATGCGCGAGCATCGGCTTCGACCAGGTCTTGCCGCCGTCGGTGGAGCGCGTGAGATAGGCGCCCGGTGGCTGCTCGCCCGCGGTGTAGTAGGCACTGGTGATGACGCCGTTGGCGGCTACCACGCTGGTCGGCTTGAGCGGACAGCCCTCGATTTCCCAGCGTGAGCCCACCACCCGCTGGCGCGGGCTGAAACTGCGGCCGCCGTCGGCCGAGACCATCACCGTGCTGTCGCGGTACTTGCCCTCGACCTGGCGCGAACCGACATACAGCCGGCCGTCGCCGTCGACGAACGCGGTCAGCTGGCAACAGGGGCAGACATCGGCAGGCAGGACCTCGCGATCCTTCTCGAAGCTGGCGCCGTCATTGCGCGAGACCGCCATGAACACCTTGCCCGAGTCGCCTTCCTTGGCCATGTCACGGGTGTCGATCCAGAGCGCGTAGACGCTGCCCTTGCCATCGGCGGCGATGGTGCCAAAAACGTGCGCGTGGGTGAGCCCGCCATGGACGAGGTCGCTGGCGTCGGTCGTAGCCATTTCATTGAGTCGCTGCGGCTTGCCGAAACTGCGGCCGCCGTCGGTCGAGCGCGTGTACAACGCGACCGCCTCCGGCTTGCCGTTGACGGGATTGACGTCGTTGCCCGGATAGAAGACGTGGACGGTACCGTTGGCACCGGCAATGACGCGTGGCTTGCTGACCGAGAACCCCCAGACGTCGCCCGGACGCTGGTTGAGCTGCACCGGCGCCGAGAAGGTCTTGCCGCCGTCCATCGAGCGGGCATAAAGCAGGTTGGTCGCGGCGACATGCGAGTGACCATGCTGCGCATGGTCGGCCGGCGGTGCCGCGGTGTTCTCGTCGATCCAGACCATGTGGACGCTGCCGTCCGGGCCGAGGGCGATCTCCGGACTCTGCGCCTTGTGATCGGCACTGCTGACCGTAACCGCCTGCGCGTCCACGGTCGCCGGCCCGTGCGCCGCGTGTTCATGTGCCGAGAGTGCACCCCCGAGCAAGACCGCGGCCAGCGCGAGCGCAGACAGCAAACCGTTCCGCAGGTTCATGGTTATTTTCATGGTTGTTCTCCCGATCTGCTTGTCGACCGTTATCAGCGACCCCTGTGGCCGACGATACCGCAAGGCGCTTCGTCGCTACAATGCGCTGTGCTCTATCTCATCGACGCCTCGGTCTACATCTTCCGCGCCTACCATTCCATGCCGCCGGACATGCTCGACCGCGACGGTAACCCGGCACACGCCGTTTTCGGCTTCGCCCGTTTCCTTGGCGACCTCATCGAACGTGCGCGGCCGCGTTATCTCGCGGTGGCCTTCGACGAGAGCCTGACGACATCCTTTCGCAACCGTATCGAGCCGACCTACAAGGCCAACAGAGAGCCGGCGCCAGCCGACCTGAAGCTGCAGTTCGGCCGCTGCCGCGAGTTCTGTCGGCATCTCGGCGTCGCCGACTTCGGCAGCGGCGAGTACGAGGCGGATGACATCATCGGCACGTTGCACGCGCGCTTCCGCGCCGAAGGTATCCCGGCGACGCTGGTCAGCCGCGACAAGGACCTGGCGCAACTCATCCGCGAAGGCGATATCTACTGGGACTACACCGCCAACCAGCGGCTCGCGCACCACGAGATCGAGGCGCACTTCGGTGTGCCGCCCGAGCGCTACGCGGACTACCTCGCACTGACCGGCGATGCGGTCGACAACATCCGCGGGGTTCCCGGCGTTGGTCCGAAGACTGCTGCGGTGCTGCTCAAGGATTTTGTCTCGCTCGAAGAGCTCTACGACAATCTCGACACGGTGCCGTCGATGCCGATTCGTGGTGCGGCGAAACTGCCGGAGCGGCTTGCCCGTCATCGCGAGGATGCCTTCCTTGCACGACGCCTCACCGGAATAGTCCGCGACATGCCGCTCGAAGCCGATCGCGACCGGTTGCGTCCGCGGCCACCGGATCTCGCGGCGCTCACGGATTTCTTCGATCACCACAACTTCGGGCCGACGCTGCGGCGGCAGGGCGAGCGCCTTGCCGCGCTGCTTGCGGCGCGTGACTGAAGCCATGGCCGGTACGCAGTGGCGTCATTTCCTGCCGCAGCGGTGGCCGATGTGGGCCGCGCTGTGGTTGCTGCGTCGACTGGCCGTGCGTGACTATCCGGCGCTGCTGCGCATTGGGGGCCGGCTCGGTGCCATCGCACGGCGTTTGCCGCTGCCGCAGCGACGCGTGGTGCGGCGCAATCTCGCGCTGTGCTTTCCCGCGATGGCCGAAGCCGATCGCGAGTGTCTGCTCGTGCAGCACTTCCGCGAGGCGGGGATCACCGTGCCGGAGACCGCGCTTGCCTGGTTCGCGCCACCCGAGCGCTTGCTGTCGCTGGTGCGCTTCGAGGGCCTGGAGGAGTTTGACCGCCTGCAGGCAGCCGGTCGTGGCGTGATCCTGCTTGCCGCGCATTTCACGACTCTGGAGATCGGTGCCCGCTTCATTACCGCAGCGCGGCAAGTGCACGCCGTTTACAAGCCGTCCAAGGATCCGCTGCTCAGCGAGTTCTTCCGCCGCTATCGCGGTGCGGTCGCCGCCAGCATGATCGCGAGCGACGATATCCGCTCGATGGTGCGTGTGCTGCGCGGCGGCGGTGCCGTCTGGTACGCGCCGGATCAGGCTTTCCGCGGCAAGGGTGCGGAGATGGTGCCGTTTTTCGGCATTCCGGTGGCCACCAACACCGCCACTTCGCGGCTCGTGAGGCTCACCGCTGCGGCAGTACTGCCGTATTTCGTCGAGCGTCTGCCGGGGAGCGCGGGCTACCTGGTTCGCATCGGCAAGCCGCTGGAAGATTTTCCGGGCGAGAGCAGTGTCGCCGATACGCTGCGCCATCATCTGCTTATCGAAGCAGAAGTGCGGCGAATTCCGGCGCAGTATCTTTGGCTGCACAAGCGTTTCAAGGGTCTCGGGCCAGAACATCCCGATCTTTACGCGCGCAGGCCGCAGCCGGCGCGAACCGCGGGGACGAGCGCATGACAGACAGCAACATCCAGTCCGTACTCAACGAGTCACGGGTGTTTCCGCCTCCGGCCACGTTCACCGCCGCCGCGCGCCTCAAGCCGGCCGATCTCGAGGCGCTGCACCGCCGAGCGGAGGCAGATCCGGTAGGTTTCTGGGCCGACCTCGCCCGCGCCGAGATCGCCTGGCGCAAGCTCTTCAGCCGCACGCTCGATGACGCTGCGGCGCCCAACTATCGCTGGTTCACCGACGGCGAACTCAACGTTTCCTACAACTGCCTCGACGTCCACCTTGCCGAGCATGGACATCGCACCGCCATCATCTTCGAGGGCGAGCCCGGCGACGTACGGCGACTCACCTACCGGGAATTGCATGCCGAGGTTTGTCGTTTCGCCAACGCGCTCAAGGCGCGCGGTATCCGCCGCGGTGACCGGGTGGTGATCTACATGCCGCTGGTGCCCGAGGCGGTGATCGCAATGCAGGCCTGCGCACGCATCGGCGCGATCCATTCGGTGGTGTTCGGCGGTTTTTCGGCGCTGTCGCTGAAGGACCGCATCGAGGATGCCGGTGCCCGTTGTGTCATCACCGCCGACGGTGGTCGACGCGGCGGTCAAATCATTGAACTCAAGGCGGCCACCGACAAGGCGCTTGCCGAAGGCTGTACGAGCATCGATACCGTGTTCGTCCTGCGCCGCACCGGCGCGGCGGTGCCGATGCAGCCTGGACGGGATGTGTGGTGGCACGACGCGGTCGCCGCCATGCCGAGTGACTGCGAACCGGAGTGGGTCGACGCGGAACATCCGCTTTTCCTGCTGTATACCTCCGGCTCCACCGGCCGCCCCAAAGGCATCCAGCATTCGAGCGCCGGCTATCTGCTCGGCGCGAAACTCACCAGCCGCTGGGTGTTCGACCTGCAGCACGATGACGTCTTCTGGTGCACGGCCGATGTCGGCTGGATCACCGGCCACAGCTACGTCGCCTACGGACCGCTCGCCGCAGCGGCGACGATCGTCATGTACGAGGGTGCACCGACGTTTCCGGACGGCGGCCGGTTCTGGCGCATCTGCGAGCAGCACGGTGTGACCGTGTTTTACACCGCACCGACTGCGATCCGCGCGCTGATGAAACTCGGTGACGAAATCCCCGCAAAGTCCGATCTCTCGAAGATTCGCCTGCTCGGCAGCGTCGGCGAGCCGATCAATCCGGAAGCCTGGATGTGGTACCACCAGGTCATCGGCGGCGGCCGCTGTCCGATCGTCGACACCTGGTGGCAGACCGAGACCGGCGCGATCATGATCTCGCCGTTGCCCGGCGTCACCGCCACGAAGCCCGGTTCCTGCACGCGACCGCTGCCAGGCATCTTCGCCGATATCGTGGACGACGAGGGTCACAGCGTCACGCGCGCCGATGCCGGCGGCTATCTCGTCATCCGCCGTCCGTGGCCGTCGATGTTGCGCACCATCTGGGGCGACAACGAGCGCTATCTGAAAACCTACTGGGAGAAATTCCGCAATCGCTACTACGTTGCCGGCGACAGCGCACATCGCGATGCCGACGACTGCTACTGGATCATGGGTCGCATCGATGATGTGCTCAACGTCGCCGGCCATCGGCTGGGCACCATGGAAATCGAGTCCGCTCTCGTGGCGCATCCGCGGATTGCCGAAGCGGCGGTGGTGGGTCGCCAGCACGAGATCAAGGGTGAGTCGGTGTTTGCGTTCGTGGTTTGTCGGGGAGCGCGGCCGACCGGCGATACCAAAGAATTCGAGAAGCAGTTGCGCGACTGGGTAGGCGAGCAGCTGGGTGCCATCGCCAAGCCGGACGACATCCGCTTCACCGACAACCTGCCGAAGACCCGGTCGGGAAAGATCATGCGGCGTTTGCTGCGTGCCATTGCCCGTGGTGAAGCCATCACCCAGGACGTCAGTACGCTCGAGAACCCGGCGATCATTGAACAGTTGCGCGGCGAGGCTTGAAGACGCGCTTCGGGTTTGCATGCACGGGAGTTGTTGGATATTCCCAACAGCTGGCCACTTCGGGCTTCAATTACTACGCGTGCTGCACTACGATGCCCGCCACCGCCGGCATCGCCGAGGCCTCGAGTCTCCGCGGTTCGACAACGGCAGCATTTTTCGCGGAGGTCACGAAAATGGTCAAAGGGAAGTCGCCCGTAGCGTTATTTGTTTCTTTGAGTATCGCCGCCGTCGGCGGGCAGTCGGCGCTGGCGCAGTCCGGCGGCGCGGCGAACCAGGCGGGGCCGGCCCTTGAGGAAATCGTCGTTACCGCGCGCAAGCGCGAGGAATCGCTGCAGGACGTACCGCTCGCCGTGACCGCGATCACCGCGCAGGACATCGTCAACCGGCAGGTCAACACCATCGACGACATCGCCAAGTTCGCGCCGGGACTCGTCTTCTCCAAGACTTTCGGTCGCGCGACCGAGCGGCCGGTGGTGCGCGGCCTGGCCAGCATCCTCGCGGGCACGAACGCCTCGGTGGAGACCGGCGTCTCCTACTTCGTCGACGGTGTCTATTACCAGGGCGACATCGGCAGCCTCGACATGAACGACGTCGAGCGTGTCGAGGTCATCCGCGGACCGCAGAGCGCCCTCTACGGCCGCAACACCTACTCGGGCGCAATCAACTTCGTCACCCGCCGGCCAGGCGATGTCGTGAGCGGTGGCGTCAACGGCAGCTTCGATCCGGACGAGCGCAACGCGAGCTTCCGGATCGCCGGTCCGCTGACCGACACGCTGTCGGGCAGCCTCAACGGCCGCTTCTATGATTTCGATGGACAGTGGAAGAACGAACTCACCGGCAAGACGATCGGCAGCGAGAGCACCACGTCGTTCGGTGCCAGCCTGCTGTTCACGCCGAGCGAGGGCTTCGAGTTGCGCGTTCGTGCGGGCCATAACCGTGACGACGACAATACGCGCGCGCTCAATTTCCAGTCGGCAGAGCTCAACAACTGCGCCCCCGGCACGCGCTCGCTCGGTTCCTACTCGATAACCGGCTCGACCAACAACAACCAGTATTACTGCGGCGAGATCAAGGCCGGGCCGATCTACCTCAATGATGCGCCGGTGACGCAGCCGGTCACGCCGCTCGCGGGCATTCCGGCAAGCATCCGTCTGACGCCGTTCATCACGCCGACCGGCGGCGTCTACGACACCCGTCAGGCGTTGCCGTTCTCCGGCGTGAAGCGCGACCTCGACTGGCAGCTGGCGCGTTTGCGCTGGGACATCGCCGGTTCGGGCTACAACCTGATCGTCAGCGGCGGTCGCCGCAACGAGGATCGCTACACGGGCGCCGACAGTGACCACTCGCAGGTCAATATCATCACCGCAAACGTCAACGGTGTGCAGGACGTGGCCGTTGGTTCTTCCTCCGACCGCGACAAGTTCGAGGATTGGTCCGGCGAAGTGAAGCTCGAGTCGCCGCAGGACGGCCGCTTCCGCTGGCTGGTGGGTGCCTACCGCTACAACTGGGAGCGTCGCGGATTCCGCCTCGATTTCGTCAGCCCGACGGGACAGGACAATCCGTACTCGATTTTCAAAATCGACAACAAGGCGGTGTTCGGTTCCGCCGAGTTCGACCTCACGGACGCGCTGACTGCCACAGTGGAAGTACGCCGCGCCCGCGAGAAGAAGGGTCAGAAGGACTGGGTACAGGTGAAGAACCTGCAGGCTGGCCCGTCGGTCGTCTCCTACGACTCAGCTCTGCGCGGCAACGATGTCTGGACTTCGACCACGCCGCGCGTCACGCTCAACTACAAGGCGAGCGAAGACATCACGCTGTTCGCCAACTATGCCAAGGGCTACAAGCCGGGCGGTTTCAACGGCGCGACGGCCTTTACGGCCAATCTGCCGTCTGCCGAAGCCTTCAAGCAGGAGGAGTCGGTCAACTACGAGCTCGGCATGAAGTCCACCTGGATGGATCGGCGCTTGCTGCTGAACGTCTCGGTCTTCAAGATGAAAATCAGCGACATCCAGCTCACCACGCCGGTCAATAACCCGACCACCGGCGCGATCACCTCGCTGGCCACCAACCAGGGCGACGGCGAGATCAAGGGACTGGAGATCGAAAGCCGGTTCGCGGCCACCGATGAACTCACCCTTGGCCTCAACTACGCACTCGCGGATACGCAGTTCACCACTGGCTGCGACGACTTCCAGTTCGTGCTGACGAGCGGCGGCGGCATCCTCAACCCGTCCAATCCTGCTGACCCAACCCGTAACCTCAACGGCAAGGGCGATTGCTCGATCGTCGGCAAGGAGTTCCCGCTGGCGGCCAAGCATTCTGCGGCACTCACCGCGGATTACCTGCGGCCGGTGTTTGGTGGCGACTATCGTCTCTACGTGAACAGCGACCTGAGCTACACCAGCAAGAAGTGGGTGCAGGTGCACAACCTCGCGTATACGGGTTCGGCGGTGCTGCTTGGCCTGCGTCTCGGCATCGAGACCGACAGCTGGAAGGCGGGCTTCTATGGACGCAACCTGCTCAACGAGGACTCCCTCGTCGGCGCCACGCGCTGGCTGCACAGCTACCTGATCGGCTCGCAGGCACCCGGCATCGGCAACATCAAGCCCGGTCTGCCGTCCTCCGCGGTCGCGTCTTACAGCCTGCCGCGCGGGTTCTTCGGTACGGCTCGCCGCGAGCGCCAGATCGGCATCGAAGCCAGCTACAAGTTCTGAGGCGAGGCCGCGCCGGCACGCAGTGCGGCGACCGCGGTGTCCGGGAAGTCGCTGAACAGGGCATCAACGCCGAGCGCGGCAAACTGCCGGTATTCCGCGGCCGGATCGCCGGCGTAGTCGGCGGCGAGGTGGATGGCTTCGTTGCGGAAGGTCCAGGGATGCACCTCGAGTCCCGCCGCGTGGGCGAACTCGACGAAGCGCGTCGGCGGCGTCAGCCGTCGCGTGCGTTCGGTGGTGTCTGCCGGGTCGGTCTGCCGCGAGCCGATCAGGTGACGCTTCGAGGGGCCCACCGCATCGGCGTAACTACGGATCGCCTCGAACGCAGCCGGAGCGGAGTAGTCGCGCGGGATGCTGCCCTGCGGGTAGAGACTGCAACCGCCTGCGCTGCTCCACTCGGCACACGGACTGACACTGCCGTCATCGCAAAGTTGACCGCCATCGAGCAGTTGCACGAGCCGCACCGCAGTGCGCGATCGCAGCCAGCGAAGGTTGCCGGACTCGAACGACTGGATGAACACCGGTGAATCCCGTCGCGTCCAGCCCACCGATTCGAGAGTCGCCAACAGTCGCGGTTCCAGCGGCAGGCCGAATTCGCAGTGCCAGGTCGGATGCTTCGTTTCCGGGTAGATGCCGATGGTTCGGCCGCGCGCGGCGGATTCGCGGCGCGCAAGGTCAATGATTTCGTCCAGCGTCGGGATCTGAAAGAGACCATTGAATTGCTGCGCGCGGTCGGCGCGAGGCTGTATCGCCCGCAGTGTGCGCAGTTCAGCGAGCGTGAAGTCGGTCGTGAACCAGCCGGTGAGGTCCTGGCCGTCGATGCGCAGCGTGCGCTTGCGGCCGGCGAACTCCGGCCGCGAGGCCACGTCCGTGGTCGAGCCGATCTCCGGTTCGTGGCGCGCCACCAGGTGTCCGTCGCGGGTCGAGACCAGATCCGGTTCGATGAAGTCGGCGCCCATCTCGATCGCCAGTCGATAGGACTCCAGCGTGTGCTCCGGTCGATATCCCGAGGCGCCGCGGTGCGCAATCACCAGCGGCGCTGCGGGCGGTAACGTCTTCTCGAGGAGCACGAAGCGCAGATCCTCGCGCTTCGGTTCGCCGAAGCGCGGGTCGCCGTAGGGGAAGGCCGCGGTCTCGCCGGTGCGCCGGTAGCCTCGTCGCTCGTACCAGGCGATGAGTTCGGGGCGCTGCTCGATGACGGTCATCACGACCCGCGGCAGTCGCCAGCGACGGCGGACGAACTCCTCCGCTCCGGCGAGCAAGCCGCGGCCGAGTCCTGCGGCCTGCAGGGCAGGCTCGATGGTCAGCATGCCTAGGTAGGCATGGTCTACATGCCGGTCGAGTTGCACGCAGGCCGTGATCCGCTCCGCCGAGTCATGCACCAGCATCACGCGATCGTCATCGGCTTCGCCGCAGCGTATGAACTCTGCAAGCGCAGCCGGATCGGTGCGCTGTCCGCCGAGCAGGTCGGCCTCTGTGGTCCAGCCCGCACGGCTGCTGTCACCGCGATAGGCGGAGTTCACCAGCGCCGCGAGCGCGGCAGCCTCGGCGCTGCGCGCCGGTCGCAACGCCAGCAGTGCGCCGCTCGCCGGCTTCGGATTTGTGGTGCTCAATCGACGGCTACCTGGCCGCGGGCCGCCGCCATCTGCTGCAGTCCCATGCGCAGCTCGAGGCGACGCGTGAATTCCTCGGGACCGAACGCACGTTGCGCGAGGACGTTCATCGGGTCGGTACGGTAGCCGATCTCGCGCACGTAGTGATCGTAGTGCTGCTGCGCGAGCCGCTCGCCCGCGGGCAGCGGCTGCGCCTCGGCTTCGTCGAGCCAGCCGAACCAGCGATCGACGAAGCCGCCGAGATAGCTCTCGCACGCGGCGATATTGGTTTCATTGAGCTCGCCCATCACGCTCGTGCACACCGGCGACATCAGGCCGCGCAGATAGGTGCCGTGGCTCCAGTTCCAGGTGAAGTTCGGCAGGCCGCGGAAGCGGATCGCCTCGGCGTTGGCGGGTTCGTAGTACTTGTTGACGTACTCGAGGTTAGTGCGCAGGTCGACTCGCGGTGTGTAGTCGGCATAGAAGAACAGCTTCGGCACGGTGCCGAAGATGATGACGAGATGCGGTACCCGGTTCTGCTGTGACAGGAACACGGTCGCGTTCATGTCGAGCAGGCTCGCCCGCCGGTTGCCCAGCCACGAATGCACCAGCCACTCGACCCGCGGTCCGCTCCAGGCATTGAAGGAACCCTCCATCGATTTGTCGAGCGAGGTGAAGTACTCATGGCCTGCGGTCGCCGGATGTCTGCTCACCGCGAAACGCCGCTTCACGCGCTCGACGATCCCGGAATGGATGCCCCAGCAGCGCTCCCAGGCACGGCTGACGTCGACGTCTGGTTGTTCGGCGAGGAACTCGGTGATGGTCTTGATCTCGAGCTTGGCGGCTGACATGACGGGTCCCCCGGTGGCGGCGAACATCGCAGCGCGATGCAGTGACTGGCCCGCACGGTATCCGTCCGCACGTCGGCCGGACAACCAGCGGTCATTCGCCGTCCGCGTCTCGAACGTCGCGCAACGGGGCAGATACGTGCGCGGCGGGGTCGGCTTCTGCTAGTTTCGGCTTCGGCCTGCCGGGAGAGAGCAGCATGCAAGCAAGAGACATCGGCGGTTGGCCGTCGTATTCACGGAGGCCGTCATGAAGCGGCGTCACTTTGTCATCGGCGCGGGTGCGGTGGCCGTTGCCGGTGGCGCGGGTGTCTATGCCTTGCGACGACGGATTGCAGGCGACGGTACCGAGCGACGGCCGCCCGGCGTCCCAGTCGGGCCGTTCGGTGGCGACAGCACCGCGGAAGAGGTGACGGCCGGGCTCGACCTTGCCGGCAAGACAGCCCTCGTCACCGGCGCGACATCCGGTCTCGGGTTGGAGACCATGCGAGTGCTGGCGCTGCGCGGCGCGCATGTCATCGCCACCGGTCGCACTCTGGAGAAGGCCAAGGCGGCCTGCCGCGAAGTGACCGGCCGCACCACGCCGGTGGCCATGGAACTCGAGCGCTGGGACAGCGTCGCCGCGGCCGCAGACCTAGTGAAGACGCTGGGCATGCCGATCGACATTCTGGTGTGCAACGCCGGCATCATGGCCTTGCCCCAACTTGAGCAGGTGTACGGTCTCGAGAAGCATTTCGTCGTCAATCATCTCGGCCATTTCATTCTCGTCAATCGCCTGCTGCCGCAGGTCACGGCGGCTGCGGCAGGGCGCGTCGTGGTGGTTTCCAGCCTCGGCTACCAATGGGCGCCCGCCGTCGGCATCGAGTTCGACAACCTCAGCGGCGAGCGCGGCTACGAGCCGAACAAGATGTACGGTCAGTCCAAGCTCGCCAACGGCCTGTTCTCGCTCGATCTGGCCCGACGCCTGCGTGAGTCGGGATCGGCCGCAAGCTCGAACGCGCTGCACCCGGGCATCATCAACACCAATCTCGGACGCCATTTCGACGCCTGGAAGCGCGGTCTCAGCAAGCTGATCGGCTGGACCTTCATGAAGAGCGTGCCGGCCGGTGCGGCCACCAGTTGCTATGTCGCGACGGCGCCGGCGCTGGCCGGTGTCAGCGGTCATTACTTTGAAGACTGCAACCCCGTCGTGCCGATGCCCGGCAAGCACATGGACGACGCCGAGCTTGCGCGTCGGCTGTGGACCCGATCCGAAGAAATCGTCGCGGAGTATCTCGCATGAAGCACACATCCCCTAATCGGTCTCGCGCCGGTCGTCCCTTGCGGCAGTGGCTTGCGCTTCTCGTTGCCTGCAGCCTCATCGACGGCGCGATTGCCGAAGAGATTCCGGCGGTTGCCGCACGGGCCCAGGCGGCGTATTTCGCCGGCAACAGCGCCGAGCTCGCAAAGCTCGCTGCGGCCACGGCACCCTGGGCGAAGTCGCCGAATCCACGCGAGCTCTACGCCTACGCCTACGTGCAGTTCCGTGCGCTGCAGCTGGCCATCGGTGGCAAGCGTTCGGATGAGGCCGGCAAGGCGGGTGACGCCTGTATCGCCGCGCTCGACGCCGCCGTGAAGCGCGAACCGAAGTTCGCCGAGGCGTTCGCCTTGCAGTCGGCCTGTTACGGATATCTCGCCAATCTCGGCGGTTTCGCGGCGATCCGCAACGGTTCGCGCAGCGGCAAGAGCATGGAGGCGGCGCTGGCCCTCGACGCCCGCAATCCGCGGATCCTGCTGGTCGACGGCTTTGGCGTCTACTTCCGGCCGAAGTTCGTCGGTGGCGACAAAGCGAAAGGTTGCGCGCGCTTCCGCGAGGCTGCGGCCGGATTCGACGCTGCAACAGCCAACGGCGCTGGCGGCGCCGCAGCCGCGAGCGCGAGCGCAGCTGCGACCGCGGGAGGCATCGATTGGGGTGCGGCCGAGGCGCATTACTGGAGCGGGCGCTGCGCGCGCGACGCCGGTGATGCCGCGGGAGCACGCAAAGCCTTCGAGCGTGCGCTGGCGATCGCGCCCGACTTCCTCGCGGCGTCGCGGGCTCTCGGCCGCTAATAAAGCCCGGCGGCCAGGCCGGCGCCGAGGGTGGCGCCGAGTTCACGGCAACGTTCCAGCGCCTGCGCGTCCGGTTCGCCGACCACGATCAGCGGCTCCGCGACGCTGCGCCAACGGTAGCCGGCCACGATGCGTTCAACCGCCGAGCGGGTGCCGAGTCCGTCGTTGCCGGCGCTGACAAACAGCGCCCAGGGAAGACCTGCGGTGCGATTCTCGCAAGGGTAGAAGGTGCGGTCGAAGAAATCCTTGAGCGCGCCGGACATGTAGCCGAAGTGCTCCGGTGTGCCGAGCAGCACGCCCTGCGCCTGCAGCAGGTCGTCGGGCCCGGCCTCGAGCGCGTGCCGCGCCCGCAGATCGAGCTCCACGCCGAGATCGCGCCCGGCCTGCAGCGCGCCCTCCATGGCTGCGGCGCGCAGGCGCTCGGTACGGCCGGCGGGCCGTCCGCCGTACACCACCAGCATGCGCGGCTTCACGGCTGGAGTGTACCGCCGGGCAGCTTGCCGACCCGCGTCAGCCAGTCGAGAGTCATGTCACGTCGCTGCCAAAGATTGCTGGCGAGAATTACCAGCACCGCGATCAGCGCGCCGAGCGCAGCCAGCAGCATGTCGCGATGTGCATCCCATTCGTCTCCCTGAGTGCCAAGGAAGGCAGCGCCGAGACCGCCGCCGTAGACGATTGCCGCCAGCCACTCCAGCAGCTCGTAAAAGAGCGACGAGGACATGACAAGATCGAGCGGCAGGAAGTAGCTCCAGAAGCCGCGCACGCCGGCATGCAGCATGAGCAATTCGCGCACGGGCAGCGCGAGCAGCAGTCCATAGGTGAAGTGCACCAGCCGGTCGTAGTGGTTACGGCTTAAGCCAAGCAGTTCGTTGAGCGACCGGCCGCTGAAACTGCGGAACGCCTCATCGTAAGGTACGAGCGAGTAGGTGAAGTGCGCGCCGATGGCGTGCAAACAAAGAAACGCGAAGAGCATGCTGTAGGACGCCGTGGACAGCGGCAGGACGCGCCGGCTGAGCCACAGCGTGAGGGCGCCGGAGAGCAGCAACACGTTCTCCAGCAGCCAGGCTGCGCGATCGAACGGGTTGATCGCGAGTAGCCCCCACAGCGCGGCAAACACCGCAGTCAGTGCCAAAAGATAACTTTTGCGGGTCATGGGCGACGAGTTTACCGTGACTGCGGGTGAACGCACCGTGGCCGGGTCGAACGGAAAGTCTGCCCAGCCCTGCCCGGGGTCGACGCGTCGCCCTATGCTTGAAACGTATGTCGGAGCTTATCTTGGCATCGGGTCAGCAGCGTCGCGCGGGCGTCGGTCGGCGGGTCGCGTTCGCGGCCATGGCCCTGATTTCGTTGGCGATCCCTGCGGCCTGGTCGGCACCGGCCAGCGGCACGGAGGCCTTCAAACCGAAGTCGATCGTGGTGCCGCAGATCACCACGAAGATCAGGCTCGATGGCGCCATCGAAGCAGACGAGTGGCGTGATGCCGTACCGATTACCGACTTCGAGCAGTTTTCTCCCGGTAGCGGCGAACCGCCGACCGAGCCGACCGAGTTCCTGCTGGCGATGGATGACGAGAACCTTTATATCGCTGCGCGTTTCGGCGACTCGGATGCCGCGGCCATCAAGCGGGCCCAGCTGGTGCAGGGGCAAGGGGTCGTCAATGACGACTACGCGCAGATTCTGCTCGATACCTACAACGATCGGCGTACCGGCTACATCTTCTACGTCAACCCGAACGGCGTGCAGCGCGATGGTCTGCTGCTCGGCGGCCTCTCCTACAACATGGACTGGGACGGCATCTGGCAGGCCGCCTCGGCGGTGCAGGACGATGGCTGGTCGGCGGAGATCGCCATTCCTTTCAAGACGCTGGCTTTCGATCGCGACGGCGACATCTGGGGAATCAACCTCATCCGTGCAATCCGCCGCAAGCGCGAGGACGTCGCCTGGATGCAGCGCGACCGGCGGATCACGCTGGACGTCAGCGGCGAGATTCGCGGCATGCGCGGACGCAGGCAGGGTGCGGGACTCGACCTCGTGCCCTCGGCGTCGTTGACGACGCGCGAGGATTTTCCGCGCGATCGCTCCAGCGTGTATGCCAAACCGTCGCTGGATGCATTCTGGCGGATCACGCCGTCGCTGGGTGCAGCCATGACCCTGAACACGGACTTCTCGGCGACCGATGTCGATGACCGGCAGGTCAACCTCACGCGCTTCTCGCTGTTCTTTCCGGAGAAGCGCGACTTCTTCCTTGAGGACAGCGAAATCTTCGAGTTCGGCGGGCTGACCCAGAACGGCAGGCCGTTTTTCTCGCGCACCATCGGTCTGACGGCCAGCGGGCAGCCGATCGACCTCGAGGCCGGCGCGCGCCTCACCGGCAAGATCGGCCGCAATTCGATCGGCGTACTTGCCGTGCGCCAGGAGGCGGGCGGCGGGCTCGATCCCGCCAACGTATTCGTCGCCCGCGGCTACCGGAGTTTCGGCGAACAGTCGACGATCGGCGGCATCGTCACCGTTGGTGACCCCGCCACCGGCAACGACAACTCGCTCTACGGCGTCGATCTTGCATTGCGTGACCAGCAACGGTTCGGCGGCTTCGTCGAGGCGCGGGCCTGGATGCAGCAGTCCTCGACCCCTGGTCGGGGCGGTGACGAAGCGGCCTGGGGGGCATCGCTCGCCTGGCCCAACGACCGCATCGATGCGATCGTCAGCTACCACGAAATCGGCCGTGATTTTCGCCCGGCGCTCGGTTTCGCGAACCGTACCGGCATCGGCGAGTGGTACGGCAAGTACCGCTACCGCTACCGGTTTGCGCGCGGGGCGCGGTTGCGCAGCTGGCTTGGCGGCATCGAGGCCCGTCAGATCGAGGACGATGCCGGGCGTCTCGAGTCGCGCTCGATCGTGATCACGCCGTTCTCCGTGGACACGCAGCCGGGCGATCTGCTCGCCGTCGACGTCGGTCGCTACACCGAGGTGCTCGTACGTCCGTTCGTGCTGCCGGGCAACCTGCGTTTGCCGACAGGCCGGTACGACTTCGATCGCCTGCGTCTTTACGGCTCGACCGCGGGCTTCCGTACGCTGTCCTTCACCTGGGACCTGGAGGGCGGCGATTTCTATGACGGTCGACGCCGTGACGCCCGCGCCGGCGTCAACTGGAAGCCGAACCGTCATTGGGCGCTCGGCACGCAGTTCCAAGCCAACCGCATCGAGTTGCCGCGCGGCGATTTCACGGCGCGTGTCTGGTCGCTCAATGCGAACTACGCTTTCAACGTGCGCTGGGCCTGGCTGAATGTTGCGCAGTACGACAACGTGTCGCGGCGTATCGGGCTCAACAGTCGCCTGCGCTGGTGGCCGAAGCAGGGCCAGGTGGCCTATCTCGTGGTCAATTACGACTGGCGCGAGGACGCAGCCGGCAACTTCCAGCCCTTTCTTGCCGAGACCACGGTCAAGTTCACCTACACGCTGCGGTTTTGAGCGCGGCGTCGCAGTCAGTTCTTCTCGACCGTGTAGACGACCTCGGCGCTCGCTTCCTTGCCGGCCTCGGTACGCAGTGTCCAGCGGTCGTTGATGCTGTAGCGCAGCTTGAGGGTATTGATCGCCTCGGCAAGCGAGACGCCATAGCTGACATACAGCCTGCTGGAAAGGTACTTGCCGAACACCAGCGAGGTTTCGTTGGCAAGGTTCTGCTCGATGCCGACGTCCTCGATGCCGATCCGCTGACCGATCTGCTGCGCGAGGATCGCGCCGCCCTGGGCGAGAATCGCATCCCGGCCGCTGCCGGCGATATTGCCGTTCTGCGCCGACTCCAGCGTGCCGCCGGCGAGGATCAGTGACACCACCTGCGACTGCGGCAGGGAAGGCTCGGAGAAGAAAGTCATGCGCGGTTCGCGCAGCGTGCCCCGCACGTTGACACCTGCGCGGACATCGGGGAATTCTTTGGTCGCCCGCAGGTCGACACCCGGATCGGCCAGCAGACCGCCCGAGAAGATGAGACGGCCGCGCTCGATGTCCAGCCGTCGGCCGAGCGCCGCATACTTGCCTTCGGCGATGCCCAGTTCGCCCGAGCCGCGGTTGATGCCGTCGGCGGAGCTGCTGACGTTGAGCGTGCCGGCAAGACGTCCCGACAAGCCGAAGGAGTCGACCGTGACGCGATCACCGAGGGTCAGCTTGAGATTGCTCGAGACGCGAAACGACGACGCCGGATCGCGGGGCGGCTCGCCGACCAGTACTTCGTCATCCGAGGTGAGCGTTGCACCGGTCAAGTCCGCCGGTACGATCCGCGCGGCAGGGATCTCCACGCTGCCGGTCGCGGCGAGGTCGCGACCCGACACCCGGAACCGCAGGTCCGACGAGGCGGTGATCCGCGCTTCCGGGACGTCGATCACCCGCAAATCCTGACCCTTCAGGCGCACCTCGCCATACGGCAGGCCGCCGCGCCAGGTGAGTTCGGCATCCGCGGCAATGCTGCCGGCGCCCGCTCGCCCGGTTGAGGTGAGCACGAAGCCATTGTCGAGCAGTCTTGCCTCGGCGCTGATTTCGCGCAGTGACAGGTTGACCTGATAGAAGTCGACTTCGCCGCGCTCGAGGCGCAGCACGCCGTTGACGAGTGGCGTACCGAGAGTGCCACCGACCACGAGATCGAGCGACAGATCGCCTGCGGAACGATCGATCTCCGGCACGTAGAGGTAGAGCAGGGCGAGCGCAGTGGAGTCGGCGCGCAGCGTGGCGTTGAGCGGCATCTCACGCCAATCGGCCGCCGCAGGCATTGCGCGCAACTCGCCGCGTGCCCGACCACGCTCGCCAGCGGCGATGTCGAGCTTGCCATTGAGACCCTCGTCGGACGATTCCAGCAGCAGCGAGCCGGCGCCGAGCGGGATGAGATCGCTTTTGCCGCCGGCACGTTGCCAGAGCAGACCGGCGCCCTCGAATTCCGCGCGCAACTGCCCGCGGGGGAAGCCGTCGGTCGCCGAGCGCAGCGTCGCCGAGGCGTTCATCGAACCCTGATAGCGGGCGCGCGCCGCAGGTTCGGGCAAGACGCTGGCGAGCGGCAACCGGGTCATGGTGGCTTCGAGGTTCCAGCCGGCGTTGCCGGCCGTGCCCGAGGCGCAGAGGGTGGCTGCATCGGTGAGTGTGGAGGGCTTGCTGCCGCGCAGGCAGAACGCGTCGACCTGCAGGGAGTCGGTTGTCAGGCGCATCGACAGCGCACGTTGCAGGGCGAGGGCGATATCCCCCGGCAGTTTCATGTCCAAAGTATTCCAGGTCTGTCGCCAACCGTCGGCGGCGAACGCGCCCTCGCCGCGCGCCTCGATCGCCAGATCATCGCCACGCACATTCATGGCAAGTTGGTGTGACGAGCTCCGACCGTCGATATCGAGCAGCACGCGTTGCGCGTCACGACCGAAAGCCGATACGTCCTTGGCGTCGATGTGCGCTTTCGCCGACGCATCGGCACCGCCGCCCGGATTGAGATCGATGTCGGCGGCGAGTCGGCCGATGGTCAGGTCACCCAGCGCGAGATCGTTGCCGGTAGCCGCCATGCGCACCAGCATGGCGGTCGGTGTACCGCGCAGCGTACCGCTGGCGCGCAGCCTGCCCTTGCCGCCCGCGGCGATGACGCCGAGATCGTCGGCGTCGATGCGAAAATCGAGATCGTTGCGCCGCGGGGACAGCAGACCATCGACCGCCAGGCGCAGTCCGCCGGCAGCGAGATCCACCTTGCCGAGGCGCAGGCTGTCGCCGGCGATTGCCAGCCGTCCGGAGCCGCGCGCCGACGTGCCGCGCAACTGGCCGCTCAAGCGCTGCACGTCGAGTTCGATCAGGCTGCGGGCGCCGAAGCCCTGGCCGCGTGCATCGAGCGTGAAGTCGAGTCGCCCCGGCAGAGTCGCGCGCCAGCGACCCGGATCGATGCCGCGCACGGGACCGCTGAATCGCCAGCTCTCGCTGGGCCGCCAGGCGACTTCGCCCCTCAGATCGGCGACGCCCCCCAAGGTTTTCGCTGCAGCGCGGGTGATCTCGAGGTGGCCTGGATGCAGCCGCGCAGCGACCTCGGCCTCGATCGCCGGCAAGTTGCCGCTGCGCGCATCGCCGCCTGCGGTGATCTCGTACGGGCCGCTGCCGCGCAGCGTGAAACTGCCACGTGCGCTGCGCACCGCCGGCGTCGCGCTGGCGAGCGGCCAGCGGAATTGCTGCCAGTCGCCGCTCAGGTCGAGGTTGGGGCCGGAATCCGTGATCGTGATGCGGCCGCGTACATCGACATCCGTCCCGGAACCGGTACCGACGCCGGGATGGTGCAGCCCGATGCGCCGTGCGGTGACCACGCCGCGCGAGTAAAGACCATCGAAGTCGACATCCACCGCGCCGGCGCCAAGACCCGGCGGCAACAGCTTGCCGCGCGCGCGATAGCCCTCGCGATCGATGCTGAGCGCGAGTTCGCCGCTGATCAGACCGAGCAGCGCGCCGCCGCCGAACTTCTGCAGGTCAAGTCCGGTCACGCCGGCATCGGCGCGCACGCTCCATGGCGGCAGGAGGCGCATCGTGCCCTCATCGACTTTGGCGGCAAACGGCTCGAGCAGCACGGCATCGAAGCGCGCCTCGCCAAGGTCACCGTCGAACTCGCCCTTGGCACGCCACGTTGGACCGCGCTTCGGGTCGAAGCTGGCGGTGACCTCGCCCTCGAGGCCGAGTGGGGTGCCCGCCGTGAGCAGGCCCTCGGCGGCGAGGTGCAGGTTGCCGAGCCGCGTACGCACCGCGCGTACCTTGAGGCTGCTGCTGCGCAGCAGACCGTCGACGACGGTGTCCTCGAACTCCACCGTGTTGCCGGCGAGGGGCTGGATCGTGGTGCGGCTGACCTTCGTCTCCCGCGCCTCGACGGTCAGCAGGCCGGGCAGGAAGCGTAGCGGCGTATCGGGCGGCGGCCGGTCGCGATGCTGCTGTTCGATGATGAGATGCTCGACGGCGACACCCCGCGCCTCCACTGATTGCCACAGCAGTGGCAACAGCTCGACGCGGCCGCGGGCGCCGCGGATGTGGATGTGCACGATGTCGTGCTCGATGTCTATGGCCCCGACCGTGAAGCCGTCGGCGAGGCTGCCGCGTACGTCGCGGATCTCGAAGCGCTCGAGTCGGCCGAAGCGCTGCGGAATCCTTTCGGTGACGAAGCGCAGCGCGCCGGCGGAATGGCCCAGCGTCCACAGCATCGCCAGCGGCGCGACGAGCAGCAGCGCGGCAAGCAGCAGGATGAGTGTGGTGCGGCGTTTCACGGGCTGCTCAAAGTTTCGGCGAGAAGTTCAGATGCAGGCGTGGTCCGGGTCGGCGATCGAAACCGGCCTCGAGATTGCAGCGCGGGTCCGGGGTGACGCTGCGGCAGACCGGGTTGGTGAGCGGTTGGGCGATATCGACGCCGAGTGTGACAATCGGCAGCCGCAGGCGCACACCGATCCCGACCGAGTATTGCAGCGGATCGCCGAACGAGTCGAAGGCGTTGCCAGCATCGAAGAACAGCGCGGCACCCAGGTTGCGCGGCAGGTCGCGGATGACCTCGACGGTCCCGGTCAGCAGGTGGCGACCGCCGATCTTGGTACTGCCGCCCTCGACCGGCGACAGATCGTTGTAGCCGAAGCCGCGTACGCTGCGATCGCCGCCGGCAAAGAATCGCTCCGTACCCGGCAGCGCCGCGGCGTTGGAGACCAGCGTGGCACCGACCTGGCCGCGCAGGAACAGATGCCACGCCGGGGCGAGATCGAACACCCGCTCGGCCTCGACCCGCAACTGCAGGTAGTTCTCGGTCGCGCCGAGCGCGGTCGCCGAGCCGCGCAATTCGGCGTAGAGCGCCCGCGAGAACAAGGCCTCGCCGAGATACCCGCGCGGCACGGAGGCGTAGCTGATGCCCGGGATGATGAGTGTGGTCGCATCTGCGAACCCAGGCCGGTTCTGCGCGGCGGCAGTGATCGTGCGTACGCGGCTCAGCGAGGCGAACACCACGCGTTGCCACTCGCCGTCCACCTGGGTGATCGATGGCTGGAAGCGCGTCGTGCGTGTGTCGAGATCGCCGAGTTCGTCGCGTGCATAGCGGAACTCGAAGCCCAGCCGCTCGAGCGCGGGATCGCCGATCGGCACCTGATAGCGGGCGGCGAAAGACTGTTCGAGCTGCGCGGCCTTGAGCTCCGCGCGCAGGCGATGTCCGGCATCGTTCAGCCGGCGGTTCTCCCAGGTCAGCGTGCCGCGCGCCTTGCTGTCAGTGGCGTAGCCGAGACCCGCCGAGTAACGGTTGCGGCGATTGGGCTCGGTGCGGATGCTGACCGGGATCAGCCGTGCCGCGTGGTCTGGTTCGCCGGCCAGCACCTCCACGGTGGAGAAGTACTGGCTGTCGTCGAGCGCGAACTGGGTACGCAGCAGCTGGCGGGCATCGTAGGGCGCCGCCTCCTGATAGCGCAGGTAGCGGCGCAGCAGCGACTCTTCGAGCGAACGCTGCTCGATGGTGGTACGGCCGAAGCGGTAGCGCTCGCCGGTGCTCATGACGAGACGGACGTTTGCCGCGCGCTGCGCCGGATCGACGCGCAGTTCATTGGCCTGCAGTTTTGCGTCGACATAGCCGAGCGTTGCCGCAGTGCGCCGCAGATTGTCCTTGAGGGTGTCGTAGGCGGCGTGATCGAGCCGCGCGCCCTTGCGCAGGGTGGCGCCGCCCAGCACCTCGCGGAAGGCGGGGTCGTCGCTGCCCGGGCCGCTCACGCCGATTTCGACGTCGCCGAGGATCACCGGCGGGCCGGGATCGATCCGGATCCGCGCGCGCCAGCGCCCCGGGCCGGTCGCTTCCACGGTCGAGTTGATCTGCGGCTCGTAGTAGCCGAAGGGTCGCAAGGCATTGGCGGCCTCGCGCTCGGCGCGCTCCTGCAGACGCTCGACCAGCGCCTGGTCGAGATCATCGCGACCCTTGTAGCGCTCGAGACTGAGGAAGGCGAGCACGTTGCGGCGCAGCGCGCCGTCGACGCCGCTGATGTCGATGTCGATGGCCGCCCTTGCCGGCACGCCCGCAGCCAAGGCGCCGACGATGCAGAGCAGCAGACTGGCTGTCTTGAGGCGAGTCATGGGGGGAAAGCGTTTGCGATCGGCCAGCCCCGGATTCTACCCGCTAAGCCCGGAGCTCAAGGCCATTCGTCCGCGCGCAGGCTCCAGCGGGCACTGCCGGCGTACTCGCCGCTGCTGTCGAAACTGCGTTCATCGATCTGCAGGCTGCCATCATGGCCGAGCAGCAGCAGGGTGGAACAGCGCGTACCGTAGTCGGCGTGATGCACGAATGGCGCCGACAGCCGATGTTCCCACTCCGGCGACAGTCCCGTACGCGGCAGATCGGCGGGATCTGCCAATTCTCGGTCGGCGAGTGCCGCCCAGAGCGGCGCGGTGTCGTCATCGGCCGCGGCGAGCCAGGCGGCGAGGACGGCGCGCAGCCGGCGCACCTTGGGCCAGGGCGTCTCGAGCACGTGATTGCTGAGCACGTGCAGGCCGTCGGCGAGTGGCCGCGCAAAAGGCTCGGCGCGATTGGTCGCGTACCAGAGCCCCTGGCCATCGGCGAGCAGCAGGTTGAAGCCGGCATAGCCGGTGGAGTCGTCGGCGATGTCGCCGAGAAACTCCGCGGCGCTACGCTGGCCGCGCAGGAAACCGCTGACCAGTTCGCCGCGTGTCGGTGCGTTGCGCCGCGGCCGGGCGAGTTCGCGATAGTTGGTGATTAGCCCGAGCCGACGCTGCCGGTCGATGCCGAACCAGGTGCCGCCGGCCTGCAGGTCGCGGCCGGCGAGAATCCGCGGCTCATCGGCCCACGGCGCGAGCGGCGTCGCGGCGCGCGCATGGTACTCGTCGCGGTTGGCAATCATCACCGCGCGGTAGCGGGGGTGGACGTTCCAGGCCAGGGCAGCGAGGCACATCGGCTCAACGCGCGCCCTGCGGCGTGCTGCCCCAGGAGTGACGCGCGAGTTCGCGCAAAGGCCTTGCGGAACCGGCGTCGAACCAGGTCTCGATCAGCCGCCGCGAGATCGAGGTGGGCGGCGGCAGGATCACGGCGCCGGCGGCGAGTTCATCGCGACTGAACCAGCGGGCATCTTCGAGCTCGCTGCTGCTGCCCGGTTGCGCGCCGCGTGGCGCACTCGCCATGAAGCCGAGCATCAGCGATGAGGGAAACGGCCAGGGCTGCGAGGAGTGGTAGTCGCAGGCGGTGATGGTCACGCCGGTCTCCTCGAGCACTTCGCGGGCGACTGCGTCTTCGAGACTCTCGCCGGGTTCGACGAAGCCGGCGACCGTTGAATACCGACCGGCCGGCCACGTCGCCTGCCGCCCAAGCAGCGCCCGTTCGCCATCGCTAACCAGCACGATGATCGCCGGGTCGATGCGCGGGAAGAACTCCGCGCCGCAGACCTTGCTGCTGCACTGCATGACATGTCCGGCGCGTAGTGCCCGCGTGGCTGCGCCGCAAACACCGCAGTAGCGATGCCGCGACTGCCAGTAACTCAACGCACGCGCATAGGCGAGCAGACCCGCCTCTTCGGCGCCCAGCATCGGCGCAAGCGGCCGCAGTTCTTCGAAGCGGATCCCTGCTGCGGCAGCCGCGGCGCCTACACCTGCGCGCTCTGCGCTGCGCAGACCCGCGCCATGGGCGGCGAGTTGCACGAGCACGCAACGCCTTTCGCGGAACCAGCCGAGCAGCACCAGCGACTCGTCGGGCGTGGTCCTGACCCAGTCATGTGCGTGGTCGATGAAGGCCACCGCCGGCGGATCGCCGACGACACCGGGTGCGGTGCCGTGGACTGGCAAAAACAAGGTGCTGGCATCGGCGCGGGCGCTTGCCGCCCACTCGGGGTCCTCGCGCAGTTCGGCGCGGCGGTCGAGATAGGGTCCGGCGAGGAAGTTGCCTGCGGAGCGTTCGGAGGATGGCGGCATGTGCTCTCGGCGCGTGCGCCGGCCGCCGCCAACCGGAGGTTCCGGAGTGCTGGCTCGCGCCTGCGATCAGTTTTTGGGGATGCGGCCGATTCTAGCAGCGTCGCCGCCGGCATCGGCGGCCGCGCGGGCTGGGCGCGCGGCGGCGAGCGGTTTGTCGGGCAGGGGCGTCTCGCAGGCGCGGCAGAGCGGATCGCGCAGCGTGATCGCCTCGGCGATGTTGAGCGCGTCGCAGGCCGGGCAGAAGCGTAGGCGGATCTCGTCGCCCGCGGTCAGTGCCCGGGCGAGGAACGCCGCATGTTCGAAGTCGATGCGGGGCCGCGGTGAAACCCGCCGATAGGCTTCGTAGGCGTCGCAGAGCAGTCGACCGCGGGAGATGGTGGGAATCTTGCGCATTGAGGCCGGATCGGGCCGATCGGCGATGGCGCCGAACAGCAACAGGATCGAGGCCAAGGCCTGGGCGTCCGCGGCGACCGCACCGGCGCCGAGGAAGTAGCTGACCTGCGCCGGTGATTTGCCGCGGTGCCGCCGCAGACCGGATCCGGGCTTGATGTATGAGCGAAACAGCTTGCGCACGCGGTCGTCGCTGAGCCCCGTCCAATGGCGGATGGTGTGGGTGCGGGCCTCGTGGCGCAGCAGCCGCAGGGCGAGTTCGAGCCGCAGCCGGTCGCGCTTGTAACGTTCGTCGGTGAGGTGCATGGCCTGCTCCTTAGGCTTGCGGCAACATCGAGAGGGGTATTTCGATGGAAAATATCCCAAAACAAACGCTGCGTTCCAAGTTGGCTTCAGCGACCATTTCCGCGGAAAACACGGAGGAATGCATGGTCAACGACAAAAAACCCGCCGCCGCGGAACCCATCGGCCTGGCCACCACCGAAACCGACTTCGCCCGCAGCGTCGACCGCGAGATCATCCGCCAGGTCGGCGGCATGAACCTGCGCGGCTTGCGCATCCTGCGTGACGCGCTCGCCGCCTCGCGGGTGGTGCTGCCCGCCGCAGCCACAGCGCTGCGTGAGGAGTGGCTTGCGCTCGAGGAAGCTGCGCTTGGCTCGGTCGCCGACTGCCCCTACCTGCTCTTCAGCCTTTCCACCGATACCGCCTTCGCGCTCTGGCGCCGTGCGCAGACCGGCGCACCGATGCCGCGTCTCGCGCCCGGCCTTTGTGAGGGCAGTGCAGGGCAGGGTTTCGCGCGCATCGTCTGCTACTTCGCCTGGCAGACCGCGCAGTCCCGGCCGGCGGCCGCGTCGCTGTTGCTCGGTCTCTCGCCAGCCGGCTGCAACGCCCTGCGCGCCCTCGAACTGCCGCAGATCGACGAACTTGCCGAGGCCGCCGGCCCCTGTGTCAGCCTGCGCTGGGGCGATGACGCCGCTTTTTGGCGCCGGCGCATCGACGCCGCGCGCGCCCGCGATCGCACCGCGCTCTGGGAGAGCACGCTCGCTGGAGTACAGCGCCTCGCCGCCGTGTCGCGCAGCGCTGGCTGATCCACACGGTCGTGCGGGCGGTCCGGCCTGCGGCCGGCGCGGCGTGCTATCTTTGCCTGCCTAATGGAAGCACTCGCGGTCCGCGGTCTCGTCAAGCAGTACCGCAATGGTGTCGAGGCCCTCAAGGGCGTCGATCTCAACGTCGCCGAAGGCGACTTCTTTGCGCTGCTCGGGCCAAATGGCGCCGGCAAGAGCACGCTCATCGGCATCTGCACCTCCCTCGTGACCAAGACGGCGGGGTCGGTGCGCGTGTTCGGCCACGACCTCGACACCGATCTCGAAGCCGCCAAGGCCTGTATCGGCGTCGTGCCGCAGGAACTCAACCTCAACCAGTTCGAGACCCCTGAGACGATCGTCGTCAACCAGGCCGGTTTCTATGGCATTCCGCGGCGCCTGGCGCATGAGCGGGCCGAGAAATACCTCAGCAAGCTGTCGCTTTGGGACAAGCGCAAGAAAATGGCGCGAACGCTCTCCGGCGGCATGAAGCGTCGGCTGATGATCGCGCGGGCGCTGGTCCACGAACCGCGGCTGCTGATCCTCGATGAGCCCACGGCCGGCGTCGACATCGAGATCCGCCG
>CAZIRD010000008.1:0-8284 GCA_964541625.1 uncultured Acidibacter sp.
TACATCGCCAAGGGCGACTGGCGCCTGTGGTTCCTGTCGCGCGACCAGATGGAAAAGGTCACCGCGGCGGATGTGAATCGCGTCGCGGCGGCTTACCTCAAGCCCGCCAACCGCACCACCGGCCTGTTCGTGCCCGAGACGACCCCGGATCGTGCGGCCATTCCGCAGCCGCCGGATCCGGCGGTGGTGCTCAAGGATTACCGCGGCAAGCAGGCGCTCAAGCAGGCGGAGGACTTCGATCCGTCGCCGGCGAACATCGTCGCGCGCACCCGCGCGGAGACTTTCCCGGGCGGCGCCGAGTACAGCTTCCTCGCCAAGTCCACCCGCGGCAGCGCGGTGAACGCCAGCATCACGCTGCGCATCGGCAACCTCGCCGCGCTCGAGGGCAAGGCGACGGTCGCCGAGCTCACCGCGGCGATGCTGCGGCGCGGGACGAAGAATCGCAGCCTGCAGCAGATCAACGATCAGCTCGACCAGCTGAAATCATCGGTCAGCGTCGGCGGCAGCGGCCAGACGGTGACCGTCAACGTCACCTCGACCCGCGACAACCTGGTGCCCGCACTGGAGATCGTCGGCGACCTGCTGCGCAATCCCGTCTTCCCGGACAGTGAATTCGCCAAGCTGCGCGACGAGGTGCTCGCCTCGATCGAACAGCAGCGCAGCGATCCGCGCGCCATTGCCAGCCTCGAAGCCGAACGCATCGGTTCGCCCTACCCGGCCAACGACTTCCGTCGCGTGCTCGGTTTCGACGAGAAGGCCGCTGCGGTGCGCGCCGCGGGCGCGGCGGAACTGCGCCGCTTCCATGGCGATTTCTATGGCGCAGGCCGGGCCACCGCGGCGGTGGTCGGCGACTTCGATGAAGCCACCGTGCGCGCCGCGCTCGGCGGCATCCTCGCGGGCTGGAAGGCTGGCGTGCCTTACGAGCGGGCGGTCTCGCCTTACTTCGAGGTGGCGCCGGTCGCACGCAAGATCAACACGCCGGACAAGGCCAATGCGGTGATGATCGCCGGCCTTAACCTGGCCTTGCGTGACGACGATGCCGACTACCCGGCGTTGGTGATCGCCAACTACATGCTGGGCGGCGGCTTCCTCAACTCGCGCCTCGCCGTGCGCATCCGCCAGAAGGAAGGCATCAGCTATGGCGTGGGGTCGTTCCTGACGGCCGACCCGCTCGACAAAGATGGCAACTTCGGCACGCTCGCCATCTACAACCCGCAGAACTCCGCGCGCCTGATCGCCGCCTACCGCGAGGAACTCGCGAAGATGCTCAGCGACGGTTTCAGCGAAGCCGAGCTCAAGGATGCGAAGAGCGGCTGGCTGCAGAGTCGCAACGTCAGCCGGTCGCAGGATCGCGAACTGGTCGGCCGACTCGCCAGCTACCTGTTCCTCGATCGCACCCTCGAATGGGATGCCGCTTTCGAGCAGCGTGTGGCGGCGCTCTCGACCGCCGACGTCAATGCGGCAGTCAAGCGCTGGATCAAACCCGACTCGTTGGTCATCATTGAGGCCGGTGACTTCGAGAAGAAGCCGGCTCCCTGAGCGGGCCGTCGAACACCGAGTACTGTCAAACCCTCACGCAGGAGACACACCATGGACAAGCGTCACGCACTGATCATCGCAGCCGTCGGCGGACTGGTCGCGCTCGGCGTTGCCGAGGCAATGGGCCCGAAGGAAGGCATGGAGAAGTGCCACGGTATCGTCAAAGCGGGCAAGAACGACTGCGGCGCGAACGGCCACGGCTGCGCCGGGCAGGCCAAGGTCGACGGCGACAAGAACGAGTGGCTCGCGTTGCCGAAGGGCACCTGCGAGCGCATCGTCGGCGGCAGCCTGACGCCGGGCGGCTGATGCGCAAGGCTGCGATCGCGGCGGTAGCGGTCGCCGCGCTCGCCGTCGGCGGCGGCGTCTGGTTCGCGAGTCTCGACCAGGAGACTCGCGGACTGCTCGCCGCCCTGCCGACCAATCCGGACGTGCTCGGTTGGCGGCAGGACCAGCGCGAGGCGGCGTTCCGGGCGATGGACCGGTTGCCCGTGCTCGCCAAGGCGGCGCGGGTCACGGCATCGCCGACCCCGCTGCCCCTGCCGGCCGGCCGGCCGCTCGTCATCCCCGGCATCGACGCGTACATGGCGACGCAGCAGACCGCCGGACTCGTGATCGTGCAGGACGGCAAGGTCCGCTTCGAACGCTATGGCCTCGGCTTCGACGCTTCGGGTCGCTGGACCAGTTTCTCGGTCGCCAAGTCCTTTACCTCCACGCTGGTCGGCGCGGCAATCCAGGACGGCTACATCGGCAGCCTCGAGGACAAGGTCAGCCGCTACATCCCCGGGCTACGCGGATCGGCCTACGACGATGTCACGGTGCGTCAGTTGCTGACCATGAGTTCCGGCGTGCGCTGGAACGAGGACTACGAAGATCCGAACGCCGACGTCGCGCAGTTCAACAATGCCAAGCCGGAAGCCGGCCTGGACGCGACGGTGAGCTACATGCGCAAGCTGCCGCGAGCACATCCGCCGGGTACGGTCTGGCACTACAACACCGGCGAAACCAACCTGATCGGCGTGCTGGTGTCGTCGGCGACGGGCAAGCCGCTCGCGAAATATCTCGAAGAGAAAATCTGGCACCCTGCCGGCATGCAGGCCGACGCCACCTGGCTGCTCGGCAAAAGCGGCCACGAGATCGCCGGTTGCTGTCTGCAGGCCGCGACGCGCGACTTCGCCCGCTTCGGTCTCTTCGTGCTGGCGAGTGGCCGGGCGGGCGGGCGGCAGATCGTGCCGCCCGGCTGGTTCGCCGAGGCCATCCGCAGGCAGCAGGACATCGGCGAACCGGGCCGTGGCTACGGCTTCCAGTGGTGGACTTACGATGACGGCGCGGTCGCCGCGCGCGGCATCTTCGGCCAGGGCATCTTCATCGATCCGCGGCGCCGGCTGGTGATCGCCAGTCATTCCAACTGGAGCCGGGCCTCGCTCGGTCCCGAACCGGCGGCGCGCGAAGCCTTCTATGCAGAGGTCCGCGCCCTGCTCGACGCGGGCGGCTGACCTGCCGCAGCGGCGTCGAGCCCCGTCCCCACGCGGCGCGAAATAGCCTATTCTTTGGCGCATGAACGCCACCCGCCCATCGCCCCCCGCCGTCCTGCGCCCGCGCTGGAGCGCAGCCCTCGCCGCCCTCGTCGTTCTCTTCGCGCTGCACTCGCCAAGCGCTGCGTCCGCCGCCGCCGCGGCACTGCCGGCAGACACCGCCGCCGCGTTGCGCGAGCGACGCATCTGGGCGCACGAGGCCTCCGACCTCGCACCCGACGCCGCAGTCGTCTACGGCCAGCTGCCAAACGGCCTGCGCTACGCGCTGCTGCGCAACGCCCTGCCCACCGGCACGGCAGCGATCCGGCTGCGTTTCGGGGTCGGCTCGCTGATGGAAGCGGAAGACCAGCGCGGCATCGCGCATTTCCTCGAGCACATGGTGTTCAACGGCAGCCAGAACGTGCCCGAGGGCGAGATGGTGAAGCTGCTCGAGCGCTACGGGCTCGCCTTCGGCCCGGATACCAATGCCTACACCAGCTTCCTCGAAACGGTGTACCAGCTCGACCTGCCGGACACCCGCGACGAACTGCTCGACAAGTCGCTCATGCTGATGCGCGAAACCGCCGACCGCCTGCTGCTCTCGCCGACGGCGATCGACCGCGAGCGTGGCGTGATCCTCTCCGAGAAGCGCACCCGCGAAACGCCGCAGTTCCGCGCCCTCGTCGCCCGTCTGAACTTCCTCTACCCCGAAGGCCGTATCGGCCAGCGGCTGCCGATCGGCACCGAGGAAGTCATCACCACCGCCGATCGCGAGCGTTTCCTGCGCCTCTATCGCGGCTGGTACCGACCCGACAACGCGCTGCTCGTGGTGGTGGGCGATCTCGACCCCGCGGCTGTCGAGCCGCGTATCCGCGCGCAGTTCGGCGACTGGAAGCGCCCGGACACACCGATCGGTGTCGCCGATCCCGGTCGCCTGTCGCCGCCCGCGCTCGCGGCGGGGTATTTCCAGGATCCGTCGATCCCGACCATCATCAGTTTCGGGCCGCAGCGGCCGCTCGTGCTGCGCGCCGACAACACCGCGGAACGGCGCGCCCAGCTCGTGCGCGACCTCGGCTTCGCGATCCTCAGTCGCCGCTTCGATACGCTCACGCGGCAGCCGGGCACGGTGCTGATCAACGGCGACGCGTCGTATCAGGAGACCTTCGACTTCGCCGAAGGTCCCTCGGTGTCGGTAGTCGCCAAGCCGGAGAACTGGCAGGCCGCACTCGCGATCGGCGAGCAGGAGCTGCGTCGCGCCCTGCAGCACGGATTCAGCGATGCCGAACTCAAGGAACAACTGAGCAACCTGCGGACTGCGTATCGCAATGCAGCCGAAGGCGCGGCGACCCGTCGCAGCCGTGCGCTCGCCAATGCGCTGGTCGACGATTTCGACGGCCGTTCCGTGTTCACCACACCGGCCGAAGATCTGCGCGTCTTCGAGGCCGCGGCGGGCGGCATCAGCCGCGCCGAAGTCGAAGCCGCCTTCCGTACAGCCTGGGGCGATGATCCGCCGCGTATCTTCATGACGAGTTCGGTCACACTGGAGAAACCCGCGCAGGAGATCCTGGCAGCGTTCAACGCCAGTCGTGCGGTGGCCGTAGCGGCGCCGGCGGCAACGCAGGACGTGAAGTTCGCCTACGCCAACCCGGGCACGCCCGGCAAGGTCGTCGTGCGCGGCGAAGTCGCCGATCTCGGCATCGTCACCGCGAAACTCGACAACGGCGTGTTGCTCAACATCAAGCGCACGCCTTACCAAAAGGATCGAGTCTCGGTGCTGCTGCGCTTCGGCGACGGGCAGCGCACGCTGCCGAAGTCGCAACCCGGTCTCGACCTCTGGATCGACAACGCGCTCGGCAATGCCGGTCTCGGCAAGCACTCGACCGACGAGTTGCAGCGCGTACTCGCCGGACGCAACTGGACGCTGGGCGTGAACGTGGGCGAGGACGCCTTCGTCAGCGCCGCAACCGTGCCACCCGCCGACCTCGAACTGCAATTGCAGATCATCACCGCCCTGCTGACCGACCCGGGCTATCGCCCGGAGGCCTTCGACCAGTTCCGCGAACTGGTCGGTGTCTGGCGCAAGACTGTCGATGCCACACCGCAGGGCGTGCTCAATCGTGATCTCGGTCGCATCCTCCGCGACGGCGATCCGCGCTACGGTATCCCGACGCTCGAGGAACTACAGGCCAGGCAACCGGCGGAGATACGCGCCGTGCTCGACCCGGCCATGCGCGAAGGGCCGATGGAAATCGCGATCGTCGGTGACATCGATCCCGAACGGGCGATCGCCGCGGTCGCCGCCACGCTCGGCACGCTACCCGCGCGCAAGGGCATGTTCGATCGCGCACGCGGCAATGCCGGCATGAACTTCCCGTCGGCACCGCTCGCGCCGATCGTGCTGCGCCACGAGGGCGAAGCCAGCAAGGCGCAACTCGCGGTGGCCTGGCCGGCGCGCGACGGCTTCGATCGGCGCCGCACGCGAATCCAGAATCTGGTCGGCGAGGTGCTGCAGATCAAGATGACCGACACGCTACGCGAGAAACTCGGTGCCACCTACTCACCTGGCGTCTCCATCGACGCCTCGGATCTCTACCCGGGCTATGGCGCCATCTTTACCAGCCTCGACGTCAAGCCGGCTGAAATGGATACGGCGCTCGCCGCGGTGAAGACCGTGGCAGCGGACGTGCGTGCGGGAGGGATCAGCGCTGATGAGTTCGAGCGGGCCCGCAAGCCAATCATCGAAGGCCTCAAGCAACGCTTCGAGAACAACGGCTTCTGGCTCGAGGCCGTCTCGCAGGCGCAGTCGCAGGGCGACTGGCTGGAACGCACACGCAAGCTGCGCAGCGACTACGAGTCGATCACGCTCGACGAAGTGAAGTCGCTGGCTGCAGAGCTGTTCGATCCCAAGCGCGCCATCGAAGTGAGGGTGGTCGGCAAGTGAACCCGCGCGTCGGAATCTTCGTTGCCGCTGCGGCCCTGACACTATCCGCCTTCGCCGCTCCGTGCGCTCGCGCGGGTGCGGGTGCGGGGGAGGACGCGGGCGGCGAAGTCGATCAGTTCCGCAAGTCCATGGCGATGCCGGCGACACTCTGGAGCGACATCGCCTTTCACGATGGCGGCGATGTCGCGCAATATGAAGCGACCAGTCGACAGAGCCGCGATGAAGTGCGGCGGCGGCTGTTCGGCGAGTTGAACGCTGCGCTCGGCGGACTTGCCGAGCTCGGCGCCTCCAGCGAGGCGATGATCGAACCGATGCTGAACGCCCTGCTGACCTTCGATCTGATGCACGACCTGCAGCGCTCGAGGGACATGCAGAAGCTGAACCTGTCGCTCGGCGCGCGCTTCCAGGCAAGTCTCGATGCACGCTACACCGAGAACGACTTGCGCGACACCGACCGCAAGCTGCAGTTCTCGCGCGGTGATGACCCCTCAGGCATCCGCGCCTGGGCGGAGCGGGTCACGCAGTCAGGGCTCGATGCCGCCGACCGGCAGCGCCTGAAAGAGGCCCGCGATGTTCTCAAGCAGGTCGACTACATGGCCGTCGGGACCTTTGCCGGTATCGGTAGAGACCAGTTCGAGGTCACACTAACCATGCAGAACCTGCGCAGCGGCGTGTCACGCACGTTTGCTGCCCGCGGCAGTCTGCTGACGGCCGTCGACAATCTGGCCACCCAGGTCTTCGAGTATTTCCAGAACATCGAGTATCCGCAGTGGCAACAGGCCGGCGCACAACTCGAGTGGTTGCCGATGCCAGCCAATCCGGAACGCGCCACGGCTGACAAGCCGAACTATGGATACTCGTATCAGGAAGCCGAAGAATACTGCACGAGTCGCGGTTACCGCCTGCCCTACCTGGCCGAGCTGCTGGCGGCGGAAGCCGGCGGTCGTTACCGCAGCGGCGGCATCGCCCGTCTCAAGTCGGCAGTGAATTACCCCGTGCTCGACCGTCGACACCACGCCGGTCGGTACATTGTCCGTCTCGGTGAAAATCACGCCGATCCGGAAGGTGGGCTGCACTCACTCAGCGCCTTTCCGGTGAACGGTGAATTCTGGTGCGTAAAAGGCGAGACCGCGCCGAAGATCCGCTTCCAGGAGGAACTCTGGCGACTGCATCGCCAGTACCAGTCGGGCCCCGGCACGGGCAAAGAGGTGTTCTCGGCCATCGAGACGCTTCGTTACCACTTCGGCGGAGCGGATGCGCGCGAATCCTTCTTCAACAACCAGTCCACCGGTAATCGCTTCGATCGCGTCGTCCTGCTGCCCTCCAATGAAGCGGCACTGGCAGTGTTGCGCGCCGCGGGGGTGGATATCAGTCTGCCGGAAACTCCCAAGTCGAAATGACGCCAACGACGACGACCGGCTGGAGCGCGTGCCCACCCATCCGCGCCGGCGTCGGTCTGCGCGGCGTGCACCATGCGGACTGGCTGGCCCGCCGGCCCGCTTGTGGCTGGCTCGAGGCGCATGCGGAAAACTACCTCGCTGCGGGCGGTCCGCTGCCGGCGCTGCTTGATGACCTGCACCGTGACTACCCGCTCTCGATCCACGGCGTCGGGCTGGGTCTCGGCGGCAGCGCCGCTCCCGATCCGCAGCACCTCGCGAGGCTTGCGGCGCTGGTGCGCCGCCACGAGCCCGAGGTGGTTTCCGAGCACCTATGCTGGGGTAGCCACGCGGGGGTGCACTTCAACGACTTGCTGCCGCTGCCGTTCACCGAAGAATCCCTCGCGCTCTGCGTCGCGCGCGTCGATGCCCTGCAGTCGGCGCTCGGTCGAACGGTACTCATCGAGCATCTCGCCAGCTATCTGCAATTCAGCGAATCGACGCTCGCCGAAGCACAGTTCCTCGCCGAACTCGTCGGCCGCAGCGGTTGCGGCCTGCTGCTCGATCTCAACAATCTGCATGTGAACGCGGTCAATCATGGCTTCGACGCGCTGCAGTTCCTGCATGCCCTGCCCGCCGCAGCCATCGGCGAAATCCATCTCGCCGGCTACACGCCGACGATGATCGACGGCGAAACGCTGCTCATCGACACGCACGGCGCTACGGTGTCGACAGCGGTATGGACCCTGTACCGCGAGGCCCTGCAACACATCGGCCCGCGGCCGACGCTGATCGAATGGGACACCGACGTCCCGCCGCTCGATGTGCTGCTCGCCGAAGCGGCACGCGCCGACGCCGTGCGCGCCGCTGCCTTGGGCGCCGCTGCCTTGCGCGACGCTGCCTTGCGCGACGCTGCC
>CAZIRD010000008.1:8384-48017 GCA_964541625.1 uncultured Acidibacter sp.
CGCCGCTGCCTTGGGCGCCGCTGCCTTGCGCGACGCTGCCTTGCGCGACGCTGCCGTGGGCGCCGCTGCCGTAGGCGCCGTAACCGTGCGCGGCGGGGCTGCGTCATGAACCGCCGCCTCGCCGACATCCAGCAGGATTTCGCCGCCATGCTGCTCGCGGCAAAGCCGCCCGCGGGGCGCGCGGCGATTTACCACCACAACCGGCGCGCGAACTTCCGTAAAGCGCTCGCTCTCGGCTACCCGGTCACGGCACGCATCGTCGGCGAGCAATTCTTTGCCCACCTCGCCGACCGCTACCTGGAGCGCCACCCGTCGCGCCACGGCGACCTGCATCACGCTGGCCGTGATTTCGCCGGCTATCTCGGTCAGGACCTCGCCGCCGCCGGGTCGGACTACGAGTACCTTGGCGACCTTGCGCGTCTCGAATGGGCCTGGGCAGAGGCACTGATCGCCGCCGATGCGCCGGTGGTGGAGCTGCCGGCGCTGCGGGACGTCGCGCCGAGTACATGGCCGCAGCTGCGTGTCGGCCTGCAGCCCGCGGTCGCGGTGCTCGTCTCGCGTTGGCCGGTGCATTCGATCTTCACCGAGCACCGTCGCGAGCAGCCTGCGGTCCTCAGCCTCGCGAGCGGCGGCGAGTCGCTGGCCGTGGTGCGCCGCGCCGGCGTGGTCGAGGCGCACCGGCTGTCGCCGGCCGAAGGCCGGTTCTGGCAGGTGCTGCGCGATGATGGCCGACTGCTGACGGCGCTCGATGCCGCGCTCGCCGCCGACGAGGCGCCTTCCGCCGACGAGGCGCTCGCCGCCGACACCAGAGCGGCGGCATTCGACCTCGGCGCCGCCCTCGGCCGGCTGTTCGCGACGGGTGCGGTGGCGGAACTCGCGACTGCGTAGTTTCCCCGGCTTGGCAGTCCCCGCGAAACCACGTATTTTTCCGGCCCTTCCGCTGAGCAACGACGGACGCCGAACGATGCCGATGAATGCCGCCGCCACCGAAGCCGCACGCGAGCAGATGATCCACCAGCAGCTGCGCGCCTGGGACGTACTCGATCAGGATGTACTCGCGGTATTTGCGCGCGTGCCGCGCGAGCGTTTTGTCCCGGCTGCCTATGCCGAGCTGGCGTTCGCCGACGTCGAAATCCCGCTCGGCGAGGGCGACCGCATGCTGACACCGAAGGTCGCCGGACGCATTGTGCAGGCGGTCGCGCCGAAGCCGACTGACCGCGTCCTGCTGGTCGGTGTCGGCACGGGCTACCTCGCCGCCTGCCTGGCCGCCAAAGCCTGCAGCGTGCGCGGGCTCGAACTGCGCGCGGATCTCGCCGAGACGGCGCAACGCAACCTTGCGGCCGCCGGCGTCCGCAACGTGACGATCGAGCAGCGCAATGCCTTCGAGCCCGAGGCCCTCGGCAGCGGCACCTACGACGTGATCGTGCTGGCCGGCTCGCTGCCCGTGGCCGACGAACGGTTCCAGCGGCAGCTTGCCGTAGGCGGCCGGCTGTTCGCGGTCATCGGCTCGGGTCTCGTCATGGAAGCGCGGCTCATCGAGCGCACGGCCGCCGAGGCCTGGCGCAGCAGTTCGCTGTTCGAGACCGCGCTCAAGCCGCTGGTTGGCGCCCGGCAAGCGGAGCGCTTCAGTTTCTAGCCGCCATCGACCACTATTCCGTCATGGTTCAGGAACTGTCGGTCGAAGAATTAAAGTCCCGCCTCGATGCGGGCGAACAGCCGCTGGTCATCGACGTCCGCGAGGGCTGGGAACTCGAGATTTCGCGTCTGCCGTTTGCGCGTCACCTGCCCATGGGCGAGATTCCGACCCGGCTCGCCGAACTCGATCCGGCGCTGCCGCTGGTCGTGATGTGTCGCTCCGGCGGCCGCAGCCTGCAAGTCGCCCGCTTTCTCGAAAGTCATGGTTTTCGGACCGTGGCGAATTTGACCGGCGGCATCCTCGCCTGGGGTGAACGCATCGATCCCTCGCTGCGTCCATACTGACGCCTGCCGCGGTTGCTCGACCGGGCATATAACTGTTATAGTGGTATATAACACCATTGAGGTTTGATATGAAGCGCGCCATCGTGCTCACTGTCGGCATGCTCCTCGCCGCCTCCGCCGCGCAGGCCGAGGATCTGAAGTCCGTGTACGAACGGGCGCTGGCCAATGACCCGCAAATCCGCGAAGCCGACGCCCTGCGTCGTGCCGCCCGCGAGGCGGGCCCGCAGGCCTGGGCTGCAGTGCTGCCGCAGATCTCGGGCTCGGCGAGCCGCACCAAGGCCGACACCACGAGCTCCGGCCAGTTTCCACAGGAGCAGAAGCTCGCCAACGGGCAGACGGTGGTACTGAATTTTCTCTCGTCCAGCGAAGCAAAGCCCGAGACCGACCGCTGGAGCCTCGATCTGCGCCAGAGCCTGATCTCCTGGGACAACTGGGTGGCCATCAAGCGCGCCAATCGACAAGTGGCGCAGGCAGAGGCCGACTTCCAGGCCGCCGAGCAGCAGCTGATCCTGCGGGTCTCCGAAGCCTACTTCAATGTTCTGGCCGCGCAGGACACGGTCGATGCGCAATCCTCGGCGCTCGAGGCGATCGCCCGGCAGCTCGAACAGGCCGAGAAGCGTTTTGAAGTCGGCCTGATCGCCATCACCGACGTGCAGGAAGCCAAGGCGGCGCGCGACAGCGCGGCGGCGGCCGTCATTGCCGCCAAGCGCCAGTTGGCCTCCACCGAAGAATTGCTGCGCGAAATCACCGCCGAGAAGTACCCGACGCTCGCCAAGCCCGCGGACCTCATGCCGCTGAAGTCGCCGGATCCGGCGGACGAGGCACAGTGGGTAGAGCGTTCCATGGACCAGAACCTGTCGCTGGTGTCGACCCGGCTTGCGGCGGACATCGCCCGTGACAACGTGCGCGCTGCGTTCGGCGGCCACCTGCCCGAACTCGATCTCGTCGCCAGCAAGAGCAGCACCGACAGCACCAGCCCGATCAACTTCTCCAGCGGCAACGTCGGCACGCGAACCAGCAACAGCGACGACACCAGCTACTCCTTGCAGGTGACACTGCCGATCTTCAGCGGTGGCGCGGCGCAGTCGCGGGTGCGACAGAGCGAATACCAATGGCGTGCCGCGCGCGAACGCCTGACGCGCGTTTCGCGACAGACCGAGCGCCAGGCGCGCGACGCTTACCTCGGCGTCATCAGCGAGATCTCGCGCGTCAACGCCTTGCGCCAGGCGCTTGAGTCGAGCCAGACGGCACTCAAGGCCACCGAGGCCGGCTACGAAGTCGGCACGCGCACCGCGGTCGACGTGCTCGAGTCACGCCGCAGCCTCGCGCAGGCGCAAACCAACTACGCGCGCAGCCGCTACGACTACATCCTCAACGTGCTGCGTCTGCGCCTCGCCTCGGGCACGCTCGATCGGACGATGCTCGAGGAAGTCAACGGCTGGCTGGCGGCGAGCCCGACCCCGGCGGAAGCGGCGAAATAATCGGCGGTAGCAGCGCCAGCAGACGCTGCAGCGCACCACGATTCCCGGCGACGTGCTGCCGACCGCGTTCGCCGCGGCGGGCGCGCTCGACGCTGTCGTCGGCCAAACGGCGTACTGCCGCCCGCAGCGCCTCGGCATCGCCGATCACTTCGACGGCGCCGGCTGCCTGCAGCGCGCCGACGATATCGGCAGCGTTGTAGCCATGCGGACCCGTCAGCGTGGCCACGCCGAGTGCTGCAGGCTCTAGCAGGTTATGGCCACCGACACCAGGCATCAGGCTGCCGCCCACGAAAGCGATATCCGCAGCGGCATACGCAGTGGGCAGATCGCCGATCGAATCGAGCAGCAGGACGTCGGGCGGATCGCTCTGCGTCTCAACCGACAGATCCGCCACCGACCGACCTGCCGAGGGCGCCGTCAGCAGTGATTGACGCGCGAAGCGGACACCGCGCGTGCGCAGGTGTTCCGCAACCGACGCGAAGCGTGCCGGCTGGCGTGGCGCCAGCACCAAAGCCAGCGCGATCCCGGCGGCAAGCAGACGACGCTGCACCTGCAGCAGCGCCTCTTCCTCGACCTCGTGGGTACTGCCGCCCACCAGCACGCAGCGCCGCTGCCAGCCCAGCCGGTCGCGCAGCGCCATACCCGAGGCGGCGAGATTCGCCGGCAGCTCGAGATCGAACTTCAGATTACCGATGACATGGGTGGCCGCAGGGTTGCTGCCGATGGCGAGGAAGTTCGCTGCATCGGCGGCGGTCTGCGCGGCGATCACCGTGCCTTGCGCAAGCGTCCGCGGAAACAGGCTGGCGAGGCGCCGGTAGCGCGGCAGCGCCCGCGTCGCGAGCGATGCGCTGGCCAGCACCAGCGGTATGCCGCGCTCGCCGCACTCGTGGTAAAGATTCGGCCAGATCTCCTTTTCGATGACGATGGCCACCTGCGGCCGTATCCGCTCAAAGAAACGTCGCACGCTACCCAGGGTATCGAGCGGCAGGAAGCGGACGTCGAGCTCAGTGCCGAACAAGGCCCGCGCACGGGCGGCGCCGGCAGGCGTCGCCGTGGTCAGCACGAGCGGCGTACCGGGGTGGCTCGCGCGCAGCGCGCGCAATAGCGGCGCGGCGGCCTGGACCTCGCCCACCGACACCGCATGCACCCAGATCGAGGCCGCAGACGTGCGCGCACCGCAACCGAGCCGCTCGGGCAGCGCGTGCCAGTAGCCCCGGTCGCGGATACCGCGCCAAGCGAACGCCAGCAACGCAAACGGCAGCGCGCAGGCAACGAGCATACGATAGGCGAGACGGTTCATCCCGTAGTAGCCGCCGGCAACCGCTGACGCGTTTCGCGATAGCCGGCAAGCAGCTGCGACCACCCGCGTTCGTCGAAGTCGCGCCGCGCGCTGTCGCACACCTTGAGCAGCGATCGGCGCAGCCGCACCAGATTGGCGTCACACCACAGACCGGGGCGCCGGAATCGTGCGCGATCGAAATCGATCACATGCCACCCGCCTTGCGCGTCGCGCAGCAGGTTGTGGGCATTGAGATCGGCGTGATCGAGTCCGGCGACATGGAAGCGTGCAATCGTCCCGCCGAGGCGCGCCCAGTCGAGTGCGGTCGTCGGTTCGCCGCCTGCCGCGGCGAGCAGCAGCACCGCCAGTGTCTCGACATGGTTCAGCCGCAGCGTGATGAGATCGCCGCGATATGCACGGCCCTGCGGCTGGTAGCGCGCCGCCACGACCGCCGCCACCGGCAAGCCCAGGCGCTGCAACTGCTGCGTGATGCGGAACTCGGCGATCGGCCGCGAGCGTTCCTCGCCGGTATCGAGGTAGCGGTCTGCGCAGATGCGTGCAGCAAGACCGCCGCGACGATAGTGGCGCAGCGCGTACTCGCGGCCCTCGGCGGCGAAGAAAACGGTGCTGCCGCGACCCGGCGCGCTACCGCGTAGCGCGGCCGCGGCACGCCAATGATCGCCATCGAACCAGCGGGCATCGAAATTGCCGGCCAGGGAGGGGTCGTATAGCATGACCTGCCGCTCGTCCTCGAGCCGGCGCTCCTGCGGATCGTGCGCGGGATCCGCTGTCATCTTCGCTCGCACGTCGCCACCCACCACATCGCGCCCCCGCTACACGCCATGCTGCCGATCTCCGAGCCGCCCGATAACGTGTGCCTGCTGCGGCTCTCGGCGATCGGCGACACCTGCCATGTCGTGCCGCTGCTGCGCACCTTGCAGCGTGCCTGGCCCGCGACGCGCTTCACGTGGATCATCGGTCGCATCGAGTCGAAGCTGATGTCCCTGCTGCCGGGCGTCGAGTTTATCACCGTCGACAAGCGCGCCGGCTTCGACGGGCTGCGCGGGCTGCGTCGCACCCTGCGTGACCGCCGCTTCGACCTGCTGCTGCACCTGCAACTCTCGCTGCGCGCCAGCGCCGTAGCCGCGCTGGTACCCGCGCGGGTCAAGCTCGGCTTCGATCGGGACCGCGCCCGCGAGCTGCAGTGGCTGGTCACCAACGCGCGCATCGCTCCGCGCAGCCGCGAACACGTGCTCGACAGCTTTCTCGGGTTTGCCGCTGCCTGCGGCGTCAATGAGCCGGTGCTGCAATGGAACCTGCCGTTGCCGGACGATGCGCTCGCCTACGCCGAGCGGTGGATCGAGCCCGGGGCACCGCGCACCCTGGTAATCAGTCCCTGCTCGAGCCACGCACTGCGCAACTGGCTGCCCGAGCGGTACGCGGCCGTGGCCAACCACGCCATCGAGCGGCATGGCATGCGCGTCATCCTCGCCGGCGGCCCGGGTGCAGCGGAGCGCGAGATGGCGACAGCGATCACCCGGCACTGTCCGCAGGCGATCGATCAAGTGGGCAAGGACACCCTGCCGCAAATGCTTGCGCTGCTCGCCCGTGCCAGCGCGTTGCTCGCACCGGACACCGGACCCGCGCACATGGCGACCATGGTCGGCACACCGGTCATCGGCCTCTATGCCGCCACCAATCCGGCGCGCAGCGGCCCCTACCTGTCGCGCGAGTGGTGTATCGACGCCTATCCGCGTGCGGCGCGGGAATTTCGTCGCAGCACGCCAGAGGCGCTGCCATGGGCGACCAAGATCGAGGAGACCGGCGTGATGGCGCTGATCGAAACCGCCGAGGTCTGCAGCAAGCTCGACTCCCTGCTAGCATCCCGGCCATGAAAGACATCCTCGTGCCGATCTCCCCGGGTGAACTGCTCGACAAGATCACCATCCTGCGCATCAAGTCCGCGCGCATGACCGATGCCACCAAGTTGCAGAATGTGCGGCTCGAGTTGACGCTGCTCGAGCAGACCTGGCGCGAGAGTGGCGCGGCCATTCCGGAGGTCGCCGCCGACGAGGCCGCGCTGCAGCGGGTCAACGAAGCACTGTGGGATATCGAGGACCGGATCCGCGACAAAGAGCATGCCGGGGAATTCGACGCCGGCTTCATCGAGCTCGCGCGTGCGGTCTATGTCACCAATGACGAACGTGCCGCGGTCAAGAAGCGCATCAACACCGCGCTCGGTTCGCGGATCGTCGAAGAAAAGTCCTACAAACCCTACAAGCCTGCCTGATCGCCGGCAGCGGCATCGTCCTGCAGGGTGTATTCGGCGCCGCAATAGGGGCACTTTGCCCAGCCGGTGGTTTCGATCGGCAGGTAGACGCGCGGATGCGAATTCCATAGGTGCATCTGCGGCATCGGGCAGGAGAGCGGCAGGTCCTCGCGACCGACCTCGTACCGGTTCTGCGCATTCGGCTGGATCAAGGGCTTGCTGGCCATGCGCCCATTATACCGGCGGCATCGCAACGCCGGCGAACGTCTCGTCCCAGATCTGCGCCACCGCCTTGCGCTCGGCGACAAACTCGCTGGCGGCGATCACCGCGCCCTCGTCGCGCAGGGACCGATGGTGGTTGCGCCGGCGGTACGCGCGATAGGCCTGCGTCAGCACATCGACCGTCGACTGCGGCACGAGATCGCCGGAGGCCAGAGTCTCGAGCTGCCGGATGGTGTCCGGAAACATCACCACCGCCGGATGGCGGGCGCCCTCGCGCAAGGCCCAGTACTGGGCGAGGAACTCGATGTCGGCGATGCCGCCGCGATCCTGCTTGAGATCGAACTGGCCCTCGCGGGCCTTCGACAACTCGCGGCGCATGCGCTCGCGCATGGCCGAGACCTCGGCGCGCAAGGTATCGCGACGCACGAACTCGCCGATGATGCGCACCCGCTCGTGCTCGAAGCGGGCGCACAGTTCGGGCGAGCCCGCCACCGCCCGGGCATGCAGCAGGGCCTGGTGTTCCCAGGTCCATGCCGAGTCGCGCTGATATTCGACGAAAGCATCGATCTGCGTGATCAGCATGCCGCCCTTGCCGCTCGGCCGCAGGCGCACGTCGACCTCGTACAGTCGCCCCGCCGCTGAATGCACGGTGAGGATGTGCACGATGCGCTGCGCAAGACGCACGAAGAACACCTGGTTGTCGATCGGCCGCTCACCCGTGGTTTCCTGGACCTCGCCGCTCGAGTCGTGCAGAAAAACGAGATCGAGATCGGAGCCGTAGCCGAGCTCGATCCCGCCGAGCTTGCCGTAGCCGACGGCACAGACTCGTACCTCGCGCGGCAGCGACTCGGCGGTCGTGCGACAGGTCGGCACGCCGAACTGTGCGCTCATCTGCTCCCAGGCCTGCTGCATGGCCTTGTCGATCAGCAGTTCGGCGATGTCGGTGAGTCGGTCCGAGACGCGCATCAGCGGCAGGCTGCCGGAAAGATCGGCAATGGCGACGCGGAACATGGCGGCCCGCTTGAACTGGGCGAGTGTCTCGACCAGTCGCTCGGGATCCTCGCCAGCCACCCTCGCGAGACGGTCATCGAGATCGGCCGCGAGCTCGGCGCGGCCCGGCGGTTCGCTGATTGCCCGCTCGTCGAGCAGCTCGTCGAGCAGCAGCGGATGCGCCGCAAGTTGCTGCACGAGAAAGTCGCCGCCGCGGCATACAGTCACGAAACGTCGCCGCGCCGCAGGGTTTTCATTGAGCAGCGCGAAGTAGGCCGACCGTCCGCCGATCGCCTCGAGCACGCGCAGCAGCCGGCGACTCATCACCAGATGGTCGTCGTCGACTTCGAGTGCGGCGAGCAACTGCGGCACGAGCTGCTCGAGACGTCGCCGGCCGGTCGAATCCAGCCGTCGCAACTGTGCACCATCGCGAAAATCGAGGAGCAGCTGCGCAAGTTCGACGCTGGCGCCAAAACCCCTTGCGGCAAGTGTTTCGGCGATCATCGGCACGGTTGAGCCGTCGTCCCAGATCAGCGCCAGGGTAGCGGCACTGCCGCTCGTGGTCGAACCGTGCCCCACCGCCGTACCGGCATCACTGCTGCTCGGCGCGAACACCAGCGCATTGAACTCGCGCTGCACATGACCGGCATGGCGCTGGTACTCGCGCAGCAGTGCCGACCAGTCCGCCGCGCCCATGGCCCGCGCGAGCCGCGTCTGCGCGAGCGGATCCTTCGGCAGCGTATGCACCTGCGCGTCGTCCAGCATCTGCAAGCGGTTTTCCAGCGTGCGCAGGAAGCGATACGCGGCGTCGAGTTCGCTTACCGCCTGCGGGCGCAGCAAGCGGCTGCGCGCCAGCTGCGGCAGGATCTCGAACAGCCGTGTGCCCTGCAGTCGCCGGTCCTGTCCGCCGCGGATCAGCTGCATGGACTGCACGATGAACTCGATCTCGCGGATACCGCCCGGCCCGAGTTTGACGTGATCGACGAGATCCTTGCGCGCAATCTGCTTCTCGATGAGCTGCTTCATCTCGCGCAGCGACTCGAACACGCCGAAGTCGAGATATCGCCGGTAGACGAAGGGCCGCACCGCCGAATCATAGAGTTCGGCGTAGGCCTCGCCGCCGGTCACCGGACGCGCCTTGATCCACGCATAGCGCTCCCAATCGCGGCCATGCTGCAGAAGGTAGTCCTCAAACGACGAGAAGCCGCAGGCGAGCGGGCCGGAGTCGCCGAAAGGGCGCAGCCGCATGTCGATGCGGAATACGAAGCCGTCAGCAGTGACGGTCGAGAGCAGGCGCAGCAGCGCCTGGCCGAGACGGGTGTAGAACTCCTCGTGACTCACCGGCGCGGCGTGCACCGTCTCACCGTAACCGGGAAAGAGGAAGACGAGATCGATGTCGGAGGAAAAGTTGAGTTCGCGACCGCCGAGTTTGCCCATGCCGATGACCACCAACGGCATCGGCGTACCGTCGGCGTACTGCGGTACGCCGTAGCGCGCGCAAGTGCTTTGCCAGGCGACCTGCAACGCTCGATTCACGGCATCGTCGGCAAATGCCGACAGATCCTCCAGCGTCTCCTCGAGGCCGGCACGACCGTTGAGATCGCGCCAAGCGATCCGCACCATCTCGCGTCGTCGCCAGCGGCGCAGCCAAGACTGCCATTCCGCCTCGGCGGACTCCGGCGCAGGCGGCTCGACGCCGTCCGGCCAGCAGGCCTGGCCGCCGGCAGTACGCAAGCGCGACAGCGCATCGTGGCGCAGCAGGTCGGCGAGCAGGGTCGAGTCGCGGGCAAAACCTGCCGCGATGAACGGGCTGCAGGCGAACGCATGGTCCGCTTCGCCGAGCAAATCTCGCGGGAAATCTTCGGGGGTCGCGCCTTGCATGACGGTCAGGGAGGATACAAAAAAGCCCCGCACGAGGCGGGGCTATCTCTGCGTGCACCGATCGGAGGGGGGAGGTGATCAGCGCACGGTTTGAACTCTACGCGCCGCGTTACCGGCAGTCTGTACGGAGTTGTACCTAGCCCTCGGCCACCGCTCGAGGACGGCAATCGCTAGCGGGCGGCGCCGGCAGCCTGATGCACCGCGGCGGCGCGCAGCAGCGTCGACTCGGCAAACGGCGCGGCCACGAGCTGCATGCCCACCGGCAAGCCACGGTCATCACGACCGGCCGGCATGCTGAGAGCCGGAAGACCGAGGAAGTTGAAGGGCGCCGTGCACTGCACCAGTCGCCCGAGCAACTGCCACAACTGCGGTCCGGCGCCGATATCGGTCTCGTCACGACGCGGCACACGCACCGGCAAGGTCGGCGTGATCAGCAACTCACAGGCGCCGAACACCTCGCCCACTACGCGCTCGAGCAGCGGCAGCCGTAATTGCAGGGCCTCCAGATAGGTGGTGCCCGGTATGGCAAGACCGGTACTCGCGCGCACGCGTACCTGCGCGGTGTAGTCGTCACCCCGCGCACGCAGCGCCGCGGCGTGCAGCGCCGTAGCCTCCGGATAGACGACCGCGCGACTGAGTTCCGCCAGCAGCGCGGCACCGGGCACTTCGACCTCCACGAGCCGCGCGCCCGACGACTCCAGCACCTGCAGCGACCGCTCGTAGGCGCTACGCACAGGCGCCTCGAGACCATCGAGGAAGTAGTGGCGCGGAATACCGAGCCGCAGGCCATCGATGCCACGATCCAGCATGGCCTCGAAATCAGGCCTGGGTCGCCGCGAGCACAGCGGATCATGACCATCGTCACCGGCGATGATCGTCAGCAGCCGCGCGATATCGCGCACCGAGCGGGCAAGCGGTCCGATGACATCGATCGATGGCGTCAGCTTCATGCTGCCGGTGCGCGGCACGAGGCCGTAGGTGGGCTTGAGTCCGTAGACGCCATTGGCCGCTGCAGGAATGCGCACCGAGCCGCCGGTATCGGAGCCGAGGCTGCCGAACACCGCCGCCGAAGCCACGGCAGCCCCGGAACCGCTCGAAGAACCGCCGGCAATGAAATCGGCGTTCCAGGCATTGCGACAATCACCGACCGCGGCATTGTGACCGGTGGCGCCGAGCGCGAACTCGGCCATGTTGAGCGTACCCAGAGTCACCGCACCTGCGCGCTCCAGTCGGTCGATCACGGCGGCATGGTGGACGGCACCGCCCGCAGGGCGTTGCGGATCGCGCGCCCGCGAACCGCAGCTGGCCTCGGCACCGCGACGCTCAAACATGTCCTTGTGGGCGAGCGGAACGCCGAGCAGGCTGGCATCGGGCTCGCGCCCCGCCCGCCACGCTGCATCGAGCCGTTCGTCGGCGCGTTCCGCAGCAGCCAGGGCAGCCGCCGCTTCGATCGCGAGGAAGCAATGGCTGCGTACATTGACCGCCTCCGCACGCGCGAGACTTGCGCGCGCGACGTCCACGCTGCGTAACTGCCGGTTCGCGAGCCGGCGGGCGAGTTCGCAGAGATCGACGTGCTGCCAGTCGGCATCCGCGTCATCGCGAGATCGCTCGCTGGGCCTCTCCGTGGTGGCCGTGATAATGGTGGCCGTGACGGTAGCCGTGGTAGCCGACCCGTCGGTGGCCGGCTCGCGCGGCGCGAGCGCCTCGAGCAACGGCAGATATTCAGCTGGCTCGCGGGCAAACAGGGTCTGCGCGGGCACCAGTGCGAGCGCAGCGCCGACCGCGCGCGTGGCGGCCGCGGCGCCAGCGGCGATCCGCGCAGCCATCTCGGCATCGAGCAGCGGCAGATCCGCGAGCCGCGCGAGTTCGAGCACCGCCTCGACCGGCAGGGGTTCGTCGCCGTGCTGCGGAGACTCCATGACGATGCTCACCTCGCGCGGGCGTGAAGCGCCCGCAGTGCGATCGACACTGCGATCAACGAAAGTACGATCAACGAAAGTGCGGCAAGACGTCGCTCGCGTACAGCGCGGCCTGCCGCACCATGGCTTCCTGTCGCGCACCGTGCGGATGCGGCACCGGCGAACCACCGAGCTGGTAGACGTGGTCCAGTCCCATGGCGAGCAACTCGCCGAGTCGCTCACGGCACTTCGAAGGCGGCCCGCAGATCGAGAACCAGTCGACGAAATCGTCGGGTACGGCGCCGAGATGGCTGCCCGACTCCTGCGCGTGATGCTTCATGTCGTAACCTTCCTGCATCTTCGCGGCGAGGTCCTTGAGACGCGGCGGCAGATGTTCGAGTGGCGCGTCCTTCATGCCGGCGAAATGCGCGACCATGCCGGCGATCATCCGACCGAGCTGGATGGCACGCTGCTCATCGGGATCGCATACGAGATTGACGTAAGCGCCGATGCGGATCGAATCGCGCGATCGACCCGTCTCCGCGAGGCGGGCGAGCGCCGTGTCCATGGCCCAGCGCAGCCGCTCCGGCGCGCTGCCAACCGCGAAACTCACCCGATCAGCGACATCTACAGCCATGCGGATGGTTTGCGGCCCGGTGCAGGCGATGTCGACGATCACCGGCTCGACGGCGAGCGACTCGTACCAGCGGATGCGTGATGGCGTACCGTCGCGATCGACGGTCTCGCCGCGCGTGTAGGCCTTCAGGCGTTCGACGAAGGTGCGCAGCTGCGCCGTGGTGCCGTTGCGGATACCGATGTGCGCCGCTGACGAATCGCCGCGACCGATACCGCAGATCATCCGTCCGCCCGACTCCGCCTGCAGAGTGGAAAACGCGCAGGCCGTCACCGCAACATCACGGGTCACCGGATTGGTCACGCCCGTGCCGAGCCTCAGGCGCGTGGTCGTCTGCGTGGCCAACGCCAGCTGCGAGAAAGGATCCGGGCTGAGGTTCTGGGTGTCGGGCGAGAGCAGGATGTCGAAGCCCATGTCTTCGATCTGCCTTGCGAGTCGCGCGGTGTACCCCGGCGATGCCTCCATCACGATGCCGAATTCGGTAGCCATGCCGGCAAGTGTAACCGCTCGGCAAACGCGCTAGCATTCGGCATCGAAACCGCCCGTTGCGGGCAAGGTTCTCAAGGAGCTCACCAATGCCACGGATCTTTCGCAGTCTGCTGATCGCCGCGCTCGCCGCGCTCGCTTGCGCTGCCCCGCTGCGCGCCGACGACTACGCCGACACCAAGGAACTGTTCCGCAACGCCGGCCAGAGCGGCTCGTTCTTCGAGCGCAGTTACGCATATGCCATCTTTCCGACCGTCGGCAAGGGCGGCCTCGGTGTGGGTGGCGCGCGCGGTGTTGGCCGCGTCTACGAGCAGGGCAAGTACATCGGCGATGTGGTGCTCACGCAGCTCAGCCTCGGCTTTCAGGCCGGCGGCCAAGCATTCAGCCAGATTGTGTTCCTGCAGGACAAGCGCGCACTCAACGAATTCACCAGCGGCGAGTTCACCTTCGGTGCCGGGGTCGGCGCCGTGGCGATCACTGCCGGCGCGAGTGCCTCGGCAGGCACCGCCGGCGCGAGCGCGGGGGTCAGCGGCGGCAAGAAGGACGCTGCCACCGCCGGTGAGTTCTACCGCGGCTTCGCGGTGTTCACCATCGCCAAAGGCGGTTTGATGTACGAAGCGACCATCGCCGGACAGAAGTTCAGCTACACGGCCGCAGGACAGGCGAAGAAGCCGAAAGCGAAGAGCTGATCCGGCAGCACACGGCTCGCAACTGCGCGGCCTGATTCGCGCGGCACCGGCCGCAGGATCAGCGTGCGAGTTCCTCCCACCGCGGCGGCGTCGCCACGAACGGCTTGATGCCGAGCTCGCGGAATACCACCGAGGGGTCGATGCTGCGTCCCTGCGTGACTACCAGCGCGACCTTGCGGATGGCGCTGATATCGGCAGTCGGGTCGCCGTCGATGAGCACGAGGTCAGCGCGCTTGCCGACCTCGATACTGCCGCGATCGGCCAGCGTGCCGGAGTACTTGGCGCCGTTCCAGGTCGCAATGCGCAGCACTTCGGCAGCCGGAATCCCGGCCTGTACGTAGAGTTCCAGTTCACGCTGCAGGGTGAACCCGGGAATGGCGTCGGTGCCCGCCACCAGCGGCACCCCGGCGCGGTGCAACATACCCGCGAAGTTCACCATCCGCTCGTAGGAGCGGTTGTAGAGCGCATGCACGCGCTCGTTGGGGATTTCCATGCCGCCGCTGAGCAGCCCGCGCTGCAGGGTTGCCGGCAAATTCCCGGCGACTGCGGCATAGGCCTGCGAGATCTCGCCGTCGCGCTGGCGAAGGAAATCGAAGGTGGTCAGCGTCGGGTCGATCACTGTGCCCCGCGACTTGAGCAGTGCGACGAATTCGCGCACGGCCGGACCCTCGAAGTCGATGTCGGCAGTCTTCTCGGCCGGCAGATAGAAACGCTGCAGAGTACGGGTGTCGGTACGCGCATCGACGAGGAAATTGAGCACGACCTGGTTGATGTGGTTCACCTCGTCGAAACCCGCTTCGACCACATCGCGCGCACGCAGGAAGGCGGGCACATGACCGCTGACGCGCAACCCCCGCTCGTGTGCATAGGCCACCGTCGCCTGCAGGTGCTCGCGCGGAAAGCTGTTGTAGATCTTGATCTGCGGATAACCATGCGCGGCGTACCAGTCGACCGCGCGTTTGGCCTGCTCGAGATCGCTGATCACAAAGCCATTGCGCGCCGAATAGGGGCTCTCGCCCTCGAGAAACCCGGTTGGCACGATGCTCGGCCCGAACAAGCTGCCGGCATCCGTCTCGTCGATGATCTGCTGCAGCGTCGCGTTGTCGTTACCGAGGTCACGAACGGTGGTGACGCCGGTGGCGAGATTGAGCCCGCCCTCCCAGCGACCGACGTGGCCATGCATGTCGAAGAGGCCAGGCAGCAGCACGCGGCCGGCCGCATCAAGACTGCGACGCGGTGCGGTCGCCCCGCCGCCGGCACCCGCCGGCTGGATCGAGGCGATACGGCCGCGCAGCAAGTAGACGTCATGCAGTCCCGCACGCAGCGTCGCCTTGTCGCTGTCAAAGAGCCGGGCGTTGCGGATCACGCTCAGCCCCTCGAGCGGACTCGACAGCCGGTTGCGGAACCCCGCGAGCAGGGCCGCCTCGGCGGCAGTCTGCGCGGCGCTGAGCCGCGCCGCCTCACCCTCGTAGCCCAGGGGCACCGTGACGCTGTAGCCGGGGATCACGTAGCCAAAGAATTCCGGCGACTCGCCACGGGTGATCCAGACGAAATCCGGCGTCAAGCCGAGACCGCTGAAGGCCACGAGTTCGAGTTCGCGCCGCCGCTCGCCGTCGCCCACCTGCAAGGTCTGCAGCGTGCGTCGCGTGACTTCGCCCGAAGGCAGCATCGCGAGGCGACGATCGCCCGCAGTCAGGCGGGCCATCGCCTCATAGACGAGCGCACTGCCGTTCAAGGGCAGATAGAGCTTGCCCGCGGCAACGGCCGTCGCGCCACGCTCGGTGGTCGATTGCCATCTGGAACCGGCGCCGCGAAGCTCGTAGCGCTCGTCCACCCGCGAACCAAACGTCGTCGTGCCGCTAGCCCGATATGTCGCGTAGGTTCCGTCGGCTGCGTAGCGGATCTTTTCGCTGACTTCGGGGCCGCGACCGTTGTCCTTGAAAACGTAGCGCACATCGCAATCGCCGGCGCTGCCGCAACGCTCGACGATCTCGCCGCCCTTGTTGCCGCTGTCGACGATGATCACCCACTGGCGGGTGGAGCCGCCGGCTGACGAGCGCGGTTCGGCGGTATGCGCCGATCCGGCGACAGCGAGCAGGCAGGCAGACCAGAGCACGCGTTGGATCAGGGACATATTCATTGCTCCGCAGGTGAATGTCGGGCGGGTAAATGTCTTGCGGGTGGATACCGTTTGGCGTTGCAGCTCAACGTCGGTAGTCGAGCGGCGGTGCACGTTCGCCGACGACACTGGCGTACTTGAAATCCGCACCGCGGCGGCGCTCGAACTCCGCCCGCGCCGCGACGATGAGTTCCGGGCGTGTGAACAGATCGGCCGCGGTCAGCGCCAGCACCTTGCTGGCGTTTTCCATGCCCTTGAGCCCGATGCCCATGCCGCCTGCCGCCACCGCCTGCCACGAATGTGCCGGCGTCCCGGGTACCCAGGTGGCCGTACGGAAGCCGATGGTCGGCACGACCCAGCTGACGTCGCCGACATCGGTGGAACCCTGGCTGGCCCGCCGTCCGATCGGCTGGATCTCGCGCTCCGAGCCAAGACCGAGTTCGGTCTTGCCGAGCGTGGGAAAGATCTTTTCGGCGAAGGCCTGCTCGGTCGCGTCCCAGGTGATCCCGCCGACCGCGCGCAACTTGGCATCGACGAGCGCGGCCAGTTCGTCGTTCGGCAGCAGGCTGTAGGCGCCATGGATGATTTCGTACTCCATCGAAGTACCGGTGCCTAGAGCTCCCGCCTCGGCGGTCTTGACCAGTCGCTCGAACAGGCTCTCCATGATCCGCGGGTCACGATGACGCACGTAATAAAACACCTCGGCGGATTCCGGGACCACGTTCGGCGCATCGCCGCCGCGGGTAATGATGTAGTGCACTCGCGCGTCGTCGGGCATGTGCTCGCGCATCAGGTTCGCCATGAAGTTCATGGCCTCGACGCCATCGAGCGCTGAACGTCCACGCTCGGGCGCGGCAGCCGCATGCGCAGCGATTCCCTTGAAGCGGAACTTCGCGCTCTTGTTGGCCAGCGAGGGCTCGTTGGTGACGCTGTTGCGATCGCCGGCGTGCCAATGCAGGGCGACGTCGACGTCATTGAAAAGGCCGGCACGAACCATGTAGGCCTTGCCCGCACCGCCCTCTTCGGCGGGCGTACCGTAGACACGGATGGTGCCGCTGCGCTTTCCGGCAGCCAGCCAGTTCTTGATCGCGATGCCTGCAGAGGTCGACCCGGTGCCGAAGAGGTGGTGGCCGCAGGCATGGCCGGAGATCCTGCCGCGCAGCGGCGAGCGCTCCGGCACCGCCGCCTGCGAGACGCCCGGCAACGCATCCATCTCGGCGAGGATCGCGATCACCGGCTTGCCGCTGCCGTACTCGGCGACGAAGGATGTCGGCATACCGGCGACGCCGGCGCGCACCGTGAAACCCGCCTCACGCAGCTCCTTTTGCAGCCGCGCGCTGCTCTGCTCTTCCTGGTAGCCGACTTCCGCCCAGTTCCACAACTGCAGAGCGACGTCCTTGTCGATCGCCCGGCGCGACTCGACGAGCCGCAGCAGCGCATCGTCGGCCACCGCCATACCGCTGCAAAGGAGGCCGGCGAGTGCGGCCACGGCGGCAATGCGATACGGACGACCAAGGCTGAAAAGACGGGGTGCAGGAACGGAGCTGCTGCGCATGGAATCCTCTGCGAACTTGCTGGGTGGCCGAAGAAACGCTGTCAAGTGTACGCCACGCCCAGTCTCGTCCGGAGTAGGATCGCGTCCCATGACCGACAAGAAAACCTGGGTCCCAGTCCTGCTGCTCAGCCTGTTCGCCTGGACGATGAGCAACCTCGACCAGTCACTGTTTGGTTATGCGATCCCCGGCATCCTCGCCGAGTATCAGGTCGGGCTCGAGGTGGTGGGCCTGATCCTGACCGCGGGCTTCCTCGCGGCGGCGTTCATGGTGGTGCTCGCCGGACTCGCCGCCGATACCTGGGGCAGACGCTGGACCCTCGCCGGCCTGCTCGCCCTCTCGGCGCTGTTCGTGGGCCTGCACGGACTGGTGACCGACCTCACACAGCTCACCGTACTGCGCGCCCTCGCCTTTGGCCTCGCCGCAGGTCTCGCACCGATCACCGCCGCTTACGTGGCCGAAGTCGCGCCGGCCCGGCATCGCGGCATGCTGATGGGCGTGCTGCAATGCGGTTATCCGCTGGGCTGGTTTCTCGCCGCCATGATCGCTGCACCGCTGCTGGAGGCGAGCGGCTGGCGCTCGATCTTCCTGATCGGTTTCGCGGTGGTACCGATCGCCTTCCTGATCGCCTGGCGACTGCCGGAAAGTCAGCGCTTCGAGCAGGCCGCTGCCACCCGCGGCAGCGCCGGCAAGGCTCTCGACTGGAGCCTGCTCGGCGAGATGTTCACGCCCACCTACCGTCGCCGCTCGATCGCCTCGATGGTGCTTTTCTTTGCCTTCGGCTGCGCCTACGCCGGCACGGCTTTTTTCTTCCCGACCTATTTCATGAGCGTGCGCGGCTATTCGCAGGCCGAGGCCGCACAGCTTGTCGGCCTCTCCAATGGCATCGCGATCTTCGGCTATCTTGCCGCGGCCTGGGTCGGCGAGTACCGCATGGCGCGCCGCGATACCTTCGCGCTCTGGACCGTGCTCGGCGCCGTTGCCCTGCTTGCCCTGATGTGGATACCGCAAGTGCGCTGGCAGGATCTCGCGCTGTATGGCCTCACCGGCGCGTTTTTCTTTGGCAGTAATGCCGTGGTCGGCGCGCTGCTCGCCGATCTCTTCCCGACCCGCATGCGCACCACGGCCTATGCGGTCTGCGGCTCGGCACCGCTGACGCTCGGCTTTGCGCTCTATCCGGCGCTGGTGCCGCTGGCAGTGGAGCGCATAGGCTGGCAGTGGTCGCTGTCGCTGATGGTGGCGCCGCTGCTGCTGGTCGCTGCGCTGGCCGCCCTCACGCTGCCGCGGATCGTCTCCGGACGCGACGTCGACGAGACCTGAGCCGGCTCAGCCGTGGCTGACGGTATCGTCGAGCGGCTCGGGCCGGGAGCTCGATGAACCGAGCGGCTCGGCGCCGGGCGGTCGCTCGATATAGCGGCGCACACTGCCGCGCTCACCCTCGATCAGTTCCGTCAGCCGCTTGCGGATTTCCTGATCCGCCTGCGTGAGCCGGCTCTGCCGCCGCAGGTAGTCGATCCAGGTCGGGCTCTCGAAGCGCTCCACCCAGAGTGTGGGATCGTCGAGATCCTGGCAAACCGACCAGCCGCGTGCGCCGTCGCGGCGCCGGATACGGCCCAGCTCGTTGATCAGCGTGACAAAGCTGCCGGCATTGTCCTCCGGTACCTTGTATTCGATGGTGACCACGATCGGTCCGGCAGACTCATGCAACTCGACCTTTGGCGGCTGCACCGTCGTTGCGACATGCGGATCGAGCGACCCGGAACGCGCCACCGAGACCGGTAACCAGCGCGCGACGACAAAGGTAGTGAGTGCAGCGAGGCCGGCCACGGCCAGCGTCTCGCGGATACCGATGGCGGCGGCGAGATGTCCCCAGATCCAGGCGCCGACGGCCATGCCGGCAAATGCGAACGTCTGGTAGGTGGCCAGCGTACGTCCCGTCACCCAGCGCGGCGAGGACAACTGCACCGCGATGTTGAAGTTGGCGAGTCCGAGCGTCCAGATGAAACCGGCAATCACGTGTGCGAGCAGCGTCGTCGCCGCCCAGGGACTCTGCGAGATCCCGAGCATCGCCACCATGGCCACCGCGCAAAGACTGCGCAGCAGTACATCGCTCGTGAAGCGCGCGCGGAAGGCCGCGCTCGACAGCGCGCCGAGCATCGCACCTACCCCGAAGCCACCCAGCAGCAAACCATAGGTGGGCGCGCCGCCGCCGAGCAAGTCGCGGGCGACGACCGGCATCAGCGCCGGTATCGCGGAAATCGGCACGGTGAACAAGACCGAACGGAACACGATCGCGATCAGATTGGGCGACAGCCGCACATAGCGGATGCCGGCGGCAATCGCCGTACCCAACGGCTCGGGCGGCAGTTCGCGCGGTGGCCGCGGCAGCCGCCACCAGAGCAGCGCCGCGATCAAACCGAGATAGGACACCGCGTTGATGATGAAGGCCACACCGGCCCCCGACGCAGCGACGATCAGACCACCGAGGGCAGGACCGACACTGCGCGCGAGGTTGAAGCCCATCGCGTTGGCCATGACCGCTGCCGGAATCGACTCGCGGGGGACTTGCTCGCCGATCGAGGCCTGCCAGGCGGGCGCGAAGGCCGCCGTCCCGCAACCGATGAGGAAGGTCAGCGAGAGCAGCACGAACGGCGTGAGCGTGCCGAAAAACGTGATCAGCGCCAGTGCCAGCGACGCACCGAGCGCGAGCAGTTGCGAGCACAGCATCAGCAGGCGCCGGTCGTAGTTGTCGGCGAGCGCGCCGGCGACCAGCGAGAGGAAGAAGAACGGCAAGGCACCGACTGCCTGCACCATCGCAACCTTGTCGGGGCCCGGAGCGATCAGCGCCATCTGCCACGAGGCACCGACCGTCTGGATCAGGCTGCCGAACGACGACGCGAGCGATGCCCACCAGAAGACCGCAAAGACGCGATAGCGGAACGGCGCGAGCGTCGAGGCACGCCAGCGCTCGAAGCGGGACGGCGGGGACGATGGCGGCGTTGATGAGGTCATGGACGGCTGAGCCTGCAAGACCAAAGTTTACCGCGTCGTCAGCCGCCGCGGGGACCGGTATCGCCCATCGAGATAGAATGACGCCATGACAACCACCCTGCGTGCCGAGCAGGTGTTCGCCGCGGCGGGCCTGCTGCGCGACCGTATCGTGCATACGCCCTGCCGACGCTCCGACACCCTGTCGGCGATCACCGGCGCCGAGGTCTATCTCAAGTTCGAGAACCAGCAGTTCACCGCGGCCTTCAAGGAACGTGGTGCCTTGGTGAAATTGCTGCGTCTCGATGACGCGCAGCGTCGACGCGGAGTCATCGCCATGTCGGCCGGTAATCACGCGCAGGGTGTCGCCCACCACGCAACGCGGATGGGCATTCCGGCCACCATCGTCATGCCCGTGACCACACCGTTTACCAAAGTGCAGCAGACCCGCTTGCTCGGTGCGCGGGTGGTGCTGCACGGTCAGCAACTCGCCGACGCCGAGTCGGAAGCGCACGCCATCGCCGCCCGCGAGGATCTGGTGTTCGTACACCCCTACGACGACCCGGACATCATCGCCGGCCAGGGTACGGTGGCCCTCGAGATGCTGGCGGACCAGCCGCAGCTCGAGTGCCTGTGTGTGCCGATTGGCGGCGGCGGTCTGCTGGCCGGGATGGCGCTGGCGGCGCGCGAACTGCAGCCCGCGATCGAACTCATCGGTGTGCAGACCCGAAGTTTTCCGGCGATGCACGCCGCGCTGCGCGGCGAGGCTGCGGAGTTCGGTACGCAGAGCATTGCCGAGGGCATTGCCGTGCGCAATGTCGGTCGGATCACGCGCGAAATCATTGCTGCCACGGTTGCTGACATCCTGCTGGTCGATGAGCCGGATATCGAACGGGCGATCAGCCTGCTGGTGGCGATCGAGAAGACGGTCGTCGAGGGCGCCGGCGCCGCCGGGCTCGCCGCGCTGCTGGCGCATCCCGATCGCTTCCGCGGCCGCAAGGTCGGACTGGTGCTCTGCGGCGGCAACATCGACACGCGGCTGCTGGCGATCGTGCTGCAACGACAACTCGTCCGCGAGCGACGACTGGTGACCCTGCGTTTCGAGAGCGCCGACCAGCCGGGCGTACTCGCGCGCATCGCCGCACTGATCGGCGAAGCCGGCGGCAATATCGTCGAGGTGGCGCACCACCGGCTGTTTCTCGATGTGCCGGCGAAGGCCGCAGACCTCGATTTCACCATCGAGACCCGCGACGCCGCGCACACCGACGCGCTGGTGGCGGCCCTCGGCGCCGCTGGCCTCGAGCCCAGACTGCTCGCCTTCAACGCCGCCTGATCAGGGCTGCGGGCAGGCTCTCGGCGGCAGTCCCGTGACCGCGGCGATATCGGCATCGGCCGGCAACGACCGCAACTCGAGGTGCTGGACGCCCGGCGGCAGCGTCGGCGCAAGGGTGACGGAAGCCTGCAGAACGCCGCGCTCGCAATCGAGCAGCCAGTCGCCGCGCAGCGCATTCTCGCTGTAGAGCCAGCCCGGTCGTTCGCGGCAGACGCCGAGCGTGTCGCGCAAGCGCGCGAATTCGAGCCGTCGCCGTTCGCGTGAGCGATCGAGCAGCAGGTTCATCGCCGCCAGGCGATCGAGCTCGGCATCATCCCAGCGCATGAGCAAAGAATTGACGCCGCGACGCGCCGTCGACAGCGCGGCGGAGGGCTGCACTTCGCGCGGCAGCAAGCCACCGCTGCGCTGCAACGCCGCCAGCGCCGCATCGAACACGCCGCCCCAGCCGCTGTAGGTGCGATTGCCGAAGGCGATCAGACCCACGCCGTACTCCGGTAGCCAGCGCATCTGCGAGCCGAAGCCCGGCAGGCCGCCGCTGTGCGCCACCACATGACCGAACGCGCAACTCTGCGAGATCCGCAGACCGTACCCATAGCCGCCCGCGTTCAGCTCGATGGCACCGGCGGCATCGCGGGTCACGACCGCGGGCCGCATCCGCCAGAGCTGTTGCATCTCGCGCAGCGATGCGCGCGACAGCGGCGCCTTGGTCGGTCCGTCGCGCGGCGGCCAGGCATCAAGGAATACCCCAACGTAACGACCGAGATCCTCGAGCGAGGTGAGCATGCCGCCCATCGGTCCGAACGCCCCGTCAGCAAGCTGTGGCTCGAGCTTCCAGAGATCGTCCTCACGCCGATAGCCGCGGGCGAGCTGCGTCGGCGGCACGGCAGCGGGTTCGAGCGTGGTGGAGCGCATGCCAAGCGGTGCCAAGATGCGGCGCTGCACGTAGTCACGGTAGGGCATGCCCGCGACGCGGGTGACCACGCGGCCGAGGATCGCAAATCCGTAGTTGGAGTACTCGTAGGCGACGCCCGGCGGGTTGGCGAAGGCGATGCCGCCGCGCAGCAGCTGATCGAACTGCGTCTCGGAGATGGCGAGTTGCTGGTCGCCCCAGGGGTTGTCCTCGGGGAAGCCCGCCGAGTGCGTGAGCAGGTGACGGAGAGTGAGGCGCGGCGCATCGTCGGTGGGGTAGCGAAGACGCCGCAATTCCGGCAGGTACTTGTCGACCGGGTCATCGAGCGACAACCGGCCTGCGTCACGCAACTGCAGGATCGCCATCGCCGTGAAGCTCTTGGTCATCGAGGCGATACGAAACACCGTGTCGGGCTGCACGGGCGCATTGGCCGCCACGTCGCGCAGACCGGCGACACCGACATGCACGAGTTCGCCGTCGACCACCACGCCCCACGCCGCGCCGGGGATCTTCTCGCGCTGCAGGAAATCGTTGACCAGCAGGTCGATCTGCGGATACGCCGTTGCCAGCTTGCTGCGGCGCGCAGGATCCGTGAATCGGGGGATGGCCGCAGCGGTAGACATCGACGCCGCCGCATCGATCGGCGGCGAGCTTGCCGGGTCGAGCGGCGACGCCGGCACGGCTGCAGACGAAAGGATCGCGCCGAGCACGGCGATGAGCGGCAACGGCCGCGGCAGCCGATTAGAATGCGTCATCGTCCGTTGTCTCCACTCGCCGGTCCGCCGGCTGTCAAAGAAGGTTTCAAGCATGATCACTCGCATCGAACCCGGCAAGCGCATGTCGCAGGCCGTCGTCGCCAACGGTTTCGTGTTCCTCGCCGGGCAGGTGGCCGCGCAACCCGCCGCAGCGGTTGACGATCAGACCCGCCAGGTGCTCGCGCAAATCGACCATTTGCTCGCCGCCGCCGGCAGCAGCAAGGAAAAGATCCTGACGGCCAACGTCTACCTCGCCGACATGGCCGACTTCGCCGCCATGAATTCCGCTTGGGACGCCTGGCTTGCCGCCGAGCACAAGCCCGCAAGGGCCACCGTCGAGGCTCGCCTCGCGACCCCCGACTACAAAGTCGAGATCCAGATCGTCGCGCTGGCCTGAGTGCTCGCCACCACGCTGCTCGCCGGCGTCATCAGCATCGTCGGTACCGAGACCGGCCTCGATGTGCTGCGGGCGCAGGCGTTTCAGCCGCTGGCCGGCAGACGCGTCGGGCTGCTCACCAACCACACCGGCAAGGCGCGTGACGGTCGAACCGGCGTTGACCTGCTGGCAAGCGCGCCGGATCTGCAGCTGCGTGCACTCTTCAGTCCTGAACACGGCATCCGCGGCGAACTCGACACCAAGGTCGCCTCCGGCATCGATACCGCCACGGGATTGCCGATCCATTCCCTCTACGGGGACGCCAAGCGACCTGCGCCACGCATGCTCGAGGGCCTCGATACGCTGGTGATCGACCTGCAGGATGCCGGCGCGCGCTTCTACACCTACATGAGCACCATGGGTTACCTCATGGAGGCCGCGGCCACCCTTGGTCTGGAGGTGTGCGTTCTCGATCGGCCGAATCCGCTCAATGGTGTCGATGTCGAGGGTCCCTCGCTCGCCGCCGACGAGCTCGGCTTTACCGCCTACTTCCCCATGCCGGTACGCCACGGCATGACCCTCGGCGAGCTTGCACGGCTGTTCGACGGCGAGCGTCAGGATCCGGCGCTGCGGCTCGGTCCACGACTGCGCGTGATCGCCATGCGGCAGTGGTCGCGCGCCTACTGGTTCGACGCCTGCGGACTCGAATGGACCGACCCCTCGCCCAACTTGCGCAGTGTCGTCGCCGCCAGCCTCTACCCCGGAGTGGCGACCATCGAAGGCGCCAATGTGTCGGTGGGCCGCGGCACTGATCGACCGTTCGAGCAGATCGGCGCGCCATGGGTGGACGGCCCGCAGCTCGCCGCGAGGCTCAACACCGCCGCGCTGCCGGGTCTGCGCGCATATCCGGTCAGCTTCACGCCGCGGGCCTCGAAGTTTTCCGCCGAGCGCTGCCACGGTGTCGGACTAATCGTCACCGAACGGGCAGCGTTGCGTCCGGTGCGGCTCGGCCTCGAACTCGCCGCCGCCCTGCACGCCCAGCACGCCGGAACGTTTGCCCTTGAGACGATCAGCGGACTCTTCGGGCGGCAGGTCGTACAGCACTTGCGCGCCGGCAAATCCAGCGCAGACATCGCCAGCGGCTGGCAGACCGATGAGGCCGCATGGCGCCGCCTGCGTGAGCGTCATCTGCTCTATGGGTGATTTTTTCTATGGGTGATTTTTTGAAATGATTTTCCGTCTGGCAACGTTGCTCGCGATGGTCGGTACGGCCGGTGCCAGTCTGGCGACCGAAGCGACCGGCGTGGCGCAGGCACCGGTGGCCGAGGTGCTGGTCACCGCGCCCGAGCCGAAGTACGTCGCCCCGACGCTGCGTGATCGCATTGGCCGCATCTGGGCCCCCGTGTACATCAATGGCCAGGGCCCGCTGCGACTCGTGCTCGATACCGGCGCGACCACCTCGGCCATCACCGACGATGCCGCCAATCTGCTTGCTCTCGATCCCGACCGCGCGCGCACCGTGCTGCTGCGCGGTACCACCGGCGCCACGCGTGTACCGGTGGTCAGGGCGCGGCAGATGGAGATCGGCGATTTCCTCGCCGAGAACCAGCGGCTGGTCGTGGTCGACGACGCCTTCGGCGGTGCCGACGGTGTACTCGCCACCCGCGCGCTGCGCGATCGGCGCATCCACGTCGAGTTCCGCAAGGACCGGATCGAGATCACCCGTTCCAAGGGACAGCCGGCGCCGGCTGGTTTCTCGACCATTCCGATTCGGCTCGCCTCCGGCCACGTGCCCTGGGTGGACGCCTGGGTCGGTCCGGTCAAGGTCAAGGCCGTGATCGACACCGGCGCGCAGCAGACACTCGGCAACGTCGCGCTGCGCGCCGCGCTGGCTGCCTCACGTCGCCGCGGTCTCGACCCGCGCAACGAGGGCGTGATCGGCGTCACCGGGGACGTTCAGGAAGGCGTCAACCTCGCCGTCCCCGGTATCCGGCTCGGCAACGTCACCGTGCGCAATGCGCGCATCAATTTCCTTGACCTGCATATCTTCGAGCACTGGCGCATGCTCGACGAACCGGCGCTGCTCATCGGCATGGACGTGATCGGCGTGCTCGATACCTTCATTCTCGACTACCGTCGCCGCGAGCTGCAGGTGCGGACGCGCGCGGATTGAGGTGCTGGTCATACCAGCCGATGGTGCCGAGGATCGCCGCCAGCCACTGGCTCGGCCGGCCGAAAGCATGACTGGCCTCGGGCAAGCGCATCAGCACACTCTCCACGCCACGCAGCTGCAGCGCCTGGAAGTACTGCTCGGAATCGCTCATCGGCGTGCGCCAGTCCTGCTCGCCGGTGATGATCAGCGTCGGCGTGCGCACCTTGCCCACCAGCGACAGTGGTGAACGCGCCCAGTATTTCTCGGGCTCTTCCCAGGGCATGCGGTCGAACCACGCCGAACCCATGGTAGCGCCGATGTCGGTGGTGAGCGCGGTGGAAGCCCAGTTGATCACCGGACGCTTCACCGACGCGGCAGCGAACCGGTCGGTCTTGCCGATCGCCCACGACGACAGCACGCCACCGCCCGAGCCGCCACCGATGTACAAGCGCCGCGGATCGATGAATCCCCGGGCGACCACGGCATCGATGGCGCTCATGAGGTCGTCGTGATCCTGCCCCGGATACGCACGGTTGATCAGGCTCGCAAACTCCTCGCCGTAGCCGATCGAGCCGCGCGGGTTGACGAACAGCACCACGTAGCCCGCCGCAGCATAGAGATGGTGCGTGACCGAGAACATGGGCCCGTAGTCGAGATGCGGACCGCCGTGGATGTCGAGCGCCAACGGATATTTCTTGGCCGGATCAAAACCCGGCGGATAGAGGATCCAGCCATGGACAGCTCGACCGTCGGCCGACGAGGTGAAGGTCGCCTCCTCGAGGATGCCGATCGCCTTGCCCGCGCGCCAGGCGGCATTCAGGTCCCAAAGAATTCTCTCGCCCTTGCCGGCATCCACTGCCAGCGCGGGCGGCCGGTCTGCCTCGACGCTGGGATAGGCGAAGGCACCACGGGCCACGGAGTAGGTGCCGCCACCTGAGCTTGGCAGCAGCAGCCGCGTATTGCCCACCTCGGCGACACGCTGACGCGGCGGCGTCCTGCCGGCAGCATCCACCTCGCCAATCCGGTTCACGCCGCGATCCTGATAAAGGAAGTGCAACACGGCACCGTCCTCACGCCAGCGCGGCTGCTCGGTGTTTCGATCGAGAGCTTCAGTCAGATTGCGCGCCGCCGCGCCGGACGCCAGCGGCAGTACAAAGATATCGTTGCGCTGGTACGAGTTACGGCGGGTCCTCCAGCCGACGTAGGCCACGCGGCTGCCGTCAGGACTGACTGCGGGGCTCTGCTCGCTGCCATCGTCGCGGGTCAGTTGCTGCGGCGCAGCGCCGCTGGCCAGCGGCCACAGCCAAAGGTCCGACTGGTTGGCCCGCCGTCGCGCCGCCGGATCGGTATCCGCCGAAACGATGATCGCCGAGCCGTCGGCCAGCCAGGCCGGCGCTTCGTCGCGCATGCCCCAATCGCCGCTGCCGCGCGTCACCTGGCGGGCTGCGCCGCCGTCGACCGGAACGACAAACACCTGCATCTCGCCGGGAATCAACCAGCCATCGCCGTCGGTGCGATACGGGTAGTCGCGCACCAGTCGGGCGGCCGGCGCCCACTGGGCACCGGCCGGCTTCTCCGGCAGCTTGTAGAACGGCTCCGTCACCTTCTCCACCAGCGCCACGTACGCCAGCATCTTCGAGTCGCGCGACCAGGCGAGCGCCCTCGGCGGCTGCGCCGAATCGGTGATCGGTCGCGCCCGCCCGTCAGCAAGATCGAGCACGAAGACCTGCGGCTTGCCGCCCTCGCGGCCGACGAAAGCCAGCCGCCTGCCATCCGGAGACCAACGCACCCCGCTGGGGGAACGCTCGGCGCCCACCAGCAGACGCCGCTCGCCGCTGACCGTCTCCAGCAACCACAATTCATGATTGACCCGATCAGTCTGGATGTCGCGCGTCTGCCGCAGCACCGCCACCCGCCGTCCGTCCGGCGAGAGCTGCGGGTCGACCGGCTGTTCGAGCCGGTAGAGATCGAGTGCCTCGACGGGTTTCGCCCCGGCCTCGGCGGCGGGCAGATCGCCGGAGTCGAACAGCAGTCCCGACAGCGCGAGCGCAGCGGCAAACACCCGGCGGCGACGTGGCGTCGGCAGACCGTTACATAGATTCCCATGCGTCATGAGCTTCACTCCCTGATCGAGGTTCCCGGCCCGAGGGCACCGGTACCGAGTTGCTGCAACACCGCCTCGGCGGACGGCGAGCGGCAGATGTTGCCCATGCAGACAAACAGCACCTTCATGGGCCGACTTGCTCGTCGAGCAGCGTCTCGCCGCTGCGCAGCGACTCGAGCTGCTGCCAGAGGTCGCTGACATGTTCCTGCCAGAAACGCGGACTCGCGAACCAGGGAAACGCCCGCGGAAAAGCCGGGTCGTCCCAGCGCGCGGCGATCCAGGCGGAGTGATGCAACATGCGCAGCGCCCGCAACGGCTCGATGAGCAGCGTCTCTGCCGACTCGATGTGATGGAACTCGCGATAGCCGGCGACCAGTTCCTGCCACTGGCCGCGTCGCTCGTCGAGCGAGCCGGAGAGGAACATCCACAGGTCCTGGATGCGCGGCCCGCTCATGCAGTCGTCGAGATCGACGAACACGGGGCCGCGCTCGTTCCACAGCACGTTGCCAAGATGACAATCGCCATGCAGTCGTATCGTCGCGAGGATCCCCGCGACCTGCAACTGGTCCTCAACGGCCTCGAGCAGTGCAGCGGAGACCTCGGCGTACTTGTCGAGCAGCGCGGCATCGAGAATGCCCTGTGTTCCCATTTCGTCGAGGAAACGCGAACCGAGCAGCGCCTCGCGCGCCTGCCAGCCTAGCCGTTCCACCGAGAGCGCCGGCCGGTGCAGGAAGCGCTGTCGAGCGCCCACCGCGTGCATGCGACCGAGCGTGCGACCGACGAGAGCCAGCGAGCCGTGTGCATCGATCTCGGCCGGTCTTGCCGCGAGCTTGGGAAACACCGCGAAGCGCAGGCCGCCATGACGATGCAGAACCTCGCCTGCCAACACAAGCGGCGCGGCGACCGGCAGATCCGCCGCGGCGAGCTCCGCGGCGAACGCGTGCTCTTCGAGGATCTGCGCATCGGTCCAGCGTCGCGGGCGATAGAACTTGAGCACCAGCGGTCCGTGCGACGACGAGCCGATCTGGTAGACCCGATTCTCGTAGGAATTCAGCGCGAACAAACGCCCATCGCTGTCGATGCCGAGCGACTCGGCCGCATCGAGCACCGCGTCGGGCGAGAGCTCGGCGAAAGGACGATCGATGGCGCTCATGCAACCGCTCGCAGGGGCGCAGCTTCAGGCCGCGGCGAGCAGATTCGCGGCCTTCTCCGCGATCATGATGGTCGGCGCGTTGGTATTGCCGCCGACGATACGCGGCATCACCGACGCATCGACCACCCGCAGCCCATCGACGCCGCGCACGCGCAAGCGTTCATCGACTACGGCATCGGCGTCGCTGCCCATGCGGCACGTGCCGACCGGGTGATAGATGGACTCGGCCTTGGCGCGGATCGATGCGACGATCGCGGCATCGCTGCGGGCCGTCTCGCCCGGGAAAATCTCGTCACCGCGATAGCCGTCGAAAGCGCTGCTCGCCAGCAGCTCGCGCGACACCTTCACGGCCTCGACGAGTCTCGTGAGATCGGCAGGCTCGGCAAGATAGTTGGCATGAACACGTGGCAAATCACGCATTGAGCCGCTGCGCAGGCCGATGTGGCCACGACTCTGCGGCCGCAGATAGCAGGCGTGCAGGGTGTAGCCATGTCCTGGCAACTTGTTGCGACCATGATCATCGAGTTGCGCAGGCACGAAGTGGAACTGCAGATCGGCGCGCGCGTCGGTCGCCAGCGCGGATCTCAGGAAACCTCCGGCCTCGGCCACGTTCGACGCCCCGGGGCCGTCACGCCGAATGAGATAGCGCAGGCCCGCAAGCGCTTCCTCGAAGGCATTGAAGTCGTAGCTGATCGGCTGCGTGCAGCGCTGCAGCGTGCAGTAATCGAGATGATCCTGCAGATTGCGGCCGACATCCGGGTGCGCGAGTCGCACCGCGACACCCGCACGCTCGAGCTCGGCGGCAGGCCCGATACCGGAGCACATCAATAATTGCGGCGAGGCGATCGCGCCACCGCAAAGCAGCACCTCGCGGCGTGCCCGCACCGGCACACCGCGGCCGCCCCGGCTGTACTCGACACCGGTTGCCCGCAGTGCGCCAGCGCCTTCGAAAAGAATCCTCAGTACGGCAGCGCCGGTGATGACGCGCAGGTTGGGGCGCGCCTGCGCCGGGCGCAGATATCCCACTGCCGTGCTGCAGCGGCGCGCCTCGCGCAAAGTCGCCTGATAGGGACCGAACCCCTGCTGGTCCGCGCCGTTGAAATCATCGTTACGCGGATGGCCACGCTCGGCAGCGGCCTGCAGGAAAACCTCGGTCAAGGGATTGCGATGTCGCAAATCCTCGACGTGCAACGGACCGCCAACGCCGTGGTAGGCCGACGCGCCGCGCTGCTGATGCTCGGCCTTGATGAAATACGGCAGCACCGAGCGGTAGTCCCAGCCAGGCAGCCCGAGCGCTGCCCACTCGTCGTAGTCGCGGGCGTCGCCGCGGATGTAGCACATGGCATTGATGGAACTGCTGCCGCCAAGCACCCGCCCACGCGGCCAGAAGAGCCGACGGCCGAGCAACTCGGGCTCGGGCTCGGTCTCGTAGCCCCAGTTGATCCGCGTATTGCCCACCAGTCGCGCAAGACCGGCAGGCATGTGGATGAAGGGGTTGAGATCGCGCCCGCCCGCCTCGAGCAGCAGCACGCTGATGGCGGGATCCGCGGTAAGCCGGTTGGCAAGCACGCAACCCGCCGAACCGGCACCGACGATAAGGTAGTCGTACTCCGCGGTCATTTCCTCGGCGGCGCCGGCTGCTGCTCGAGCGCGTAGCGTTCGAGCGACGACAGCGACGGCTCGACCCACTTGGTCGGCGCATTGAGATAGAGCGGGAACTTCTTGCCGATGTAGTCGAGCACCTGCCGCGGCAGCACGTCTTCGAGGTTCTGGCCGCTGCCCTGGTAGGTCATGTACTGGCAGTGGCCATCGGCCTGACCCATCAGCAGCCATGGCAGCCACGGCGTGACGCGCGACCAGGTGCCGTGGAAGGGCAGCGAGGTCAGCTTGGCGTTCTGCATGTCCGCAGCCTTGAAGAAATAGGTGAAGAACTCGGACACGCGGGCCATGGCGCCCGCGGACTCGCGCGGCCATTTGTCCGGCTGCAGCGCGTTCTTATAGAAAAGATGGATGTGTCGCTCGAGCGTCACGTAATCCGCCTGCTTCTTCCAGGGCATCACGAACGGAATCTTCGGCGGCGGTGCCGAGGCATTGAGGCCGCCGTAGTTGGGCGGTGGCGGGAAGTATTCCTGGATGGTGCTGTTGAACGGGTCGTTGGCCACCGGCACCACCCTCACCCGCTCGCCGGTGTAGGGATTGGCGAATTCTTCGAGCGGCTCGCCGCTCTTCAGATCGTAGTAGATGCCAACCTCGCGCAGCACCTTGCGGTAACCGGTGCCGCTCTCGTGCGGCAGGAGCCGGGCAATGCCGAAACCCGCAAAGCCGAAGAGGTCGCGCAGTGCCTCGCCCGGACGCACGCCCGAAACGTAGCCGTTGTACCAGCCGATCTTCTGCTTGCCGAGATCGAGATCGCCGGTCATCCGCGCCACTGCCAGCATGTTGCCGGTGGGCGTCCCGAGATCGAGGTAGGGACCCTTCAGCGAATCCGCGACGGCACCCTGGGCGAGTGCCGCCTCGCCCGCCAGCGTCGCGAGGGCGACGCCCGAAGCGCCGGCCAGCAGCAATTCACGTCGTTGCCAATCCATCTCCCACCCCCTTCGTTGTTGGACTGTCAGCCGAGGGTAATGAAGTCGACGGCGGAATTCAGCCCCTGATCGACCATCCCACGGTGGGCGCGACAAAGGTCTGGCGTATTCTGCAGCGTATCCGTCACCCACTGGATGCCCGCCATGTCCATCGACGCGTTGTTCGACGATCCGCTGCGCTCGGCGCTGCTGCAGAACGCCGTGTTCTTCCTGATCGCCAGCCTGTACATCTGGATCGGCGCCCGACGGGCCGCCGGTACCGCGGCCTTTCCGGGGCCGCGGCCGCCGCCGACCTGGTTCAAGGTCTGGCTGGTGGTGATCTGGCTGGTGGGGCTCGTTCTGCCGCTGCTGACGCTGGTGATCGAGGGTGTAGCGGGCGGCAACACGCCGGTCGCGGTGGGCCTCGCCGCCTACCTCTTCATGTTCATCACGCAGGTGGCGACCGAAATCTTTGTCTGGAAGCGCTGGCGCAGCCCGATCTGGGTGATCGTCCCCTGTCTCTATCTCACCTGGCGGCTATGGCAGTGTTTCTGGGGGATGGGTCTCGAGGGCGGCGCGGACTCCACGCTCGCGCAGGCCACGTGGATCGCACTGATCGCGCTCTGGGTGATCAACATCGGCGTGCACTTCACCAATATCCCGCTCACGCTGCGCTGGGACCACCACCCGAGTGATGCAAGCTTCAAGGCCCTGCACCACCCGGTGGCGATCCTGCCGAACGCGCACGACCCGCTCGACTGAATGTCAGCTGCGGCGTCCGCCGCTCACCAGCTCTACGCCGACGACATTGTCGTCGGTTTCGCGGTCGATCCACTTGTTGTACGGGTCCACGCCGGCAAACGCCGGCTTCGCCTTGCTGACGAGCACGATCTGCTGCAGGCCGTCTCGCAGCGGCCGACGCTCGACGGCGAGTATGCTGTCGCGCACGAAGCCCTTTTCGCCCGGCTCCACGGCGAACACGCCGACCTCGAAGTTGCCGGCCAGCGGGGTCGCAGTCTCCTTGCCCTGACCGTCGACATACAGCTTGCGGGCCTTGACCTCGAGCGTCGTCTGCCAGCGACCGTCCGCGAGCTGGCTCGACTTCGCCGACTCCACCTTGATGTCGAGCAGGGTGATGCGCTCGAAGAGATCGGCGATCAGTGCATCATGTGCCGGACCCGCGACCTCCCGCATCACACGCAGGAAGTCGCGCGCATTCGGGTAGGGCGCGGGCTTGAAGGCGAACTCGCCCAGCAGTCGCTGCAGGGCACGATCGACGACCTCGGCGCCGAGCTCTTCCTTGAGGAGGTACATCGCCAACCCGCCCTTTTGGTAATGGATGTAGCCCTGGTTCTCGACCCGCGCCAACGGCAACTCCTCGAGTCGCTCGCTGCCGCGCGCACGCAGGTAGCGATCCATCTCGTATTTCAGGAACTTGCGGATCTGCTCGGGGCCGTAGATTTTCTCCATCACCCGCAGTGCGGAATACTGGGCGAGCGACTCCACCAGCAGCGTCGCGCCTTGCTGCTCCGACGGAATCAGCTGGTGTGCCCACCACTGGTGACCGATCTCATGCGCCGTGACGTACGAGGTGAAGTCGATATCGTCGGGATCTTTGCGGTGCTGGATGAAGCCGATGGCCTCCGAGAACGGCACTGTGTTGGCGAACGACTGCGCGAAGCTCGCGTAGGCCGGGAACTCGAGAATGCGCAGTTGCCGGAACTGGAAGGGACTGAAGCTGGAGGAAAACAGCCCCAGCGAGGTCTTCATCGCGGCCAGCATCGACTTCACGTTCGTGTCGTGGGTCGGATGGTAATAAACAGCGAGCTCGACGTTCTGCCAGCGGTCGCGCGCCACCGCATAGCGCGCCGACTGGATCGAGAAGAAGTTCTGGATCGGCGCATCGGTGCGGTAGCGCACCGTACGACGTCCGTCGCGGACCTCCTCGCTCACGCGATAGCCGGGCGCCACGGCAATCTGATCGGCGACGGTCGAGACGGTGATGTCCGCATTCACCCAGTCACTGTCACGACGCAGCACGTTGAAGGCGCGCGCCGAGTCGTCCTCGAGACGCGGCGGCCGCGACTCGGGCGCGAGTCCCTTCTTGCGCCGCTCGTTGCGATCCTGCAGGTAGTAGTTGCGGCTCGGGCCCAAAGTCGGCGCGATCTCGAAGTTGTCGAGGAAGGTGCCGTTGGCAACGAGACGCGTATCCGCACCACGATGCGGAAAGCCACGCTGCTCGCGACGCAACTGGAACGCCAGCGTTGCCCGCTCGCCCGGCGCGAGCGGTTTGGCGAGACGGAAAATGCGGTAATTGAACTGCGGCCATTCACGCGCCAGCGCTGCGCCCTGCAAGGCGATCTCGGCAACCTGCAGATCGCGCGGCAGGCTGACATGGACCTCCGCCAGCGGTGCCAACGTACGGTTCTCCAGCACATAGCGACCGCGGATATCGGCCCGCGCCTGCTGCGGGTAAAGGTCCACGCCCAGCGTCACATCGATGATCCGCGGCTGCGGCAGTTTCTCGAAACCGCTGACGGTCTTCTCGTACTCCGCTGCCAGCTGTCGGTCATCCTCAACGGTTCGATATTCATTGAGAACGTTGGTGTTGTAGTAGATCCAGCCACCGAGTCCGGCCATCGCGACCACGGCGAACGCGGCGACCACGCCGGATGGACCCGCCAGGCGGCGCGGCAGTCGCGCAAACCGCGTGCGCAGCGAGATCACCGTGCCCCGCCGCCAGAGGCTCGCAGCCAGCACCGCCAGCAGCAGCGCGCAGGCGGACCAGTAGGCACGGAACCAGGCCGCGTTGGCGGCATAGACGCCGAGCCCGTTCATGTCGGACAAAGGCTCCGCCGGCGACGACGCGTAGAGGTACAGCGGATGCTCGAATCCGAGTGAACTGAGCGTGCCCTGAGCAACGACGTACAACATCATCACCAGCCAGCCCATCGCCTTGGCAGGCACCAGGGTCTGCACGAACACTGCAAGGATCGCGAGCAGCGTGACGTCGATGGTCCCGGGCAGTACGTACCAGAGAATGTAGTGTCCGACCTCGATCTGCGAGTAGCCTTTCAGGACCTGCACGCCCATCGCCAGCAGCACCGCAAAGAACATCGTCGACAGCAGCACCAGCGAAATCGCCAGCATTTTCGGCAGCGCAAAGGTCCAGTCCGGGGCTGCGGTCGCATCAATGATCTCGTGCATGCGCCGATCGCGGCTGCTCCAGACGAGTTCGCCGGCGTAATAGATGGCAATCAGCAGCGGGATGATGGTGAAGGCGCCGCGTAGCGTCTCGATCATCACGCGAGTCACCGGCAGCGTCGCTGTGCCGTAGCCTTCGTCGGCGAACCAGAGCGCGGAGCCGGCGTTCACGCAGCCGATGAACACCAGTACGAGGTAGCCGGGGTGACGGAAGGCCGCGACCATGTCGTGGCGTACCAGCGCCAGCAGCGCCGCCAGACCGCGCCGCCACGGCGGTAACTCGCCCAGGCTCGTCGCGGTAGTGGCTGCACCGGCATTGACGAGGCGGCTGCTCGCCCCGCCGTCGGCCGTCACGCTCGCCGTGCCCGCCTTGCCGTGGTCTGCATCGCTTTTCGCCGGCTTGCCTTTCCCCATCTTGCCGGCAGCAATCGCGACACGATAAAACCGCAAGGCAATGGCGAGGATGACCGCGGTCGCGCCGATCCAGATGAGACGGTTGTAGAGCAGCGGCCCGGAGAGCGTGGGCATCAGCGTGTTGCGCTCCACCGCCGTCCAGTACTTGGTCAGGATGGAGAGCGCGGCGAGCCCGAACGGATCGAGCAGCGTGACCACCGGCTCGAAGCGCGGGTCGCTCAGCAGGCCGAGCGCCACGAGATAGCCCACGAGCACCACCATTACGCTGACGTAGGTCAGCGGCAGCGAGCGCGTGAACAGCGCGACGGAGTAGAGCAGCGCGGAAGTGATGAGCAGCGTCGGACCACTGAGCGCGAGCCAGGCGTACAGATACCAACCCGCGTTGAAGGGGCCGACGGTCTCGGGATCGAGCCAGGGCATGGCGGCGCCGAGCGCATTGCCGAGCGGTACGCTGGCGAGCACCAGCATGCCGGCAAGCCAGGCGCCGGTGAAGCGGCCGAGCAGGTAGTCGCGCAGCGGCAGGCGCGTGCTGTGCAGAATGCCGCCGAAGCGTGCTTCGTCGTCGCGCAGTACCGCATTGGCCACAAAAGCCGCAGCCACGAACAAGGCGAACAGCGACAGGATCAGCGTGGTCTGCGCGATCACGAACGGCGCATTGACGTAGACGTTGCCGCCCTTGCCGCCGATGCTGAGCTGGTCGGAGGCCGCTGCGCCAAAGGCCATCAGCAGAAACACCAGGAAGGTGACCCAGAACGCCGGCGAGCGCAGCTGGCAGCGCAGCTCGAACGAAACGATATGGCGGAACATGACGCCGGCCTCAGGCAGCCCGCCGCTGCGCGGCGAGCGTGGCGAAATAGACGTCCTCCAGATCGGCGGCGGCGGCCACGAAGCCCTCCGCGGGCATGGACTCGGCGAGCACGTGCACCGAGGTGCGGCCGCCGATCAGCCGGGTGGCGATGACGCTGTGTCGACTGCGCAGCGCCTCGAGTTCCTCCTTGGGAATCGTCTTGCGCCAGATCCGACCCTGCAGCGCCTCGACGAGCTGGGCGGGCGCGCCCTCGGCGACGATGCGTCCCGAGGCGAGGATCGCCATGCGCGGACAGAGTTCGGCGACGTCCTCGACGATATGCGTGGAAAGAATCACCACGACCTGCTCACCGATCTCGGCCAGCAGGTTAAGAAAGCGGTTGCGCTCTTCCGGGTCGAGGCCGGCGGTCGGCTCATCGACGATGATCAGCCGCGGGTCGCCGAGCAAGGCCTGCGCGATGCCGAAACGCTGGCGCATGCCGCCCGAGAAGCCGGCCACGGCCTTGCGGCGCACCTCCCAGAGGTTCACCTGCCGCAGCAGCCGCTCAACCGCCTCGCGCCGCTCGCCGCGCGCGGCATAGCCCTTGAGGACGGCGAGATGATCGAGCATGTCGAGCGCCGAAACACGCGGATAGACGCCGAAGTCCTGCGGCAGGTAGCCGAGCTGGCGGCGCAGCGCCGGCGGATCGGCGAGCACGTCGATACCGTCGAAGCGGATGGCGCCGGCATTCGGGACCTGCAGGGTCGCGAGACAGCGCATCAGCGTGCTCTTGCCTGCGCCGTTTGGACCCAGCAAGCCGAACATGCCGGGTCCGAGATCCAGCGAAACGCCGTCCAGCGCCCGCGTGCCGTTGGGGTAGACGTAAGTCAGGTCGGAGATGCTCAACATCGCTCAGCTCCCTTGATTGGTGTACTACTTATATAAAACACCATTTCACATGTCAAGCGATGGCTAGATCGCCGCCGGTCACCGTCAGCCGAGGATCGCCTCGCGTTCGTAAAGTCGACCCGCCCACCAGCAGAGCACGGCGCCGAGCACAAGACTCGCGGCAGCCGACACCAGCACATCGCCGGCTGCCGGGGTCTCGCCGCGCAGCACCTGCATCATCAGGAAGTGCTGGCCGATCGACGGCGTGGCGTAGATCCACGGCGAGGGATCGATGCGCATCATGCCGAGGAACACCAGCGGCAAGGTGGGCAAGCTGATCGCGAATGAGAGATAGCTCTGCGCCTCGCGGAAACTGCGGGTGAAGGACGCGATGACGGTGAGCAGTCCCGCGCCGAAAAGCGCAAGCGGCGCGGTCACGGCCAGCAGCTGCAGCGAGGTCAGTGGCCCCATCGACACGCTCATGCCGAACTCCTCGAGCCGCGCGAACTGCAGCATCACCGCGCAGCCGACAATGGTCAGCGTCATCGAGATCAGCATGTACGAGGTGGTCGCGAGGATCTTGCCGTAGATCAGATCGCGGCGCGGCATGGGTGCCGTGAGCAGCGACTCCAGCGAGCCGCGCTCGCGCTCGCCCGCGGTCGAGTCGATGGCGAGGTACATGCCGCCCACCAGCATCGCGACGATCACGAGGTAGCTGAGCATGCCGAGGGTGAAGGCCGCGCGGCTCACCGGGGTCGAAACGTCGACGTCGTGAATGGCAATCGGCACCGTGCTGACCGGGTCGATGCCGCGCAACAGCAACCGCTGTTGACCCACCTGCTGGCTCCAGCCCTGGATGATGCGGCTGACCCGCCGGGCATCATTCTGGCCGCCGAACTGGTCCGACCCATCAGCGAACACCTGCAGCGCGGCGGGGCGCGTCTCGGCCCAGCGGCTGGCGAACTCCGCAGGGACACGCAGCACGACGGTCGCTTCACGCTGCTGGATCGCGGCGCGGATCTGCGTCTCATCGAGCGTCTTGCGCTCGATGCGGATGTTCTGCGACTCGAGCCGCTGCATCAGGTTGGGCGCGTGCTCCGCGCCGACCACCGTGATGGTCAGCGCCTTGTCGGTGGTCGATTCGCCCTGCGAGACCATGAACTGCAGCATCACCGTCAGCAGCACCGGTCCGAAGATCGGCCCGAACACCAGCGCCGAGAGCAGGATGCGCCGATCGCGCAGGTTCTCGAAAAACTCCTTGCGGAAGACCGTGAGAATGCCGCGCATCAGTTGAGCCCCTCTGCCGTACCGATCAGTTTGACGAAGGCGTCCTCGAGGGTCGCCTCGCCGGCCTGTGAACGCAGCGACTCGACGCTGCCCTCCGCCACCACCCGCCCCTGCGCGATCACCACCACGGTGTCGCACAGCAGCCCGACCTCCTGCATGACGTGGCTGGAGAACAGGATGCAATGCCCCTGGTCGCGCAGCCGGCCGAGCAGCGCCCGCAGGTTGCGCACCGCCATGACATCGAGCCCGTTGGTCGGCTCATCGAGGATGAGGTTGCGCGGCGCATGCACAAGAGCGCGGGCGAGCGCCGTCTTCAGCCGCTGGCCCTGCGAGAAGCCCTTGGTCTTGCGGTCAAGGAATGCGCCGAGATCGAGCAGTTGCGACAACTCCGCGATGCGCGCCTTGATCTGGCTGCGATCGAGGCCATGCAACTCGCCGAAGTAGGCGATGTTTTCCCGCGCCGTCAGCTGCGGATAAAGACCGCTGGCATGCGACAGCACGCCCATGCGGCGACGCGCGCCGATCGGGTCGGTGGTGACCGACACGCCATCGATGCTGGCGTCGCCCGAGTCTGCGCGCAGCAACGTGGCGAGCAGGCGCAGGGTGGTCGACTTGCCGGCGCCATTCGGGCCGAGCAGACCCGTGATGCGCCCGTCATTCGCCGCGAAGCTGACGCCCTTGACCGCCTCGACGGCACCGAAGCGCTTGTTCAATCGATCGACCGTGATCATGGCGAGGGCCCCGCGAGAGTGATCCAGAATGGCGGCTGCTTGCGACGCTCGAGGCAGGAAACATCGAGGCCTTTCGGATCCGCCTTGTCAAAGAATTCAGCCAGCACACGGTCCATGCAGGGCGCAGCGAGCTGGCCGTGCCCCGCACCCTCGAACTGCAGATGCCTCGCGCTGCGCAGGCTCTTCGCCACCCGCTCGGCATCGCCCGGCGGCGTGACCGGATCGAGCGTGCCGGAGAGCAGCAGCGTCGGCACGTTACCCGTCAGCGGCGCGTGGAAATCGGCATCGACTTCACCGCGCGGCCACTGCGCGCAGGCCGCGCGCAGCGCATCGAGCGCTGCGGCGCCCATGTAGGTCGCCTCCAGCGCCTTGCGGTCGATGCTTGCCGGATCGAGGCGCGGCAGATCCTCGCTGCACACCACGGAATTGTGCATCGCAGCAGCGATCGCCTCGGTCAGACTCGAAGTGGTCAGGAAGTAGAGTGTGGCCATGGGCCGGAGGTCGCC
>CAZIRD010000008.1:48117-53568 GCA_964541625.1 uncultured Acidibacter sp.
CCGCGGACCAAGCACGGTAGCCGGTGCAACCACGCCATCGAGCACCATGCTGCGCACCCGCGCCGGATATCGACGCGCATAGTGCTGTGCGACCCGGGTGCCATAGGACACGGCATACAGGTTGAAAGCTTCGTAACCGAGCAATGCGCGCACCGCATCGAGGTCGCGAACCGCGCGGCTCGTGGTGTAGGCGCGCAGGTCGCGCTCTGCGGCGTAGCGATCGCGGCAGGCGTTGACCTGTTTCACGACCTCATCGACATCGAACCCCGACCGGCCGGCCGCAAGTGGATCGTCGAAGTCCCCGTCGCAAGCGAGCGGCGAGGACGCGCCCGTACCGCGCTGGTCGAGCAGCAGGATGTCGCGATCGCGTCGCGCCCGGGCAAACGCCGCGGCAGTCTGCGTGTACATCATTTGCGCGCCCATGCCGGGCCCGCCGGCCAGCACCACCAGCGGGTCGGCCTTGCGCTGGTGGTTGACTGCCGGAATACGCGTCAGCGAGAGCGTGATGCGCCGGCTGCCCGCCGCTGCCGTTTCGCCGATCTCGATGGTCGCGCAATCCGCCTCGATCGCGTCAAGTTGGGAAGGGTCGGTGAGCCGACAGGGAGCGAAGGGGCGCAAGAGCCGCGCCGCGCCGGCTGCGCCGGGCGCTGCCGGCCCGGCAGCAGAGGCCTGCAGCGGCTGTGCGGCGTGCAGATTGGAGACAGGTCCTGCCAGCATCGTCAAGGCGAGCAGGCAGCGCAGCGGCAAGCGCATGTTTCATCCCTCCGGCAGAACCGTATGTAGGATGAATACTACATTGTATGAATGCTATTCGTCAAGCGGCGTCCGCCGCTGCCGCGAACTAAACCGTGCGCAGCACCAGCTGCATCTGCGCTTTGGTGATCAGATGGTCCGAGGGGTGCAGCACACCGACGATCCGATGCCTGGCCACCGACGTATCGCGCAGCACCGGCGTCGGTAGAGGCCGCCTCGGACCCGAGGCGATCGCCGCCACGAACGGCGTGGTGATCGCGGCGCCGCGACGGATGACTATGCCCTGCTCGCCGCTGGCGAGGCTCACCATGCATCCCGGCGGGTAGACACCCATTTCCTTGACCAGTGCCGAGACGAAGACGTTGCGCTCCTCGTCGACAAACAGGCGCCGCAGCAACTGATCCGGCGGCAAGTACCCCGGCCCCGTGTGCTCGTGCAGCCCGGTCACGAACGAGTCCGCGCAGCGCACCACGCCGGCGAGTTCGGCAACGTCGCGGATCCCGGCCGGGTAGCCATTGCCGTCGCTGCGCTCATGGTGTTGCTCCACGGCACGCAGCAACTCGCGGTCGGCGACGCCGGCCTCCTGCAACATCTCGCGACTGCGTATCGGATGCGAGCGGATGGCGAGCCGTTCGTCGGCGGTGGGCTCCGCACGCCGCAGGGCAAGGCTGCCGAGAATCTTGAAAATGGACACGTTCATTGCCAGCGCGGTCTTGCCAGCGAGCGTCACCTCGTTGCCGGACCAGTTGAGCCGCGAAGCGATGAGCATCGAGACGACGGCCGCATGCATCGACTGCATGACACCGTAGGTGCGCCGATCGTCGAGACCGTTGCGCACCGCGTTGACGATCGCGAGGTCAGGGTCGCGTCGAATCAGCACTTCCAGCGGCTCGCAGGCGGTCTGCAGCGTCTCGTTGATACGCTCCAGCGGCTGGTTGTGCAGCAGACCCACGATGCGCGCGCCGACCGACCGCCAGAGGTCGGGCAGCATTTCGACCGGCACATAGGCAGCGACGTCGATGCGGTCGGGAACATCCTCGATATTGACCTGCACGCCGCGACTGATGAGCGAGTCGAGCTGCGAGACGGTCTCGACGGTGGTGTCGCGGGCCAGCAGCAGCGACTCGTCGATATCGTAGACGTGGAAAGCCAGTGGCTTGCCGACTTCGACCCGATGCCGAACGGCGGAGAGGGGAGCGAACTTCATTGCAGCGACGGTAAGGGGTCACCCGATCGCCGTCAATGCGCAGATCCCACCACCCCGCCGGCTGAAAAGCCTTGCAAAGCCATGGACAGCTGCTCGCGGCTCGGCCGGAACCGGCCCCGCGGCAGACCACGGACGATGCCGAGACCGCGCTCGGAGGTGTCGCGGGGGATCGGGCAATCAAACGCCCGCTCGAAACGGTTGAGCATCGCGGCCACCAGCGGTGCCTGGATCGAACGGCCGCGCTTGACGACCACCGCCGTCTCCCCGGTGGCCAGCGTGACCGCGCTGCCGGGCGGATAAAGACCCGCCTCGCGAACTAGGGCCGCCACGTACGGATTGCCGCGCTCGGACTGGTAGACCGCGCGAAAAACCTTGTCGGCGGTCACGTCCTCATCCGCGGTATGCCCGACAAAGCCGGCGATGAAGGCCCCGGCGCAACGGACCAGCGCAGAAATCTTTGGTACCTGCTCGACGCCAGCCGGAAAGCCGCTGCCATCCTCGCGCTCGTGATGACGCTCGACGGCCAGCAGCCAGCTGCGATCGGTGACCCCGGCCTGCTCCAGCAGTTCCCGGCTGCGCAGCGGATGCGACAGCCACTCCGGCGACGCGTTGGCGACGTCGATCGCCTGGCCCCTGACGAGATCCGGGTGATCGAGGATCGACAGGTTCATGGTCAGCGCGACCTTCGCCGCGAGCTCGGTCTCGTGTTCCCGCCAGCGCAGGCCGCGGGCGATCAACAGCGCCATGACAGCGCACTGCATGGCATGCAGCACTCCCGGCCCCGGCGACTGGGCCGCATCCGCATCGTCGCCTGCGCCGTGTCGCGGTTCGCTGAGCGCCTGGAAAATGGCCAGATCCGGATCGCGACGCACGAGCGCCGTCATCTGCTCGGCCGAGACCTCCAGCCGACCGACGAACTCCGCTTCCGGACAACAGCCTAGCGACGCCGCGAGTCGCTCGCGTGCCTGCTGCCAGACCAGCGGCAGGTCCAGCCTGGAAACATGGCGGGCGACCTCGATCGGTTCGAGCGCCTCGTCGAGAAGAGCTGTCGTGCCACGCGAGAGCAGCGACTCGAGCTGCATCGCGTTGCGCAGCATGCGCCCGCGGGCAAGCAGCAGTTCGCGCTGATCATCGCCGAAGACATCGAAGGGCAAGGGGACGCCAACGGCGACCCGGTGTCTGACGGCGGCGAGTGGTGCGCTGTACATGGTTGCTTGCCTGTACCGTCGCCTACACGGCGTGCAGCGCCATCATCGCCTGGGTCGGCGTCGGCGCGAAATCATAGGCCGGCAGCGCAGTGAGCACGCGGAAGCCGGGCTTCGAGGTGTCACGATGCACCGGATAGTTGTAGGGCCGACGGAAGCGGTTGGCGACCGCGGTGACGATCGGCGTGGTGATCGACAGGCCGCGCTTGACGACCAATGCGACCTCGCCGCTCGCCAGCGCGACCACGCAACCCGGCGGGTAGATGCCCATTTCCTTGACCAGCGCCCGCGCGTAGAGATTGCCGCGCTCCTCGAGGTATATGCGGCGGATCAGGTGGTTTGGCGTCAAGCGATCCTTGCCGCGCAGTTCCTCCATGCCGGAGGCCAGTGCATCGCCGCAGCGCAGCATGCTGGCCAGCTCGCCCACCTCGCGCAGCCCGCGCGGGTAGCCGCTGCCATCCTCCCGCTCATGATGGTGCTCGACGGCGAGCAACCAATCGCGATCGGTGATCCCTGCGGCCTCGAGCATTTCCCTGCTGCGCAGCGGATGCGCAAGCAGCGCCTCGCGACGCGCGCCCTCGGCCTCGCGGCTCGCAGCGCCCGTCGCGCTCGTCGCGCCGAGCAGCTCCAGCACCGAGATGTTCATGGTCAGCGCGGCCTTGGTGGCACGCGCGAGATCGTCCGTTGCCCAGTTGAGCCGGTGGGCGATGAGCGCAGTAACGACCGCCGCCTGAATCGCCTGGCGGATACCCTGCTCGCGCCGCTCGTCCTGTTGTTCGACGAGCAACTGGAAGATCGCCACATCCGGATCACGCTTGATCAGCGTCGCCAGCGGTGCCGTCGCCTGCTGCAGACGCGCCTCGAGATCGCCGGCAGCACGCTGACGCATTGCGCTGACGATCTGGTCCTGAACTTCCTGCCAGACCCGCGGCAGCATTTCGGCCGGTGCCCGCCGGGCGAGATCAACCGGATCGAGGACCTCGTCGAGATTGACGCGCACACCGCGGGCGATCAGCGCCTCGACATGCTCACGGGAATCGACCGGGAGGCCGCGGGCAAGCAGCAGCGAGTCGTCTTCGGCATAGACATTGAACGGCAGCGGTCTGCCGAGAACGATTCGATGCCGAACGGTGGCGAGGGGAGCGGATCTCATGGCGGTGATAAGGATGCTGTTGCCGAATCTTGAGAAGTTACTTCAGGTGACTCGGTGTAACGGCTGATCTGCCGAAGGCTTTAAGGCCATCTTCTGCCGGATCGGGTTTCGCGCTAATGTCGGCCCACGGACGACTCGGGGGATGGGCATGACGATCCGGATGAACCGTCGCCAACTCGGCGCCTGGACACTGGGGGCCGCCACGACCGCACTAACGGCCGCCAGCGCCGGCGGGACCGCCCCCAGCCGTTTACCTACCGACCCGCGCGACATCATGACGGCGCTGGTGCGCATCTACGGCACCACCGGACCGCAGCGAGTCACCTGGAAGACGCGAATCAAGGTCTATGCGGTGCAGCCTACCGGCGTCACCCCGCTCATCGGGCTGCGCGGCAGCGAGAGCAGCTGGTGGAAACGCAAGGATGAATCGACCTGGGTGCGCTACTCCTCGACCCTGTCCTTTTTCGAGGACTTGCAGACCGGGCGCTTCATCGACGAATTCCGCAACCCGCTCAACGGCCACGTCAGCAAGGTCGGCGTCAGCTTCATCCGTCACAAGGAAGGTGAGTACTTCACGCCCATGGGGGAGTACTTCGGCAGCATGAAAAAAGCCTTCCCCGACGTCTACAAGGACGAGCCGCTACATGCCGACTGGGACCTCGACGCCGGCATGGTGCGCTTGCGCGGCGCCTCCAATTTCCCGCCCATCCTGCGGCAGCCGACCAAGGAAACCGCCACGCTCAGCGTGCGCGCCGCCGAACTCTTTGATCCTGCCGTCGAAACCCCGGCGGCAACCGTTGCCGGCTGGAACATCCGACCGTGGGAGCCCTTCCTCGGCATGGGCGATACGCCCGGTCATGTCATCTGGCATTTCGACGGCGTCAAGCTCACCGACGCCGAACTGCTGGACCGCGACTATCTCGAACGCGCGCGCGCCCACTCGCCGCTCTTCGACCGCAGTCCCGAGTTCGATCAAGGTCCCTCGTTCTTTGAACGGGTAATCGAAAACCGCGGCCGCAAATAGCCGAGACCTACGGGGAGGAATCATCAATGCTCACGCTCAACGTCAATGGAAAAGCCCTGCAGACGGACGCTGCAGCCGACACACCCCTGCTTTGGGTGCTGCGCGACCA
>CAZIRD010000009.1:0-52133 GCA_964541625.1 uncultured Acidibacter sp.
CCCTGCGAGCCCTATCACGTCGATCCGCTCGCTGCGCAGGCGCTCGATCTGCTGCTCATCCTGCATGCGGACCACGAGCAGAACGCCAGCACCTCGACCGTGCGTCTTGCCGGCTCGACCGGCGCCAACCCGTATGCCGCGATCTCCGCCGGCGTCTCGGCGCTGTGGGGTCCGGCACACGGCGGTGCCAACGAAGCCGTGCTCGAGATGCTCGAAGAAATCGGCACCGTCGACAACATCCCGAAGTTCCTCGGCCAGGTGAAGGACAAGGCCAGCCACGTACGCCTGATGGGCTTCGGTCACCGCGTCTACAAGAACTTCGACCCGCGCGCCAAGATCATCCGCGAGATGTGTCACAAGGTGCTCGCCAAGATGGGTCGGGCCGACAACCCGCTGCTCGAACTTGCGCAGCGCCTCGAAGAGGTCGCCCTGCGCGACGACTACTTCATCTCGCGCAAGCTCTACCCGAACGTCGATTTCTACTCCGGCATCATCTACAGCGCGCTCGGCATTCCGCGCTCGATGTTCACGGTGATGTTCGCGATCGCGCGCACCGCCGGCTGGGTGGCGCACTGGCAGGAGATGATCAGCGACCCGGCGTACAAGATCGGTCGGCCGCGCCAGCTCTACACCGGCCCGGTCAAGCGCGACTACGTGCCGATCGGCAAGCGCGGCGCGTAAGCCGCCGCGAGCAGCGCCGCCACCTCGTCGGTGTCGGCGCGCCGCATCGGCTTGCCATCCACCGGACTGACCGGCGCCTGGCGGATGCCGTCCACTGGGAACACCACGATCTCCACCGGCTGACCGTCGACGTCGATGCGCAGCGCCGGTTGCTGCACCACGCGGTCGGCATCGAGCCGCGTACGCCGCTCGCCGACTTCGAACGGCACGCCCTGATCCATCAGCCGGAACGTCACCGCCTCGGCGCGATCCGCGAACACGTGCAGCAGCACGTCGTCATGGGCCGTCGCGGTGCCCTGCAGTACCGGGCCGACCAGCCGCGGTCGGTACTCCGCGAGCCGCTGCATGACTTCGAGTGCGACTTCGCGCTGCGCCTGCAGCGACTCCTGATGCGCCTCGCCGCCGAACAGGCGCTGGTACTCCTGCAGCGCCGCCTCGATCTCCGTGTTGCGTGGCATGACGGCGCCGTCGACCACGCCGAAGCGTTCTGCCGCTTTGCGTTTCGCGAACAGGAAATCGCGTACTCCGTGCTCAGCCATCACGCGCGCCGCTTCCTGGGCGAGCGCGCGGCGCAGGTTCTCGGCACGCGGGGGCAGTTTCTTCACGAGTAGCGTGACCTGATCACGACCAGTGCCGCCTCAGAAGATGGGTTCCGCCGCAGGCTGCTCGGTCGGCGGTCGGGACGGATCCATGCCGGTCTCGCCGATTACCCCGCCAGTCGGCAACCGATCGGCCATGAAGGTTTCGAAGATGGCTTCGGGATCGTCGGCGCTGGCGATCTCGCCGGTCACCGGCGAGATGCGCACCTGCACCAGGCCGCCCGGCACCGGCCAGGGTCGATCGGCCACGCCCTTCAGCGCCTCGGCCATGAAAGCGGTCCAGATCGGTACGGCGGTCCGGCTGCCTTCCTCGCCTTCGCCGAGCGGTCGCGACTGATCGAAGCCTACCCAGACGCTCGCGACCAGCGAGGCGTTGTAGCCGTTGAACCAGGTGTCGCGGGCTTCATTGGTCGTGCCCGTCTTGCCGGCGATATCGCGGCGGCCGAGCGCGAGGGCGCGGCGGCCCGTGCCGCGGGTGATGACCTCGTGCAGCATGTCGGTGATCAGCCAGGCGTTGCGAGCGCTGATGACGCGCGGTGCCACCTGCGTCGCTGGCAGATCGCAGCCGGCCACGGGCGTCGCCGGGGCGTCCGCCCCGCTCGTTGCTGCTTCGGTAGCCGCCGGATCCGGCGGATCGCAGGCGGGTACGACGCGGCGTGGTGCCGCCTGGAAAACCACGCGCCCCTGCGGGTCCTCGATGCGCTCGATGAACCACGGCTGGATTCGGTGACCGCCATTGGCGAACACGGCGTAGCCCGCGGCGACCTGCAGCGGGGTCGCGCTCATCGTGCCCAGCGAGAGGGTGAGGTTGCGCGGCAGGCTGGCGCGCTCGAAGCCGAAGCGCTCGGTGTAGGCCATTGCCGGCCCCATGCCGATGGCTTGCAGCACGCGGATCGAGACGAGGTTGCGCGACTTGACGAGCGCTTCGCGCAGCCGCGTCGGACCACCGAAGTCGCCGCTGGAGTTCTCGGGCCGCCACGCTTCTTCCATCCGCGGGTCGTCGATCACGAACGGCGCGTCGAGCACCAGCGTCGCCGGCGTAAAACCGTTCTCCAGCGCCGCCGAGTAGAGGAATGGCTTGTAGCCTGAGCCCGGCTGCCGCCGTGCCTGGATCGCGCGGTTGAACTTGCCGGCGTTCGGATCAAAATAATCGAAGCCGCCGACCAGCGCGCTGATCGCACCATCCGCCGGCGACAGCGCGACCAGCGCCGCGGCCGCTTCGGGCAGTTGTGCGAGCTGCGGCGTCGGCAGCAGCGTGACGTGCACGACGTCACCGCGTGCCAGCACCTCGCCGGCGGTCTTTGGCGCCTTGCCAAGCCGGCCGTTCACCTTGGGCCGCGCCCAGGCGATGCCCTCCCAGGGCAGGGTTACCGCGCCGACGCCACGGACATGCACGCGTGCGGCTCGCGGTTCGACCGCCAGCACGATCGCCGGCAGCACCGGCCCGCTGGAGGGCTGGTTCTCGAGCAGCGCGTCGAGCTCGGTGGCATCGGTGTTGCCCGGCGCGAGTCCCACTTTCGTTTTCCGGCCGCGCCAACCATGACGCCGGTCGTAGTCGAGCAGTCCGCTGCGCAGCGCGTCGTTCGCCGCGATCTGTTGACCCGGGTCGATGGTGGTGTAGATCTTGTACCCCTCGTTCTGGGCCGCTGCGCCGAAGCGCTGCACGAGTTCGAGTCGCGCCATCTCGGCCACATAGGGCGCCTCGACCTCGAACGACCGCGCGTGCTCGCGTGCCCGCACGGGCTCCGCCGCCGCACGCTGCTCGGCCTCGGCATCGATGAAGCCGAGTTCGCGCATGCGGCGCAGCACGTAACCGCGGCGCTGCGCTGCCGCTTCGGGGTTGTTGATCGGGTTGTAGCGAGACGGTGCCTGCGGCACGCGGGCGAGCGTAGCGGCCTCGGCCAGCGTCAGCTGGTCCAGCGTCTTGCCGAAATAGAGGTCGGCCGCCGCCGCGACACCGTAGGCGCGCTTGCCGAAATGGATGACGTTCAGATAAAGGCCGAGGATTTCCTCTTTGCTGAATTCCTGCTCGATGCGATAGGTGAGGAACATCTCCTGGCCCTTGCGCCGCCAGGTCCGATCGTTGGTGAGAAAGAGGTTTTTGGCGGTCTGCTGGGTGATCGTGCTCGCGCCCTCGAGCCGTGATCCCGGCAGCAGGTTCACCGCCAGCGAACGCAGGATGCCCTCGTAGTCGAAGCCCGAATGTTCGAAGAAGCGATCATCCTCGGCGGCGATGAAAGCCTGGCGCACCATCGGCGGGATCTGCTCGAAGCTGACGGGGATACGCCGCTGCTCGCCGATTTGCGCGATCACCTGACCATCCCGCGAGTACACCCGCAGCGGCACCTGCAGTTCGATCTGGCGCATCGCCTCGACGGTCGGCAGCGACGGCTGCAGGTAGAGGTAGGCGCCGCAGATCAGGGCGACCGCCGCGACGGCGCCGATCACGAGTCCCGCTGCGGCCAGAAACGCGATTTTCGGCAGGAGGCGTGTCACGGTCGGCTGATGTTACCGGAATGCCGCATCGCAGGGCGCCCTGCGCTTCGGGTAGTCTTGCCGCGCCAATGAGCGGCGCGCAGAACATCATCCTCGTCGGCCCCATGGGCTCCGGCAAGTCGGCTGTGGGCAAGCAACTTGCGCGCGAGTTGCGGTTGCCATTCGTCGACTCGGACCTCGAGATCGAAAGTCGTACAGGTGCCGATATTCCGCTCATCTTCGAAAAGGAAGGTGAGGCCGGCTTCCGCGCACGCGAGCGCGAGGTCATCGCCGAGCTGGTCGAGCGCGAGGGCATCGTGCTCTCGACGGGCGGCGGAGCCATTCTGCTGGCGGATAACCGCCGCGTGCTGCGCGAGCACGGCATAGTGGTTTACCTTGAGACGTCGGTCGCGCAGCAGGTTGCGCGCGTCCGCGACGGCGAAAACCGCCCGTTGCTCAGCGGCGCTGACGACATGGCCGGTCGCCTGACGCAACTCATGGCGCAGCGCGAGGCGTTGTATCGCGAAGTGGCCCATATCACCGTCGGTACCGACGGCAAGCGGGTACGCGAAGTGGTGGCACGGATCCGCCGACAACTGCCGGCGGCCTGAGCGCCCGCGTCGCGGTGGCGGCCCGGCGGCGCGCCCGGCAGCGCGCCCGCGGCCTGGCGACGCGCCCGCGTATACTTTGCCGATCCCATGACCCCCGCCGTCTCCATGACCGTGCCGCTGGGCGAGCGTTCCTATCCGATCCACATCGGCGATGGTCTGCTGCGCGATCCCGCATGGCTCGGTGCGCTGCTGCCGGCCCGCAAGGTCGCAGTGATCAGCAACGACATCGTTGCGCCGCTCTACGCTGCCACCATCCACGCGGCGCGGGCTGGTGCCGAGACCCACGATATCGTGCTGGCCGACGGCGAGTCGCAGAAGACCCTGACGACCGTGGCCCGCATCTTCGATACGCTGCTCGAGCGTCGTTTCGCGCGTGATGATCTGCTCGTCGCCCTGGGGGGCGGCGTGGTCGGCGACATGGCCGGCTTCGCGGCGGCTTGCTACCAGCGCGGCATCGACTTCGTGCAAGTGCCGACGACGCTGCTCGCGCAGGTCGACTCCTCGGTCGGCGGCAAGACCGGCGTCAACCACCCGCTTGGCAAGAACATGATCGGCGCCTTCCACCAGCCACGCGCGGTGATCGCCGACATCGCCACGCTGCGCACCCTGCCGACGCGTGAACTGCGCGCCGGGCTTGCCGAGGTGGTGAAATACGGACTGATCTGCGATGCCGGTTTCTTTGACTGGCTGGAGGCGAACGCCGCGGCGCTGCTGGCGCTCGATCCCGCTGCGCTGGTGCATGCCGTGCACCGCTCCTGCGCGATCAAGGCCGAGATCGTCGCCCGTGACGAGCATGAGCAGGGCGATCGCGCACTGCTCAACCTCGGCCACACCTTCGGTCACGCCATCGAGAGCCTCACCGGCTATTCGCGCTGGCTGCACGGCGAGGCGGTCGCCGCGGGAATGCTGATGGCAGCGACCATGTCGCAACGTTGCGGCTGGATGTCGAACGCCGAGGTCCTGCGTCTCGAGCGTTTGTTGCGGCAACTCGGCTTGCGTACCGATGCACGCGGTGAAGCGACCCCGGCGGCCGCGCTGGCCGCCATGGGCCTCGACAAGAAAGTGAAGGCGGGGCGGGTGCGTCTCGTGCTCATGCGCCGCATCGGCGCGGCGTTCGTCAGTGCTGACTATGCCGACGAGGCGCTGGCCGCCACGCTCGAGGCGCATCTCGCGTGACGACCCCCGTGCCGATCGGCGTGACGGAGATGGGGGACCCCGCCCCTGGTGCGGGCGGGGACTCCTCCGCGGGTACCGTCGTCGAGCGTCTGTCGCCTTGGGCGGCACGCGACTCCGCTTCGCGCGGCCGTCGCTACCCGGAGCCGCCGCCCGAGATGCGCGGCGAGTTCCAGCGCGACCGCGATCGTATCGTGCACTCCAACGCCTTCCGCCGATTGGTCTACAAGACCCAGGTGTTCGTCAATCACGAGGGCGATCTTTACCGCACCCGACTCACGCATTCCATGGAAGTGGCACAGATCGGCCGCACCATCGCCCGGGCGCTTGGCCTGCACGAGACGCTGACCGAGGCGATCTGTCTCGCGCATGATCTCGGCCATACGCCTTTCGGTCATGCCGGTCAGGATGCGCTCAACGATTGCATGCGCGAGTTTGGCGGCTTCGAGCACAACCTGCAGTCATTGCGGGTGGTCGACTTGCTCGAGGAGCGCTACGCGGATTTCCCCGGGCTCAATCTCACCTTCGAAACCCGCGAGGGCATCCTCAAGCATTGCTCGGCCAGCAATGCGCGCCAGCTCGGCGAACTCGGCGAGCGCTTCCTCAACCGCGGCCAGCCCGGGCTCGAGGCGCAGTTGGCCAATCTCGCTGACGCGATCGCCTACAACAACCACGACGTCGATGATGGCCTGCGAGCCGGCCTGATCGAGATCGAGGCGTTGCGCGGCATTGCCCTTTTCGGTCGCGAGCACGCGGCGGTGATCGCGCGTCATCCCGGCCTCGCCGGGCGTCGGGTCATCCACGAGACCATCCGCCGCATGATCAATCGCGTGGTTCTCGATGTGATTGCCACCAGCCGCAGTCGCATCGAGAGCGCAGGGATTCGCGATATCGACGACGTCCGTCGGCAGACAGCACCGCTGATCGCGATGAGCGAAGGCGTGCATGCCGAACATCAGGAGCTCAAGCGCTTCCTCAACGCCAACGTCTACCGCCACCATCGCGTGCTCGACATGACCGACAGGGCACGCAAGGTGCTGCGCGAGCTGTTCACCGGTCTCTTGGCCGACATCGAGCTGCTGCCGCGCGAACACCGCGATGCCGCCGCCGCTGCCGAAATGGCGAGCGGTGCGGCGGGACGCGCGCGGGTGGTGGCCGATTACGTCGCTGGCATGACCGATCGGTACGCGATCGGCGAGCATCGACGGCTGTTCGGCGCCGTCGAACAGCCGATCGTCTAAGAATTGCCGGCTAGAGGTTTCTGGCTTCGTCGCGCAGTGCGCGACGCAGGATCTTGCCGACGTTGGTCTTCGGCAGTTCGCTGCGGAAATAGACGTGACGCGGCACCTTGTAGCCGGTGAGCTGCGCACGGCAGTGCTCGATCACGTCCTGTTCGGTGAGCTTCGGGTCCTTGCGCACGATGAACAGCGCCACGGACTCTCCCGAGTGCTCGTCGGTCTTGGCGACTGCGGCGGCCTCCAGGACTCCCGGATGCGTCACGGCGACGCCCTCGACCTCGTTGGGGTACACGTTGAAGCCGGACACGTTGATCATGTCCTTCTTGCGGTCCTCGATGTAGACGAAGCCCCGTTCGTCCATGCGGCCGATGTCGCCGGTACGCAGCCAGCCGTCGGCAAGCATTACTTTGGCGGTTTCCTCGGGGCGGTTGTAGTAGCCCTGCATCACCTGCGGTCCGCGCACGCAGATCTCGCCCGAAGAGCCCGTCGGCAGCATGTTGCCGTCATCGTCGGCAATGCCGATCTCGGTCGAGGAGATCGGCAGACCGATGGAATCGTTGAAGTCGAGGTTGATGGGGTTGATGCAGGCTGCCGGCGAGGTCTCGGTCAGGCCCCAGGCCTGGGTGAGGATGCAGCCGGTGACCTGCTTCCAGCGCTCGGCGACCGCGCGCTGCACGGCCATGCCGCCGCCCAGCGTGCAGCGCAGCTTGCCGAAGTCGACCTGCTCGAAGCCGGGCGTATGCAGCAGCGCATTGAACAAGGTGTTGACGCCGGAGATGTAGGTGAAGCGGTATTTTTTGAGCTCAGCCACGAAACCCGGGAAGTCGCGCGGATTGGTGATGAGGATGTTGGTCCACCCCAGGCGCAGGAACAGGATGCAGTTCGCGGTCAGTGCGAAGATGTGATAAAGCGGCAGCGCGGTGATGGCGATGCCCACCTCGTCGCGCGGCAGCACCGGTTCGGTCCAGGCCATGGACTGCAGCACATTGGCGATCATGTTGCCGTGGCTCAGCATCGCACCCTTGGAGACGCCGGTGGTGCCGCCGGTGTATTGCAGAAAGGCGAGATCGGCGTGGTTCAGCTCGGGCTTCTCGAGGTTGAGGCCACGGCCTTCGCGCAGCACCGCGGCGAAGCGCTGCGTCCCGGGCAGCTGCCAGGCGGGCACAGCCTTGCGTATGCGGCGCACCACGAAATCGACGATATTGCCCTTGGGGAAGCCGAGCAACTCGCCGACGCTGGTGACGATGACCGTGCGCACGCGGGTGTGTGCGATCACCTCCTGCAGCACGTGGGCGAAATTCTCGAGGATGACGATGGTTTCGGCGCCCGAGTCGTTCAGCTGATGCTCGAGCTCGCGTGCGGTGTAGAGCGGATTGGTGTTGACTACCGTGCCGCCGGCGCGCAGCACGCCAAACAACGCGATCGGATACTGCAGCACGTTCGGCAGCATGATGGCGACGCGATCGCCGCGCTTGAGGCCTGCGCGTTGCTGCAGCCAGGCGCCGAATGCCTGCGAGTCGCGGTCGAGTTCGGCGTAGCTGATGCCGCGCCCCATCTGCACGTAGGCCGTGCGCGCGGCGTACTCGCCGAAACTCGCGTCGGCCATGTGCGCGAGCGACGTGTAGCGGCCGGGATCGATCTCGGCGGGAACGCCGGGGGGGTAGGCAGCGAGCCAGATTTTTTGGGACATGCGCGGACTCTAGCGAGTGGGCGGCGCCCGCTCAACGCCGCAGCAGCGGCTCGAGCACCGGCCAGACGGTGTCGAGCATGACCGGCTGGGCCTTGGCGGTCGGGTGTATGCCGTCGGCCTGCATCATGCCCGGCTGCAGCGCGATCTTCTCGAGGAAGAACGGCTCGAACGGCAGCCGGTAGCGGCGGGCGAGATCGCGGAAGGTCTGTTCGAAGCCGGTGGAGTAGCGCGGGCCGTAGTTGGGCGGAATCTTCATGCCTAGCAGCAGCACTTTCGCACCGGCTCCGCGCGCCGCTTCGATGATTTTCTCGAGGTTGCGCCGCGAGGTCTCGAGCGGCAGGGCGCGCAATCCGTCGTTGCCGCCAAGTTCGATGATGACGATCTGCGGCCGGTGCAGGCTGAGGGCGCGGGGCAGTCGTGCTAGGCCGCCGGTGGTGGTCTCGCCGGTGACGCTGGCATTGACCACGCGGTACCCGTAACCTTGCGTTTTCAGGCGTGCTTGCAGCAGGGCCACCCAGCCCTCGCCGTTGGCGAGCCCGTAACCCGCGCTGATGCTGTCGCCCAGAACCAGGATGGTCGGGAACTTGTCGCGCGTCTCGCTGCCGAACGACGACGCCGGCAGCATCGCTAGCAGCAACGCCAAGACGAAGGAACGTTTCGTGACCAAAGATATCGTCCTCGAGGCCCGCAATCTCGGCAAGCAGGTTAGCAGTCCGGAAGGCACGCTGGCCATCGTCCGCGAGGTCTCCTTCCAGGTGCGGGCAGGTGAATCGGCGGCGATCGTCGGCGCTTCAGGGGCCGGCAAGTCCACCCTGCTGGCGCTGCTGGCCGGACTCGACACGCCGAGCTCCGGTACGGTGCTGCTCGATGGCGTCGACTTGACGACACTCGACGAGGACGGTCGGGCGCGGCTGCGGGCCGAGCGCGTCGGTTTCGTCTTCCAGTCGTTCCACCTCGTGCCGTCGCTGACCGCGCTCGAGAACGTCATGTTGCCGCTCGAGCTCGCCGGTCGGCGCGATGCGCGCGGCGGGGCGCTCGAGGCGCTCGAGCGGGTCGGCCTGCGCGAGCGGGTCGGCCATTACCCGCGGCAACTCTCCGGCGGCGAGCAGCAGCGCGTGGCGATTGCTCGCGCCTTCGTGACCCGGCCGGCGGTATTGTTCGCCGACGAGCCGACCGGCAACCTCGACACCACCACCGGCGGCAAAATCGCCGACCTGCTGTTCGACCTCAACGCCCATTCGCACACCACGCTGGTGCTGGTGACGCATGACCGCACGCTCGCGGCGCGCTGCGGCCGGGTCTGGATCATGGAGGCCGGGCGGCTCGGCCCGGGCTGAACATGATGCGTCGCGCCTGCCTGCTCGGACTGCGCCTGCTTGCCCGCGAGTGGAAGTCGGGCGAACTCGGCATTCTGCTGGTCGCGCTCACCGTGGCGGTCGGCGCGCTCACCGGCGTCGGCTTCCTCGTCAACCGCATCAGCCAATCTGTGGCGCTGCAGGCCAACGAGGTCCTGGCGGCTGACCTGCGGCTCGAATCCGGCTCCGCCGCACCTGCCGAGGCCTATGCCGTCGAGGCGCGTGCCCGCGGGCTGCGCACGGCGCGCTCGACCTCCGTGCTGAGCGTGGTGTTCCGCGACGAGCGCAACCAGCTCGCCAACCTGCGCGCGGTGGGCGAGGGGTATCCCCTGCGCGGCGTGGTGGGGGTCGCCGGCGTGGCCTTCGGCAAGCCGGTGGACGTGACGCGCGGGCCGGCCCGCGGCGAGGTCTGGCCGGACTCCAAGTTGCTCGCGGCGCTCGATGTGCAGGTCGGCGGCACGATCTCGGTCGGTGCCTCGACGTTCCGCGTCACGCGTGTGCTGATCACCCGACCCGACCAGGGCGGCGGCTTCGGTGAACTTGCACCCTCGATGCTGATGCACGCTGACGATTTGCCGGCGACCCGGCTGTTGCAGCCCGGTTCGCGCGCCAACCATGCGCTGCTGATCGCGGGCGAGCGCCAGCAGGTCGCGCGCTTCAAGGTCTGGCTGGAGTCGCGCAAGCAGCGCGGTGAGCGTCTGCTCGACGTCAGCGAGGCGAGCCCGCAGATCCAGACCGCCATCGACCGCGCCGGCCGGTTTCTGAGCCTCGCCAGCCTGGTCGCGGTGCTGCTCTGTGCGATTGCGGTGGCCATGGCGGCGCGGCGCTACGTCCATCGCCACCTCGATTCCGTCGCATTGCTGAAGACGCTGGGCGCAACCCGTGGTTTCACGCTCGCGGTCAGCCTGCTGCAGCTCTGCATCATCGCGATCGCAGCGGCCCTGCTCGGTGCGGCGCTCGGCTTCCTCGCCCAGGAATGGCTGTTGCGTGCACTGCAGGGCCTGCTGCGCGCCGAACTGCCGCCACCCGATCTGACACCGCTCGCGCTGGGCTTCCTCACCTCGGTCGCACTATTGGCCGGATTCGCACTGCCGCCGCTGTTGCAGCTGTCGCGGGTGCCGGCGATCCGTGTGCTGCGTCGTGATGTGGGTCCGCCCTCGCCGGCCGTGTGGTTCGCTTTCGGCCCGGCGGTGGCCGCGGTGGTGTTCCTCGTCTGGTGGGTGGTGCGCGAGCCGCGACTTTTCTTTGGCTTCATCGGCGGATTGGCGGTATTCACCGCGGTGCTTGCGCTCGCCGGCTGGATGCTGGTTCGGCTTGCCGGCGCCATGCGCGGTTCGGTCGGCGTTTCCTGGCGCTATGGCATTGCCAATCTCAGCCGCCGGCGCGCCGAGAGCGTGGTGCAGATCGTGGCCTTTGGTCTCGGCATCATGGTGCTGCTGCTGCTGGCGGTGGTCCGCAACGACCTGCTCGCCGATTGGCGGCGCAGCCTGCCGGCAAACCTGCCGAATTACTTCTTCATCAACATCCCGCCCGATGAGCGGCAGGCGTTCTTCGATTTTCTCGATGCCCGCGGCGCAGAGCGTGCGCGCGCCTCGCCGATGATCCGTGCGCGGCTGACGCGGCTGAACGGCGCGGCGGTGGAGTCGATCCGCTTTGCAGATCCGCGCGGCGAGGGCTATTCGCGTCGCGACCAGAACATCACCTGGCAGGCAGAGCCCGGCGATGACAACGCGATCGTCGCCGGCCGCTGGTGGACCGCGGCTGAGCATGGTCAGCCGCTGGTCTCGATCTCCGATGAGTATCAGCAGGGGCTTGGCCTGAAGATCGGCGACCGCATGACCTTCGACATTGCCGGCGAGACCATCGAGGCGCGGGTGGCGAGCGTCCGCAAGATCAAGTGGGACAGCTTCCAGCCCAATTTCTTCGTGGTCTTTCCGCCCGGGCTGCTCGACGAAGTCGTGGGCACCTGGATGACCAGTGCGCACTTCGCACCGGGCGACGGTCGCGTAATCGCCGATCTGGTGCGGCGTTTTCCGAGCGTCTCGGTATTCGATCTCGACGATCTGCTGACCCAGGTGCGATCGGTGATCGACAAGGCGGTGCTCGCCGTGCAGAGCGTGTTCGTGTTCACGCTGTTCGCGGGACTCGTGGTGCTGCTTGCCGCAGTGCAGGCCTCGCGCGACGAACGGCGTTATGAGAGCGCCATGCTGCGTACGCTGGGCGCGAGCCGTGCCACGGTGGCCCGCGGTATCGTCGCCGAGTTCAGTGCGCTCGGCCTGCTGGCGGGGCTGCTGGCGGCCATCGGTGCCACGGTGGCCGGCTACTTCCTCGCGCAGCAGATTCTGCAAGTGAAGTACGGCTTCGATCCTTCGATCTGGCTCATTGGTCTGCTCGGCGGTGGCCTGCTGGTCGCGGGCAGCGGCTGGCTGGCGACGCGCAGCGTACTGCGTCAGCCGCCGGCGAGCACCCTGCGCGGCGGCTGAGCCGCCTCCCGCATGCCTCGTCGCCGCCACGCATGACGGATGACGCCCGCAAGCCGCGTATGGTCTGCTGGTACGAACCGCGGGTGCTGGCGCGTTCGGCCTGGCTGATGACACTGGCCAATATCTTTGGCCGCTATTCCGACCGCCGGCTCATCGAGGCGCTGTCGAACCGCACCCAGGATGTGTTCCGCTGCGAGCCGCAGGGTTCGGACGGCGAGCTCTGGCTCGATTTCGTCAGCGATGTCGGCGACGGCTTCGATCCCACCTTTGCCGTTGCCCGCGGCATCGCCGCGCCGCAGCTCAACTTCAGTGCTGCTGGCGAATCGGCGATCCGCACCGAGGGCGGCAGCGTGCTGGTATTCGGCGGCGATCTCGTTTACCCATATCCCTCGCGGCTCGCCTACGCGGAGCGCACCGAGCAGCCGTACTCGCTGGCTTTCGACGCCGCGGCACGCCATCCGCAAGTGTTCGCCATGCCCGGCAACCATGACTGGATGGACGGCCTGATCGCCTTTTCGCGTGCCTTTTGCCGACCGGATCGCGGCTTCGCCGGTTGCGCCACGCCGCAAACCCGCAGTTATTTCGCGCTGCAGCTGCCGGGTGACTGGTGGCTGCTGGCGATCGACCTGCAGTGCGGCGCCGATCTCGACGAGCCGCAGGAACAGTACTTCCGCGAGGTTGCCGCCCGCATGCCGGCAGACGCCCACGTGATCCTTTGCGTGCCCGAGCCGCAATGGATCTACGCTGCGAGTTATCCGGGCAAGCCGGAGTACTCGGACAGCGTGCTCAGATACTTCGAGGAATCGGTGCTGCGTCGACGCGTGGCGGTGTTCCTCACCGGCGACCTGCACCACTACAAGCGCCATCAGGATGCCGATGGCCGACAGAAAATCATCTCCGGCGGTGGCGGCGCTTTCCTGCATCCGACCCATGTGCCGGCAGATCCGCGTATCGGCGAGGGTTTCGAGCAGCAGGCCTGCTATCCCGACGCGGCAAGCTCAAGACGCCTGATCTGGCGCAACTGGCTGTTCCCGTTGCTCAATCCCTGGTTCATGCCGCTCATCGGCGGCTTTTACCTGCTATCGGCGTGGTTCATTGCCGCCGCCGTCGGTTCGGGTCCGCTCGTCGGCGTGCAGGAGATGCTGCTGATGGCCGGGCAGGCGGCGGTACTCGATCCGGTCAGTGGCCTTTGGCTGCTCGGGTCGGTGGCAGCGATCGTCTTTTTCACCGACACCCACGTGTTCTGGTATCGGTTGGTGGGCGGCGTCACGCATGCTGCCTCGCACCTTTGCACAGCCTTCCTTTGCGGCTGGTGTGGGGCATGGTTGGCCACCGAGGCACTCGGATTGGCCTCGGGGTCGGTGGCGGCTGCGTTGTGCGCCGGTCTCTTCACGCTGCTCGGCGGCGGCCTCGCCGGGTCGATGGTGCTGGGTGGCTACTTGTTCTTCTCCCTGCGGCTCTTCGGTCGGCATGCCAACGAGGCCTTCTCATCGCTGCGCATCGCCGACTACAAACAATGGCTGCGCCTCTGCGTCGAGCGCTCGGGTGCGCTGCGCATCCACGCGATCGGCATCCGACGGGTGTCACGGCGCGGGCGCCGCAATGCGACCGTTTCGTCCAGCGCGCCGCAGTTGATCGAGGCCCTGCGGCTGGTGCCGGCTGGCGGGGGCCGCTACCGCATCGATACCATGGCCTCTCCAACGGCCGCCAAGGGTTGACGCAACATGCACACGACGCCCGCTTCGAGACGATCCATCCGCCTGGTCATGGCCGCGACGCTCGCCTTCGGTGGCGTCGCCGCCCTGCACGCGGACACCGCGCTGACCGTCTACAGCCAGGCCGGCTCGGGACCGATCGCCGCCGAGTGGCTGCGCCCGGGTGCCGGCGGCATTGCACCGCAGGGTAACGCCGTACCGGGATTCGCCATCGTCCGCGACGAGCGTGAACTCGAACTGCCGGCGGGCCGGTCGCGTCAAAGATTCACCGATGTCGCAGCCTGGATCGACCCGGCGACGGTGAACTTCGTCTCGCTCACCGATCCCGCCACCCGTGTGCTCGAGCAGGGTTTTCAATTTGATCTCGCGAGTCCGCGCAAGCTGCTCGCCCGTCACATCGGCAGGCAGGTGACGGTCGAGCGGACGACGAGCGGCGAGGCGGGCCGTCTCAGCGGTACCTTGCTTTCCGCCGGGCAGTCCGCGGAGGACGGCCTCGTGCTGCGCGCGGCCGATGGTACGGTCACGGTGCTGCGCGACTATTCCGCCATCCGCCTCGCCGAGTTGCCCGGCGGGCTGCTCACGCAACCGACGCTGGAGTGGGTGCTCAATGCGCCGCGCAGCGGCAAGCAGCGCGTCCGCGTCTCCTATGAAACCGGTGGCATCAGCTGGTGGGCCGACTACAACCTGGTGTTCCGCCCCGGCAAGGATGCCAACAGCGGTACGCTCGATCTGGCGGCCTGGGTCAACCTGGTCAACATGTCGGGCGCGTCGTTCACCGACAGCCGTCTCAAGCTCGTGGCCGGCGACGTGCAGCGCACCGCCACTGCGATGGCACAGCCGATGTTGCGCTCCGCCGAGGTGGCGATGGTGGCGGCTGCCGCTCCCGGCAGTGCCGGCTTTGCCGAGCAGACGCTCGCCGAGTTCCACCTCTACACCCTCGGGCGTCGGGTCGATCTGCCCGACAATTCCACCCGGCAGATTGGCTTGATCGACGAGGTCCGTCAGGTTCCGGCGCGCAGGCTGCTTGTTTATCGCGGCTTCGAGGCCGCTTTCGGTTTCGGTGGGCAGGTGCTCGAACGCGACCTCGGTATCGTTCCCGGTCGCAAGGTCGAGGCGATGATCGAATTCCGCAACGACAAGGCGGCAGGCCTAGGCATGCCGCTGCCGGCGGGGCGCGTACGCGTGTCGCAACTCGATCAGACCGACGGCAGTCTCGAGTTCATCGGCGAAGACCGCATCGAGCACACGGCGCGCGACGAACTGGTAAGGATCAAGCTCGGCTCGGCGTTCGACGTGGTTGGCGAGCGGCGCCAGGTGGATTTCGCCATCGACACACGCGCGCGCTGGCTGGAAGAAGAGATAGAGGTCAGCCTGCGCAACCGCAAGGACGAGCCGGTCGAGGTGCAGGTGATCGAACCGATGTTTCGCAGTGGCGAGTGGAAGCTCGTGCGCCAGAGCCAGCCCACCGAGAAACTCGACGCGCGCCAGATCCGCTTCGTCGCCCGTGTGGCGAAGAATGGCGAGACGGTGCTGCGCTATCGGGTGCGCTACAGCTGGTGATGCTGCAGCGGCGTGCTACGGCTTCGCCGGCGAGTGCGCCCCCGGCCGCGCGTAGGCGCGGGCGAATACTTTGACATGCTCATCGATCAATGCCGGCAGCGCGAGCGGCCGACAGCGCGTCCCGCCGAGGTCATGCTGGTGCAGCAGGGCGAGCAGCAGCGGTGAGAGCAGCATCAGCGCGGCGTGGCGGGTGTCGCAGTCGATGATCTCGCCGCGCCGGACGCTGGCTTCGAGCCGGGCTTCCAGTGCCTGCAGCGTGGGTTCAAGCACGTCCTGCAGATAATCGAGCGCCGTTCCCGGGTGGCGCAGGCCTTCGGCAAGACCGATGCGATGCAGGCTGCCGACGAAGCCGACGGTCCAGCCGCGCACCACGCGCTGCAGGAAGTCGGTGATGGACGCCGCGAAATCCTCCTCGCCGATGTCCAGCGCACGCGTGCGCTGCAGGTGCCGCTGTCCTTCCCGCAGGTAATGCGCGAACACCGCCTTGATGAGCGCCTCGCGCGACCCGAAATAGTGGCGCAGCGTGGCGACGCTGACACCGGCTGCCAGCGCGAGCTCGCGGAAACTTGGCGATTCGCCGGATTGCAGCGACAGCCGCTCACGGGCCCGGGCGATCAGCGCGGTACGACGCTCCTCAAAAAGCGCATTGCGGGCTCCGGCAGGTCTGGCCATAGGTTGATATCTTATCTCGACTGGTTTAATCTATTCAACAGGATTTTCTTGTCGCCAACAGGATCGGCATCACCATGGCCTTCGACGAACCCAAACCCGGCTTGCTTTCGCGCTACCGCTACCCCTTGCTGGGAGTGCTCGCGTTCGGCGTTGCCGGGTTCATGTACTACCGGTCCAACCAGCCGACACCGGTCGGCGTCGTCGCCGCGATGCAGGGTCCTGCCGAGCGGGTGCTGGCCATTTCCGGTCGGACGCGGCCGCAGGTGACCGTCAACATCGTGTCGAAGGTGCCCGGCCAGATCCTGCGGCTCGCCAAGCAGGAGGGCGATACGGTCAAGGCCGGGGAACTGCTGGTGCAGCTCGAGTCGGACGCGCCGCGCGCCGCCGTCGACGAGGTGCTCTCCAGGATCACCCTGCAGCAGCGGGCCGTTGCCGAAGCCGAGCGCGGCTTCCGCCGCATCGAGCAGCTGCGGGCGCAGGGGCTCGCCACGGTCAAGGAATTCGATGCCGCACGTTTCGAACTCGACCAGGCGCGACTCGCCCTCGAGGGTCTCGCGGCCAATCGCCGCGAGGTCAGTGCCCGGCTGCGCGACAACACCATCGTCGCGCCGGTGAGCGGCGTGGTACTCGCGCGACCCGTCGATCCAGGTCAGGTGGTCGGCGCGCAGAGCGTCATCTATGAAATCGCGCCACTTGCGGACGTCGAAATCGAAGCCGATGTCGATGAGCGCTATCTGCCGGAAATCCGCGAAGGTCTGAAAGCCGACGTGCTGGTCGCGGGTCAGCCAAAGCCGCTGACCGCGACGCTCTACTACGTGTCGCCGAAGGTGGATCCGCGCACGGGCGGCGCGAAAGTCCGTCTGCGGCTGGATCGGCAGGTCGATGGCCTGCGTTCTGGCCTCACCGCCGACGTCAATCTCATCGTCGAACGGCGTGAGCAGGCCGTCACCGTCGCCCGCAGCGCCATTCTTGGCCGCGACCGCAACGCCCGTGTGCTGGTGGTCAACGAGGGTCGCGTTGCACCGCAGCCGGTCAGTTTTCTCGAATGGCCGAGCGAGCGGGTCATCGTGCTGGCTGGCCTGCAGCCCGGTCAGCAGGTGCTCGCGAGCCCCCGACCGGATCTGATCGGCGAGAAGGTGGCACCGACCACGAACCTCGAGGCCGTGCCCGGCTCGACGCGGCCGCGCGGCTCCGACGCCCGCAAGGCGATGTAACCCATGCGCTTCGATCTCAAGGTCGCGTTGCGCTACCTGCTGTCGAACCGGCTGCAGTCGGCGCTGCTGATCGGTGGTGTGGCCATCGCGGTCACCGTTTTCACGTTCAATGCCGCACTCATCAATGGCTTGGCCGAGTTCCAGATCGACCGTGTGGTCGGCAGTTCGGCGCACGTCACCATCGAACCCGCGACGCCGCGTCCGGTAGCCTTGCCGGCCGCCGACGGTACGCAACGCCTCGTCGCCACGCAGGCTGCCCTCGAGCGACGCGAGCAGATCAAAGAATGGCGTAGTGTCGAGCGCATCATCGATACATTGCCGGGAATCACCGGCGTGTCCTACAACATCGTCGGCACCGGTCTCGTCACGCGCGGCGAGCAGACCTTGCCGGTGAGCCTCAAAGGGGTCGAACCCTCGCGGCTCGCGGCGATCGCACCGATCGATGCCAACATCGTCGACGGCGAAGCGCGTCTCGGACTCAATGACGTGCTGATCGGTCGCAAGCTCGCCAACGATCTCGGCATCGGCATCGGCCAGCCGATCTTCATCACCAGCAACCAGGGCCGCGAACGTACCCTCACCGTGCGCGGGCTGTACGCCACCGGCGTCGACAGCCTCGACGCGCGCCTCGCCTATGTGAACCTCGACACGGCGCGGGTGATGTTCGACCTGCCGGAAGGGCTCACCGAAATCGAGATCAAGCTGGCCGACATCTACGCTGCGCGTGCCGTCGCACGGCAACTGGCCGAGACCACGGGTCTCGAGGCGACTGCCTGGATGGACAAGAACCAGCGGCTGCGCGAGGCGCTGGAGGGGCAGGGCAACTCCGGGCAGATCATCAAAATGTTCACCTTGATCACCATCGTGGTCGGCGTCGCCAGTGCACTGCTGCTCACCACATTCCGGCGCCGACCCGAGATCGGCATCATGCGCAGCTTCGGCATCTCGCAGCGCTTCGTGCTGTCCGTGTTCATGCTGCAGGGTGCGCTGATCGGCATCATCGGCTCGCTGGTCGGCTGTTTCCTTGGCTGGGGTTTCAGCAGCCTGCTCGCGGGCGTCGGCGAGGCGGGACGTCGCCTGCCGGTCGACCCGAGTCTCGGCCAGTACGACGTCGCGTTGCTGCTGGCCGCCGCCGCGAGTATCGCGGCTGCGCTCTGGCCGGCCCGTGCAGCGTCCCGAATCGACCCCGTGGAGGCGATTTCCCAATGAGCATGACTGCTGCCGGCGACAGGCCGCTCCTCGAAGTCCGCGATATCCGCAAGGTGTTCGTCGACCGCGACTTCCAGACACCGGTGTTGAAGGGCGTCGATTTCACCCTGCAACGCGGCGAGATGGTCGCCATGCTCGGTCCCTCCGGCAGCGGCAAGAGCACGCTGCTCTCGATCCTCGGCACGCTGATGCGCCCGACGGCAGGCAGCCTGCGCCTGCTCGGACGCGAGCTGACTTCGCTTTCTGAACGTGAACTCTCGGACTTCCGCAACCAGCAGATCGGCTTCATCTTCCAGTACCACCACCTGCTGCCGGACTTCACCGCGCTGGAGAACGTCATGTTCCCGCATGCGGGTCGTTTGTGGCGGGAGACTCGGGCCGGTCGCGAGCGCGCGGCGATGCTGCTCGAGCGTGTAGGCCTCAGGGACCGCATGAACTACCGTGCCACGCGCCTCTCCGGCGGACAGAAGCAGCGCGTGGCGATCGCGCGGGCGCTGATGAACCAGCCGGCACTGGTGCTCGCCGACGAGCCCACCGGCAACCTCGATCGCGAGAATGCCGATCAGGCCTTCGCGCTCATGACCGAGATCCAGCGCGAGACCGGAACCACCTTTCTGCTCTCTACCCACGATCGCGAGCTTGCCGAACGCTGCGAGCGACGGATCTACATCGAGGGCGGGGTGGTGGTCGATGCGCCGCAGCGCCGCGTTGCAACCTTGCCGTCGCCGACCGTCTACGAGGCGGGTGACAGTGCCGCGTCCGCGGTAGCACGCGCGCCGCTGCGCGTCATCCCCGGCGATCTGGCGGCCGTGATCGATCACACCGCAGCCAAAGTCGTCAGCGCCGACAGCGATCGACAGCGGGCCTGAGCTGCCGGGCGCCTTGCCTTTCGGGGGACTACGCCATCGGTTACCCTGCCGGTTGACTGCCTGCCAACTCGTCCCAATCCGGAGTGCGTGTGGCGCCGGCAGCGGAGCTGCACGTGAAGCAACCCTTCTTTTCGATCGTCATGCCCTCCCGTGACCGGCCGGAGCAGATGATCAACGGCATCGCCTCGGTGTTCCAGCAGGACTTCACCGACTACGAGTTCATCCTCGTCGACAACAGCACTAATCCGGCCACGTTTTCGAAGTGGTACAGCGAAGTGGCACCGCTCGTCGATCGCCGCTATCGCTACCTGCGCAGCGGCGGGCTCGCTGTCCGCGAAAATTTCGAGTTTGCCTTCATGCAGGCACGGGGCAGGTATGTCCTGATGTTGACGGACCGGATGGTTTTCGATGCCGGCGCTCTCAGTCGTTTCCATCAGCAGCTGGCGCATCGGGATCTGCCGGTGATGATGTTCGCCGACGGCGAAATCAACGAACCGCTGCCCGAGCGCGACTTCCGCAGTGCGATCAACTCCACGCCGCTGTCGCTCTCGGGCTTCGACAACACGCATGAACTGCTGGAGATCGACTCCCGAGAAGTCGCTTCGAAGAATATCAACGGCGAGTCGTATCGCGAGCGCTACGCGGGTTACTTTACACCCCGTTTCTACAACACGATCTTCGCCAACGAGTTTGTCGCCCGGATCCGCGCGCGTTATGGCCGACTGATCAACGGCGGTGAGCCGGACACGCGCATGGCGTTCCAGATCCTCGACATGCTGCCGACGGTCCATTTCTACAATTACCTCGGCAACCTGCGCAGTTCGGCAAAGGGCTCCAATGCCATCGAGGGACGGGAGAGCCTCGACGTCGCCTTCAACCAGTGGAGTTCAGCGAGCACTGATGTCAAGTGCGCGCTAGGCCGCTCGCCTGTCGGCGTCCTGCCCCTCGTCGGGCTCGGCTGGTACTTTGAGTGGCTGTCGGTGATCTACCACGCGCAGGGTTCACTCAAGGGGTTGACGGCCACCAATCGTGCTTTCGTCCGTTCGATGGCTTCGTTCCTGAACCGCTATCCGAGCGACGATCCGCGTGTCGCCGGCATGGCAGCGGTAATCATGAACTACGCCGATTCGGTCGATCTCGATGCGCCGGTGGAGTGGGACTTTTCCGTCAGCTGGGATCAATGAGGCGGTAGTCCGACGCCGGCGATGAAAAGGGTCCTGGTGACAGGCGGGTCGGGCTTCATTGGCCGGCAGGTGTGGAATCCGCTGCACAGCCGCGGATTCGAGATCCACGCGACCGGTCGTCATCCGCTCGCCGACGACCCGCCCGGCGTGGTGTTCCACCCGGTCGATCTGATCGATTGCGCGTCACATCGCGCTTTAATGGAGCGGGTGAAACCCGATCACCTCCTGCACCTCGCTTGGTATGCAGAGCCCGGGCAATACTGGAATGCAGCGCAGAACTTCGCCTGGCTGGCGGCGACACAGTCTTTGGTGGGCGCCTTTTGCGCTGCGGGCGGCCGGCGGGTCGTGGGTGCGGGGACCTGCGCCGAATATGACTGGAGCGATGGGCTGCTGGTTGAAGGACGCACTACCGAGAAGCCCGCCAGCCAGTACGGCGAGGCGAAACTTGCGGCGGGCCAGCGCACCGCCGCGATCGTTTCCGCCGCCGGCGGATCTGCTGCCTGGGGGCGCATCTTCTCTCCCTATGGTCCCGCGGAACCGTCCGCGCGACTCGTTCCCCACGTGATCACCTGCTTGCTGCGGGGTGAGCCGGCCCGTTGTACCAAGGGCCTGCAGGTCCGCGACTTCCTTTACTCTCTCGATGTGGCCGATGCGCTGGTCGCCTTGCTGGATTCGGACGTAAGCGGTCCCGTCAACATTGCGTCGGGGCAGTCTCTGTCGGTGGGTGATCTGGCCCTGCGCGTCGCGACCATGCTGGGCCGGCAAAACCTGTTGCGCCTTGGCGCGATTGCCGAGTCGGCCAACAATTCCGCGCCGATGGTGGTCGCCTCCGTGCAGCGGCTGTCCCGCGAGCTCGGCTGGCGACCCCGACATACCCTCGACGAGGGTCTCGCCGGGACTATCGACTGGTGGCGTGACCATCCCTTACCCGTCAACCTCATGACGTGAGAGCAACTGCATGAAAATCGAGATCGATACCGACACCGCGACGCTGCGGACGCATGAACCCGGCGGCGAGCGCCGCGAGCTGCCGTTGTACTCACGGGAGGCCTTCGAGCAGATCTCTCGCGTCTGGCTGAAAGTCGGCTGGAACGAAAAACATCCGTACACCTTCAGCTGGTTCGGCAGGCCGATCATCCAGCTGCCGGAGGATGCCTTGCGTATGCAGGAGGTCATCTACCGCGTGAAGCCCGACCTGATCATCGAAACCGGTGTGGCACACGGCGGCTCGCTGGTGTTCTATGCGAGCCTGTGTAAAGCGATGGGCAAGGGTCGGGTCGTTGGCGTCGACATCGAGATCCGCCCGCACAATCGACGCGCGATCGAGGCCCATGAAATGAGCTCCGGCATCAGTTTGATCGAAGGGAGTTCGACCGATCCTGCGATCGTGAGCCAGGTGTCCTCGCTCGTCGGTGCGGGTGACACCGTATTGGTGATCCTCGACTCCAACCACAGCCGCGACCACGTCGCTGCGGAGCTCGAGGCCTATTGCGCCCTCGTCACGCCCGGCTCGTACATCGTGGCGACCGACGGCAGCATGGAGTTCCTGCACGACGTGCCCCGCGGTCAGAGCGGCTGGATTACCGACAACCCGTCAGTCGCCGCGCGCGAGTTCGCTGCCCGCCATCCGGAGTTTGTGCTCGAGCAGCCGGCCTGGCCGTTCAACGAGAGTACGCTGCGGGCGAACATCACCCACTGGCCGGATGCGTGGCTGCGACGGCTTTGATGCAGCCGCTTTCGGTCTATTTCAGCTTCCAACTGCTGGAGTTGTCGCCACACCGCCGCGTGTGGATGCGTCTTGCGGGTCTTGTGCTGCTTCCTGCTGCGGCGCTGCTCTGGCTGCTGCCCTACCGACTTGCCTGCTTCAACCTGAAGGCGTTCGGACACCTGTGCCTGGAGCCGTTTCTGTTGAGCATCGATGAGGGTGTACGCGCGCGCGTATTCGCACTTGGTGGCGGGCAGGTCGCGAATCCTGCGTTGTATGACTTTCTCAAGACCCGGTATCCGGTAATCGAAAATCGCTGGTGTGTCGGCCTGCTGGCGACGCTTTACTCCTGGCGGTTCCTGCAGGTCGATATTGGCGCCTACATCTACAGTCACAGGGGCGAGCTGCCCACCTATTCGCTCGTACTTCAAAGATACGGATCCACGGAAATCGCCACCGCCTATCGGCAGCAGTTCCGCCGCTTCGTCGATCAGTACCGTCCCGGCCCCGTCCTGGCCAATTTTCTCGAGACGCATCCCAACGGATATGCCGTGGTTCATTGGCGGGTGGATGGGTCGAAGGCGATCCACAACATCAGAAACAGTCAGGGCCGGGATCTGCTGGATGCCATCCGCGCGGTTACGGCTGCGGGTTACGGGGTGTGCATCGGTGGCGACGGCTACGAGCAGGATCCCAGCTACGCCGAGATCGCCGCCATGCAGGGCGTCTGCTTTCCGCCCCGCGACCCCGAGGATGCGGGTTTCGCCGATTTATGGTTGCTCGCCCACGCGACTTTCGGCGTCTATGGGGATTCCGGGATCTCCATCGTCGCCGCCGTGCTCGGCCAGCCGGCCGTGATCCACAACCAGGTCGCGCGCGGATTGCCCGCTCTGGATCAGTCCTGGATCTCTTGTTTCAAGAGTCTGCGCTGGCAAGCGACGGGCGAACCCGTCGCCGATGGGGATCTGCGTCGTCTCAATCTTTTGCACAAGCCGGATGGCCTGGTCTGCGCCGCTCATGGGATCGTCGCCGTCGACTGTTCCGCCGCAGAAATCAGCGAGGCGGTTCTGACCCTGCTGCGGAGACTGCCAGCTGTGGAACGGCTGTGACGAAGCGGGTGCCACGCGCCGAGAGGTGAGCGAGCTGCTGCGTGACTTCCGCGGCGATGTTCCAGGGCAGGATCAGCACGAAGTCCGGCGGCGATTCGTCGAGTACTGCCGGCGCCAGGATGGGGATCTGGCTGCCCGGCATCAGCTTGCCTTGTTTGGCCGCCGCCGCGTCACACACGAAGGGCAGCAGATCCGGCCGCACGCCGGCGAAGTTCAGCAGCGTATTGCCCTTCGCAGCCGCGCCATAACCTGCCACGCGCTTGCCGTTGCGCTTCTGCTCGATCAGGAACAGCAGCAGATCGTCCTTGATCCGTTCGGCACGGGCCTGGAAGCCTCGGTAGGGCTCGAGACTCTGCAGTCCTGCAGAGTGCTCGCGGCGCAGCAGGTCCGCGACGCTGGCGCCGTCGCTGCGGGCGTCATTTTGGCGACAGCCGTAAACCCGCAGGCTGCCGCCATGGGTGGGCAGTTCCTCGACGTCGAACACGCGCAGCCCTGCTGCAGCGAAAATGCTGCGGACCGTGTGTAGCGAGAGATAGGAGAAATGTTCGTGGTAGATGGTGTCGAACTGCGCGTGCTCGATGAGCTGCAACAGATGTGGAAACTCGAGCGTGATCGTGCCGCCGGGCTTCAGCGCCGCCGCCAGCCCGCGGGTGAAATCGTTGATGTCGGGGACGTGCGCGTAGACGTTGTTGCCGAGGATCAGATCGGCGGCGCGCCCCTGCGCCGCCAACGTCTTTCCGAGTTCCTCGCCAAAGAATTCGCGCAGGATCGGGATACCCAAGGATTCGGCAGCCGCCGCCGTGCCGGCGGTCGGCTCGATACCGAGACAGGGAATGCCGGCGGCGAGGAAGTTACGCAGCAGATAGCCGTCGTTGGCCGCGACCTCGATCACGAAACTGTCCTGGCCGAGTCCCAGCCTCGCGGAGATCATCCGGCTGTATTCGGCGGCATGGGCCAACCAGCTGCGCGAGGTGCTGGAAAAATACGCGTAGTCGGCGCTGAAGAGCTCGCCCGCCTCGGCGTAGTCCTCGGTCTGCACCAGCCAGCACTGGTCGCAGACCTTCACGCGCAGCGGGTAGTGCAGCTCCGGTCGGAATCGGTCGCCATCGCTGCGGTAGGCGTTGGACGGCGGCGCGAAGCCGAGGTCGAGGAATGTATGAGTCAGCGGTTGCCCGCAGTGCCGGCAGTTCATGGCGCCCACCGCAGCGGATCATCGCCGGCGCCGAGCAGCGGGTGTGATCGGTCCCGATCCGACAGATCGGTCGGCGGCTCTGGCCAGGCGATCGCGAGGCGAGGATCGTCGTAGCGCAGGCCAGCTTCTGACGCCGGCTCGTAGGGCGCCGTATGCAGGTAGAGCAACTCGCTGTCGTCGGCGAGCGCCTGAAAGCCGTGCGCGAAACCCTCCGGGATTACCATGGTCAGACCCGCTTCCGGTGACAGCTCTTCGGCATGCCAACGCAGGAAGGTTGGCGAGTCGGCACGCAGATCGACAGCGACATCCCACACCTTGCCGGCAAGACAGCGTACGAATTTCATTTCGGCCCAGGGAGCGCGCTGGAAGTGCAATCCACGCACTGCCCCGCGTCGCCGGGTCACAGAATGATTGATCTGCACGACGTGCCGCGTGCCGAGCAGCGACGACATTTCCTGATCACAGAACAGCCGCGTAAAAGCGCCACGCAGATCCACCCGGGACTCGCTGCGCACGGTGTGCAGTCCGCCGAGTGGCGTATCGAGAATGATCACTCGCGCGCCCAGTCGAGGCCCGACGAGGCCGCATCGGCGACGAAGGCGTGCAGGTCCTGGAGACTGTCGACGCGTTGTTGTCCGAGCCAGCTCGCGTACCAGCTCGCAGTCCGCGAGATCGCGGTGTCGATGCTCCACACCGGGCGCCAGCCGAGGTCGGTACGGGCTTTCGAGCAATCGAGCTTCAGCAGCCCCGCCTCGTGGGGCTGCGGTTGGCTGCCGACATGCCAGCGGCAGGCCGGCCATTCAGTGCGGAACTGCGTGAGAATCTCTTCGACGCTGCGCTCGCCGGTCTGGTCCGGGCCAAAGTTCCAGGCATCGGCACAACCTGCGTCGCCGGCGAGCAAGCGCTGTCCCAGCAGCAGGTAGCCACCGAGGCAATCGAGCACATGCTGCCAGGGACGCGTCGCGCGCGGCGAACGGATCTCGAGCGACTGGCCGGATTGCACTGCCCGCATGAGGTCGGGGATGAGTCGATCCATCGACCAGTCGCCGCCGCCGATGACGTTGCCTGCTCGAGCCGTGGCGATGAGCGGGGCATCGGGCCCCGTGAGCAACGCGCGCCGATAGCTCGCGACGACGAGTTCGCTGCCGGCCTTCGAGGCGCTGTAGGGGTCGTGCCCGCCGAGACGATCCGTCTCGCGGTATCCCCAAGGCCACTCGCGGTTCTCGTAGCACTTGTCGGTGGTGACCACGACCACGGCGCGCAGGTCGGCAATAGATCTGCAGGCCTCCATGACGTGTACGGTGCCGAGCACATTGCTGGACCAGGTCTCGACGGGATCGGCGTAGGATCGGCGGACGAGCGGTTGCGCCGCAAGATGGAACACCACTTCCGGTCGGGTCGCTTCGAACACGCGGCGCACCGCCGCAAGGTCACGCACGTCGATACGATGATCGGCGATGGGCAGCCCCAACAGCTGCCAATGGCTCGGATCGGTGGGCGGATCAAGCGCGACACCGCTGACCACGGCGCCCATCTGATGCAGCCACAGTGCCAGCCAGCTGCCCTTGAATCCGGTGTGTCCGGTGATGAGTACTCGGCGGCCGGCGTAACTCCCGCCAAAGGCCATCATGCCCAGCATTTCCAGGGCGCGGCTCCGCGCTGCCAGAGATCCTCGAGGGTGTTTTTGTCACGTAGCGTGTCCATGGCCTGCCAGAAGCCATCGTGGTCGTAGGCCATGAGTTCGCCGCGACGCGCCAGGGTCTCGAGCGGGGCACCTTCCCATGAGGTCTGGTCGCCGTCGATCAGGTCGATTACCCGCGGCGAGAGCACGAAGAATCCGCCGTTGATGCGACCACCGTCGCCGCGCGGCTTTTCAGTGAATGCGCGCACCTCTTCGCCATGGCGATCGATGGCGCCGTAGCGGCCCGGCGGACTCACCGCCGTGAGCGTGGCGAGCCGGCCATGCTCGCGGTGGAAGCGCACCAGTGCGCTAATGTCGACGTCGCTCAGGCCGTCGCCGTAGGTGAAACAGAACGCATCTTCGCCCCGCAGATGTTCCGCGACGCGCTTCAGGCGGCCACCGGTCAGGGTCGATTCACCGGTATCTACCAACGTCACCTGCCAGGGCTCGACTTTTCTTTGATGAACCATCATGCGGTTGTTGCTGAGGTCGATGGTTACATCCGACATGTGCAGGAAGTAGTTGGCAAAGTACTCCTTGATGACGTAGCCCTTGTAACCGCAGCAGATGATGAAGTCGTTGATGCCGTGGGCCGAATACAGCTTGAGGATGTGCCAGAGGATCGGCCGCCCGCCGATTTCGATCATCGGCTTGGGTTTGAGGTGGGTTTCCTCGGAAATCCGGGTCCCCAGCCCGCCGGCAAGCAGAACCGCCTTCATGGGCACGCAGCTTGGCTGGTCATGATGCGCAATGATGCCGACTCAGGGCGTGCAAAGACAACCGCCCTCAACGATCGATCATCGCCATGCCGCGCTCGGAGTAGCGCGGGCCGCTGGCGGTGCCGAGCGCGTCGAGTTCCGCGAGATCCGCGGTCGAGAGCCGCAGTCCGGCGGCCGCGGCATTGTCCTCGAGATAGCGGCGTCGCTTGGTGCCCGGAATCGGCACGATGTCGGCGCCACGCTGCAGCAGCCAGGCCAGCGCGACCTGCGCCGGGCTCGCGGCATGCCGTGCCGCCATCGCCTCGACGGCGACCAGCAGTGAGCGGTTGCGGGCGTAGTTCTCGCCCTGAAACCGCGGATCGAGCCGCCGGTAGTCGCCTGCGGGCAGCTGCGCGGTATCCGGCAGGGCGCCGCCGAGGAAACCGCGACCGAGCGGGCTGTAGGGCACAACGCCGATGCCGAGTTCGCGACAGGTGTCGAGCACGCCCGGTGAGCCGTCTGCGCCGCGTTCCTCGATATTGCGCTCCCACAGCGAGTACTCGCTCTGCAGCGCGCTGATCGGGTGTACCGCATGCGCCCGGCGCAAGGTGTCGACGCCGACTTCCGACAGGCCGAGGTAGCGAACCTTGCCGGCCCTGACCTGTTCGGCCATCGCGCCGACCGTCTCTTCGATCGGTACGCTGCGGTCGCGGCGGTGCTGGTACCAGAGGTCGATGTAGTCGGTGCCCAGACGTTGCAGCGATCCGTCGATGGCGCGCTGCACGTTCTCCGGCCGCCCGTCGACCCCGGCGATCCGGCCATCGGCGCCGAACGCAAAGCCGAACTTGGTGGCGATGATGGCTTCCCCGCGTCGCCCGGCGAGCGCCTTGCCGAGCAGGCTCTCGTTGCTGAACGGCCCGTAGACTTCGGCGGTATCGAAGAAATCGATGCCGATCTCGAGGGCGCGGTGGATGGTGGCGATGCTCTCGGCCTCGTCGGCCGGGCCGTACATCTGCGGCATGCCGGCCATGCCCGACATGCCCATGGTGCCGAGACCGATCGCCGAGACACGGAGTCCCTGCGTGCCGAGTGATCGCCGGGGCAGCGCGGACATCGCCTCAGACTCCGCCGAGGAAGTCCTGCTTCCCCACTTCGATGCCTGCCTGACGCAGCAGTGCGTAGGTAGTGGTGACGTGGAAATAGAAGTTCGGCAGTGTCCAGCGCTGGATGAACGGCATGCCGTCCATTTCCAGCGTACGGGTACGCAGTGGCAGCACGATGTGCCGTGTTTCCGCGCCTTCCAGCTGCGCCGGCGTGATGGTCTTCAGCCACTCGATGGTCTTGTGGATGCGGCCGATGAGTTCCTCGAGGGTTTGTTCCTCGTCCGGAAACTTCGGCGCGTCGATTGCGGCGAGGCGGGCCGTGCTGTTCTTGGCGAAGTCGGTGGCAAGCTGTACCTGCCGTCGCAGCGCGAACATGTCGGGGGCGAGACGCAAGCCCTCGAGTACACCCGCATCGAGCTTTTTCGCTTCGGCGTGGGCCTTGGCCTTGGCAAGCATGTTGGCGAGGTTGCCGAGCATCGGCACGAACAGTTCGACGGTGGCGGCATGGATGCTGAGGGACATCAGTGGGTCTCCTTGCTGGCGGTGGACGGGGCAGAGCGACGGGCATCGATCCATTTCTTCGTGACCGTCCAGGTGGTCGCGTTCTCGCGCGTGTCGCCGAGCGCGGGCGGCGAGAGGTACTCTGGATAGCGGCTGGTGAGTACCTGCATGAGGCGCGGCGGGATACGCGACTTCTCGAAGCTGGAGTAGCCGGTGGCGTTGAAGATCATGATGCCGGGGCGATCGCGCATCTTCATCCACGGCAGCCAGCTCGAGATGCGCTGCCAGGAGATCCGCGACTCGCCGATGCGGACCCGCTTCGTGTCGGTGAAATCGGCCGTGCGGTAGTAGTCGTTGAAGATCTCCATCGCATGGTAGGTACCGCCGACGTACTCCTGATAGGCGCCGCCTAGCGGGTTTTCGTAGAACAGCGGGACCTCGCGCGAGCTGACCAAGGTGTCGTCGTACTGGCGCAGCGTGACGCGGATCGGCTTGCCGTCGGCCTCGCGCGCGAAGCGCGGCTGGCGCATGTTCACCGGATCGTTGGCCACGTGGATGACCTCGACCATCTCGCCAGTCCAGGGGTTCTGCCAGCGATCGATGATCTCGCCGGTGCGCGGATCGAGGTAGACCATGATCTCGCGCGAGACGCTGCGGAAGCCGTTGCCACGAACGGGGTCAGTGTGGCGTTCGCACTGGCGGGTGTTGATGCCGATGACATTGAACAGGTGCCGGTCCTTCTCGCCCGGCGCGCGGCTGTAGAGTTTCCCCTCCCAGACCCCGTAGCGGGGGACGCCGGCCTCGGTGGTGCCGCAGGTCATCTTCGCGCTCCAGACCAGGGCCTCCTCGCCCTCGCGGGTGGCGGCGGGGCCGAGCAGGTCGTCGGTGGCCAGCGCCGACGGCGCGGTGACGGCGGTCAGCAGCAGCCCGGCCAGCAGCCCGACAGGACGGGCGGCGATACGGCGCTCGGGGCGGTACGAAGGACAAGGCATGGATGACCTCCTGAGGTGGGATCTTTGCGGGACTCATCCGCTCGGACAGGGCGTTCTGCGAACTTCAACGAAGGTCGCGATGGTACCCAAACAGCACAGGCGTCGACCATGCCCCGATTGCAGATTTGATTCTTTCCAGAAACAATAACCGCCTATCGGTGCCTCGGAGTATCACTGGTGTCGCAGTTCTGGTCTCCCGCCCACATGGCGACCTTTGCCAAAGTCATTGACCTGAACGGCTTCTCGGCTGCGGCGCGGGCCCTCGGCGTTCCCAAGGCGGCGGTGAGTCGGGCGATCGCCGAACTGGAGCGCGAACTCGGCGTGCCACTCATGACCCGCACGACCCGGCGCCTGCGGCTCACCCCGGCGGGCGAGCGGCTGCTGCCGGGCTGCCGCGCGCTGCTGCATGCCGCCGAGGATGTGCGCCGGCTCGCCGGCGAACTGATCGAGGCGCGTAGCGGGCCACTCAGGGTGCTGGCCGAAGCCAGCTTCGGTCGGGTGCTGCTTGCGCCACTCGTGCCGCGCTTCCTCGAACGCTATCCACAGATCCCGCTGGACGTCGAACTGGGTGATGTCACCGCCGTTCAGGGCGAGGGGGGTGCCGACGGCGCGCACGATCTCGTGATCCGCCTGGGCACCGGGACGGACAGCGAACAGGTATCGAGGGTGCTGGGTGCACCGCCCGCCATACTCTGCGCGACGCCGGCGTACCTGCAGAAAGCCGGCGAGCCGGGGACCCCCGCCGATCTCGCCCGCTTCGATCTGCTGACGCCGGAGACGCCGGCCGGCTCGAGTTACGTTCTGCGTCTCGTCCACGGTCAGCGGCGCGAGGAGATCAGCCTGCGGCCCAAGCTCGCGGTCAATGACCCGGCCCTGCTGCACTCGGCTGTGGCGGCCGGGCTCGGCATCGGACTGCTGCCGGAGTTCCTCTGCCGGCAGGGCCTCGCGGCGCAGCGTCTGAAGCGTGTCCTGCCCGACTGGCGCCCTCCTGAGCAGGCCCCGCTCTGCGCCGTGTTCCCGGGTCGGTTGGCGGCGGACGAACGCGTCAAGGCCTTCGTCGACTTCCTCGCCGCCAACCTCGTTCCCGCACTGGCGGGTTAAGATTCGGCGTCCCCCCGCCACTCTGCCTCCGCGCCGACGCCGGAGCCAAGGATCCGCATGTACCGCGCCCCGCTGAAAGACCTGCAGTTCGTCATCCACGAGTTGCTCGATGAGTCCATGCTGCAGGCCTGCCCCGCTTACGGCGACTACTCGCCCGAGGTCGCCGACGCCATCCTCGAGGAAGCGGCCAAGTTTGCCGCCAACGTCCTCGACCCGCTGTACAAGAGTGCCGATCGCGAAGGTGCGCGCTGGAGCGCCGAGGGTGTGATCACGCCGCAGGGTTTCAAGGCCGCTTACCGCCAATACGTCGATGGCGGTTGGGCGGGTCTGCGGGCGCCGGTGGAGCACGGCGGGCAGGGCATGCCGACCGTCATCGGCACCGCCGTCGAAGAAATGTGGGCGGCTGCGAACCTGTCTTTCAAGCTCTGTCCGATGCTGACCCAGGGCGCCGTGGAGGCGCTGGAACATTTCGGCACTGCGCGGCAGCAAGCCCAGTACCTGGCGAAAATGGTCAGCGGCGAGTGGACCGGCACGATGAACCTGACCGAGCCCCAGGCGGGTTCCGATCTCGCCGCAATCCGCACGCGTGCCGTGCCAGCGGGCGATCACTATCGCCTCTTCGGCCAGAAGATCTTCATCACCTACGGCGATCATGATCTCGCGCCGAACATCATCCACCTCGTGCTGGCGCGCATCGACGGTGCACCACCGGGCGTCAAGGGCATCTCGATGTTCATCGTGCCCAAGGTGCTGGTGAATGACGACGGTTCACTCGGCGCCGGCAACGACCTGCAGTGCCTGTCCATCGAGCACAAGCTCGGCATCCATGGCAGCCCTACCTGTGTGATGTCCTACGGTCAGCGCGGCGAGGGCGCCACGGGCTATCTCGTTGGCGAAGCGGGTCGCGGCCTCGAGTACATGTTCGTGATGATGAATGCCGCGCGCCTTTCCGTCGGTCTCGAGGGCTATGCGGTCGCCGAGCGTGCGTTCCAGCAGGCGGTGGACTGGGCGCGTACGCGCGTGCAGGGCAAGCCGCCGGCGGCGGTGTCCGGCGCGGCGCCGATCATCCACCACCCTGACGTCAAGCGGATGCTGCTCGGCATGCGCTCGCAGATCGAGGCGCTGCGCGCGGTGGCGCTGTACGCTGCCTATCAACTCGATCTCGGCAGCCGGCATCCTGATCCGGCGGTCAGGACCGCTGCGCGCGCGCGCGGCGATCTGCTCATCCCGGTGGTCAAGGGCTGCAGTACCGAGGCGGGCATCGAAATCGCCTCGACCGGGGTACAGATCCACGGCGGCATGGGCTTCATCGAGGAGACTGGTGCGGCGCAGCCTTATCGCGATGTGCGCATCACCACCATCTACGAAGGCACCACCGGCATCCAGTCCAATGATCTCGTCGGCCGCAAGTTGGCTCGCGATCGCGGCGCCGCCATGGCTTCGCTGCTCGCCGATGCGCGGCGCGAACTCGCCGACTTGTCGTCGGCGGATACCGCGGTCGATGCGGTACGCACCGCGGCGCTCGTTGCACTCGATGCGCTGGAACTCGCCGTGCAGCACGTGCTCGGTGCAACGGCGCAGTCGCCGGAGCGTGCGCTCGCGATCTCCGTGCCGCTGCTGCGACTTGCGGGCTACGCGCTCGGCGGCTGGATGCTGGCCAAGTCCGCCGCCATCGCCGCGACCAAGCTGGCCGCCGGGGCGAGCGATGTCGATTTCCTGCGCGGCAAGATTGCTGTGGCGCGGTTCTACGCCACCCACCTGTTGCCGCAGGCTTCCGCCTTGTCGCGTACCGTGATCGACGGTGGCGCGAGCGTGCTCGATGTCGATGCGGCGCTCATCTGACCTCGACCGGCGGGGCTTCCTCGGCGGCGCCGCGGCGCTCGCGGTGGTGGCGGGTCGCGCGGTGGCCGGTGAGGCGGACGGTGATCCCGCCGGCGTGGTGGGCGGGCTGATCCGGCGCCGCATTCCCTCCTCGGGCGAGTGGCTGCCGGTCATCGGGCTCGGTACTTCCGGTCCGTTCGAGGTCGGCAGCGATGCGCGCGAGCGCCAGCCACTCACCGCGGTACTGCGCGGTTTCTTTGAGGGCGGAGCCGCGCTCATCGACACCTCGCCGATGTACTCCTCCGCGGAAAGCGTGCTCGGCGACCTGCTCACCGCCGACATGCAGGCGCGTGCCTTCCTCGCCACCAAGGTGTGGACGCGCGGCGAGCGCGAGGGTGTGCTGCAAATGACGCGCTCGATGCAGCAGTTGCGTCGCAGCCGCGTGGATCTCATGCAAGTGCACAACCTGCTCGATCTCGATCTGCACCTGCGTACCCTGCGTCGCTGGAAGGAGGAGGGGCGGATCCGCTACCTCGGCATCACCCATTACACCGTCGAGTCGCATGCGCGACTGGCCGAGATCATCGAGCGCGAGCCTCTCGATTTCGTGCAGTTCAATTACTCGGCCACCACCACCGCGGCGGAACAGCGCCTGCTGCCGCTATGCGCGGATCGCGGCGTGGCGGTGATCATCAACCGCGCCTTCGATGACGGCAGGATATTCGCGCGACTCAAGGATCGTGCGTTGCCCGCCTGGGCCGCGGAGTTCGACTGCACGAGCTGGGCGCAAATGCTGCTCAAGTTCGTGATCGCCCACCCGGCCGTGACCTGCGTGATCCCTGCCACCGGCAAACTGCGCAACCTCGAGGACAACGTCGCCGCCGGTCGCGGTCGACTGCCGGATGCCCGGCAGCGGCGGCTGATCATCGACGCGCTGGCCTGATCAGACTCGGCGCGGCAGGTCGCGCCTTGCCGCGCTCCGCGAGGCCGTGCAGGGTGGCTCAGGTGAGGGTGGCTCAGGTGAAGTAGTCGGCCGAGCGTCGATCGACGGCGAGCGCTTTCACCTGCGGCACCACCTCAAGGTGCAGCGGATGCGACTGGTAGCCCTCCAGCGCCGCACGATCCGCGAATTCGCTGTAGAGAACCACGTCGGCGGCGTTGGCATCTTCAATGAAGTTGATGCCGACCTCGATGTGCAGCAGCCCGGGGATGCGTCCGGCGAGTCCCTCGAGCAGCGCCTTGATGTGCGCGGCATCGCTGCCTTTGGCGCTGCCTTCGCGTAGCCGCCACATGACGATGTGCTTGACCATGATCGACCTCTGCAGTGATGTCGGCGCTCAAGTTTCGCGCAAAGTCTTGAAGGCGGCGAGCGCCGCTTCCCGCGAGGCCTTCAGGTCGACGATGGGCGGCGGATAGGCCGTGCCGCCACGACCCGACAACTCCGGCAGCCAGCGCCGCAGGTACTCGCCCTGCGGATCGAACTTCTCGGCCTGGCTCTGCGGGTTGAAGACGCGGAAATAGGGTGCGGCATCTGCGCCGCAGCCGGCCGCCCATTGCCAGCCGAGCGTGTTGCTGGCGAGATCGGCGTCGACCAGCGTGTCCCAGAACCAGCGCGCGCCATGCAGCCAGTGCATGCGCAGGTTCTTGACCAGGAACGATGCCACCACCATGCGCACGCGGTTGTGCATCCAGCCCGTCGCCCACAATTCGCGCATGCCGGCATCGACCATTGGAATGCCGGTGCGTCCGCGCTGCCATGCCTGCAGTTCGCGCTGATCTTCGCGCCAGGGGAAACGGGCGAAGTCGGCGCGCAGCGGTTCGTTGGTGGTACGTGGAAAATGGTGCAGCAGGTGGTGGGCGAACTCGCGCCAGCCGATCTCCGCCATGAACTGGCTGCCGCGCCATTTCGGCGCCGCATGCCAGACCTGCCGCGGCGAGATTTCGCCAAAGTGCAGATGCGGCGAAAGCCGCGAAGTACCCGCCTCGGCCGGCAGGTTGCGTGCCTCACCATAGCGTTGCACCGGGCCTTCCAGAAATTCTTCGAGGCGCTTGCCGGCGCCGCGCTCGCCGGGCTGCCAGCTGTTCGCCATGCCCTCATACCAGACGATGCGCGGCAGCAGGCCGAGCGAGTCCAGCGACGCCGACGCCGGCCAGCGAGCCGGTGGCGGAATGCGCTTCGGCGCCGGCAGCGGGGTTGGCGGCTCCAGGCCCGCCGACACCTTGCGCCAGAACGGTGTGAACACCTGGAAGGGCTTGCCGCTGAGATTTTGTACATCCCAGGGTTCGATCAGCAGCGCAGCGTTGAAACTGCGCACTTCGCAGCCGTCGTTGCGCAGCGCTTCCTTGATGAGACGGTCGCGTGCAGTGACCTGCGGCTCGTAGCGACGGCTCCAGTACACGGCGCTCGCGCCGCTTTCGCGCACCAGTGCGCGCAGTGCAGCCAGCGAGTCATCGACCTCGCGGATGACGAGTCGCGAGCCCGCCTTGGCAAGACCTGCGGCGAGCGAGGTCAGCGACTGGTGCAGCCACCAGCGCGAGGCCGCCCCAGGCGCCCATTCGCCTTCTTCTCCCGGGCTCCAAAGAAATACCGGGATCACGGGTTCGCCGCGGCTGACCGCGGCATGCAGGGCGGGATGATCGGCTAGGCGCAGATCCTGGCGCAGCCAGAGCAGTGTGGCACTCATGGCGAGCCTCGGCCTGCGCCGCGATCGTGCAGGGCGTGTTCGGCGATCACGCCGGCGGCCGCATTGATGGCCGCGATCCGCGGCGAACTGCGCCGCCACACGGCGCCGATCCGTCGCGTCGGCACCGGGCGTGCGAACGGCCGGAACACGAGCCCGCGCGGCGCCGCATGACTGCCGCGCGTGGCGAGTTCCGGCATCAGCGTCAGGCCGGCACCGGCCGCGACCATCTGCCGCAGGGTCTCGATACTGGTGGCGCGGAAGTCCTGTTTTTCGTGGATATCGATGCGGTTGCAGACGTCCAGCGCCTGATCGCGCAGGCAGTGACCATCCTCGAGCAGCAGCAGCGTTGCGCCCTGCAGGTCGGCGAGTTTGATCTGCTTGTGCGCGGCCAGTGGATGCGCGGCCGGCGCAGCGACCACGAACGGCTCGTCGTACAGCGGCTTGGAGGCAAGCCCGTCCATGTCGACCGGCAACGCGAGTATGCCCATGTCGATGTCACCGGCGCGCAGCCGTTCGAGCATTGTCGCCGTCTGGTATTCGTAGAGCATGAGTTCGAGGCGCGGCAGTTCGCGACGCAGTTTCGGCGCTACGACGGGCAGGAGATAAGGTCCGATGGTCGGCAGGAAGGCGACGCGCAGCCGGCCAGCAAGCGGATCGCGATGCGCTTGCGCGATGGCGACCACTTCGTCGCTGGCCTCGACGATGCGCCGGGCGCGCGCGACGATTTCCGCGCCTGCCGGCGTCAGCAGGGCCTTGCGCGGCTGGCGCTCGACCAGCGGTACGCCGAGATAGTCCTCGAGTTTTTTCAGTTGCGCCGACAGCGTCGGCTGGCTGACGAAGCAGCGCTCGGCTGCCCGACCGAAGTGGCCGGTGTCGGCCACGGCGAGCAGGTAGCGAAGGTCTTTGAGCTTGATGTCGGCGACCACTGGACGCTCCTTGTCCGGGCACTGGAACAACCCTGTACGTCGATAAAGGACGTCTATCGAAATCATCACATCAATCGATTGGATTGTCGAGGGCGACGGCTGCAGCATGCGCGCCATCGACAACCCCAACTGGAGTGATTCACATGATCGGCATCGGCCAGCAGTTTCCCCGCTTCTCCCTCACCGGCGTGGTGAGCAACGACATCAAGACCGCATTCCAGCCCTTCAGCAACGACAGCGCTGCGGGCAAGTGGCAGATCGTCTTCTTCTGGCCGAAGGACTTCACCTTCGTCTGCCCGACCGAGATCGCCGCTTTCGGCAAGCTCAACAAGGAATTCGCGGCGCGTGATACGCAGGTCTACGGCGTGAGCACCGACAGTGAGTTCGTGCATCTCGCCTGGCGCAGCAGCAAGTCCGAGCTGAAGGACCTGCCGTTCCCGATGCTCGCCGACATCAAGCGCGAACTCTCGGCTGCGCTCGGCATCATCGACGAGAAGGCCGGCGTAGCGCAGCGTGCGACCTACATCATCGACCCGCAGGGCGTCATCCGCTTCGTCTACGTCACCGACCTCAATGTCGGTCGCTCACCCGAGGAAGTGCTGCGCGTGCTCGATGCGCTGCAGACCGATGAACTTTGCCCCTGCAACTGGCAGAAGGGTGAAGACACCCTGAAGGCGGCCTGAACATGAGCGCGCTCGAACGCCTGCGGGACTCGATCCCCGACTACGCCCGCGACCTGAAGCTCAACCTCGGCTCGGTGCTGACCGTGCAGGGTGCACCCGGGCTCACGGCGGCACAGGTATGGGGCACGGCGCTCGCCAGCGCGCTCGCCTCCCGCCATCCGCCGCTTGCACAGGCGGTCGAGGCGGCGGCGCGCGCCGAGCTCGACGAGACCGGAATCAACGGCGCTCGCGCGGCCGCGGCGATCATGGGCATGAACAACGTGTACTACCGCTTCGTGCACCTCGTCGGCGATGCGGACTACCAGTCCATGCCGGCGCGCCTGCGCATGAATGTCATGGCGAACCCCGGCATCGACCGGCTCGACTTCGAGCTGTACTCGCTGGCGGTCTCGGCGGTGAACGGCTGCGGCCTGTGCATCGAGTCGCACGAGAAACTACTGCGCAAGCACGAGGTCGGCCGCGAGGCCATCCAGAGCGCGGTGCGGATCGCGGCGGTGATCCATGCGGTGGCCCGGGTGCTCGAGCAGCAGCCGGCGGCGGCGGAGGTAGGCTTGGCCGCCTGAGGCGGACTTTGCGGCTGGCGGGCTGTTATCCTGAATTCCTCCCCCTCCCGTTCAGGAGCAGCCCGCCATGTCGACCAGAACCGAAAAGACCGCCTTCGTCGTGATCTGTCGTGATGGTCCCAACGGTGCGGCGATGCGCGCCGCGCATACGGCCGAGCACCTCGCCTACATCGAGACGGTGATGGACGAGCTCAACGTGGCCGGTCCGCTCTTTGACAATGGCGGCGACACCCCGGTGGGCAGTCTTTACTGTCTGCATACCCGCAGCCTCGCGCGGGCGCGGGAGATCATCGAAAACGATCCTTACGTGAAGCATGGCGTGTTCGCCTCGGTGGAGTACTTCCCGCATGTGCCGGCCGCCGGCCGCTACATAGGCGGCAAGATCTGGTGATCCACAGGCAGTGACGAACAACGGGAGGGGGTGATGGCGCAGGGCGGGATCTTCAATGAAATGATCGCGGAGGGCTCGTCCGTCCGCGCGCATTACCGGCCCTACTCCGAGTGGCTGGCGGCGACGCCAGCCGAGCGTATCCGCGAGAAGCTTGCCGAGGCTGACCTGCTGTTCCGGCGCGCCGGAATCACCTTTGCGGTGTACGGCGACGAGACCGGCACCGAGCGCCTGATCCCCTTCGACATCGTCCCGCGCATCATCCCGGCGGCGGAGTGGGATTTCCTGCAGCGCGGCCTGCGCCAGCGGGTGACCGCGCTTAATGCCTTTCTGCACGATGTCTACCATGATCAGGAAATCCTGCGCGCCGGGCGCATTCCGGCGGCGCAGGTGCTCTGCAACGTCCAGTACCGGCCCGAGATGCAGGGCATCGACGTGCCGATGGACGTCTATGCGCATATCGCCGGCATCGATCTCGTCCGTGCCGGCGCCGGCGAGTACTACGTCCTCGAAGACAACCTGCGCGTGCCGTCCGGCGTGTCCTACATGCTCGAGGACCGCAAGGCGATGATGCGGCTTTTCCCCGAACTGTTCGCCCGCTACAGCGTGGCGCCGGTCGAGCACTACCCCGACCTGCTGCTCGAGACGCTGCGCAGCGTCGCGCCTGCCGGGGTGCGTGATCCCACGGTAGTCCTGCTCACGCCCGGCGCCTTCAACAGCGCCTATTTCGAACATGCCTTCCTCGCGCAACAGATGGGTATCGAGCTCGTCGAAGGCCAGGACCTTTTCGTCGACGACGAGATCGTCTACATGCGCACCACGCAGGGCCCGCGGCGCGTGGATGTCATCTATCGGCGCATCGACGACGATTTCATTGATCCGCTGGCTTTCCGGCCCGACTCCATGCTCGGTGTGCCCGGTCTGCTTACGGCCTACCGGGCCGGCCGGGTCACCATCTCCAACGCCGTCGGCACGGGGATCGCGGACGACAAGTCGACCTACCCGTACGTGCCGGACATGATCCGCTTCTACCTCGGCGAGGAGCCGTTGCTCGCCAACGTGCCGACGTGGATCCTGCGCCGGCCCGAGGATCTCGCCCATGTCCTCGATCACCTTGACGAACTCGTGGTCAAGGAAGTCCATGGCGCCGGCGGCTACGGCATGCTGATCGGGCCGCGGGCCTCGCGGGCCGAGATCGATGCTTTCCGCGAGCGCATCATCGCCGATCCCGCACGCTACATTGCCCAGCCGACGCTCGCGCTCTCCGCCTGTCCGACATTCGTCGACAGCGGGCTCGCGCCGCGCCACGTGGACTTGCGTCCCTTCGTGCTCTCCGGCCGCGATGTGGTGATGGTTCCCGGCGGGCTCACCCGGGTGGCGCTGCGCGAAGGGTCGCTGGTGGTGAATTCTTCGCAGGGTGGCGGCACCAAGGACACCTGGGTGCTGGCGTGCTGAGTCGCACGGCCGACCATCTTTACTGGATGGCGCGGTACACCGAGCGCGCGGAAAACCTTGCGCGCATGCTCGACGTCAACTGCCGCATGACCTTGCTGCGTCAGGAAGAGGAGGTGGTCCGGCACCGCTGGACCTCGACGCTCGCCACGGTCGGTCAGCTGGAACCCTTCCTCGCCGCGCGCGGCGAAGTGAACCAGTCGGCTGCCATCGACTGGATCTGCTTCGAACACAGCAATGCCGGCAGCATCGAACAGTGCCTCGATCGCGCACGCGAGAACGCCCACGCGGTACGCGGCACGCTCACCTCGGAGACCTGGGAGACGCTGAACTCCACCTGGCTTGAGATCCGTGGCTTCCGTCGCGATGCGGTGTCGGCGCAGGCGCTCGCCAATTTCTTCGAATGGGTCAAGTTCCGCTCGCACCTGGCGCGCGGCGTCATCCAGGGCACCATGCTGCATGACGATGCGCTCGACTTCACCTGGCTCGGTACCTACCTTGAGCGCGCCGACAACACTGCCCGTATCCTCGATGCGCGTTTCGAGATGCTGGCCGCCGACGCGGCCAACAGCGACGATGCCGGCGATTACTACGAGTGGAGTGCATTGCTGCGTTCGGTGTCGGCGTTCGAGATCTATCGCAAGGTCTATCGCGATCTGATCACGCCGCGCAGGGTGGCCGAGCTGTTGATCCTGCGCGAGGGCATGCCGCGTTCGCTGCGTCATTGCATGAGCCGGGTGCATCAGGTGCTCACCAAGGTCGCCAATGAACGCTCCGCCGAGACCTTGCGCCGGGCTGGCGAGATCCATGCCAGCTTGCAGTACGGGCGCATCGACGACGCGCTGGCGGCTGGACTGCGCCGCTATCTCAGCGACTTCCTGCAGCGCACCGGCGATCTCGGCGCGCGCATCGCCAGTGACTTCCTCGTTTCCGACGCCACGGGGTAAGCATGCTGCTGCACATTCGCCACGAGACGCTCTACCGCTACGATCGGCCGGTCAAGCACAGCGTGCAGAGCCTGCGGCTGACGCCGCGCACGGAGGCCGGGCAACGCGTACTCTCCTGGAGCCTTACCGCGCCCGGGCGCCAGTCGCAGCAACAGGACGCCCACGGCAACCTGATGCATCTGCTCACCCTCGACGAACCGCATGACGAGATCCACATCCTCGTCGCTGGCACGGTAGAGACCGAGGATGTCGCCGATGCGGCGCCGTCGAACCGCGGTCGGCTCTCGCCGCTGGTCTATGCGCCAGCCACCGCATTGACCGGCACCGATGACGCCCTGCAGGCGTTCGCCATCGATCATGGTCACCCCGAGCCCGGGCGCGACGAGGCCATGGCGTTAGCGCTGGCGATACGCGAGGCGATGGAGTATGTCCCCGGCGTCACCGAGGTGTCCGATACGGCGGCCCGGTCATTCGCGCTGCGCCGTGGTGTATGCCAGGACTACGCGCACGTGATGATTGCCTGTTGCCGGGCGCTCGGTGTGCCCGCCCGCTACGTCAGCGGCTATCTGCTTGCCGCGGGCGACGATCACATTGCCAGCCACGCCTGGGTGGATGTCTGGCTCGCGCGCCACGACCGCTGGTTCGCGATCGACGTCACCAATGGCGTGCCGGGCGGGCTGCAGCACTGCCGTCTCGCTGTCGGTCGCGATTATCTCGATGCCTGTCCGGTGCGCGGCGTGCGGCGTGGTGGTGGCGCTGAAACCATGAGCGCGAAGGTCGAGGTGTCGGGAGACGGACCGCTGCGCCGGGCTGCGACGCCGCGTCCGCGCCTGCTGCAGCAGCACGCCGCACAGCAGTAGAATCAGCCATGACCTACTGCGTTGCGACCCTGCTCGACACCGGCATGGTTTTTCTTTCCGACTCGCGCACCAATGCGGGCGTCGACCAGATCAACACCTTCCGCAAGATGCACGTGTTCGAGCGTCCGGGCGACCGCGTGCTGGTACTGCTGACGGCCGGCAACCTCGCGGTGTCGCAGGCGGTGGTGCACGCGCTGCATGAGGATGCAGTGCATGCCGATCGGCGCAGTGTCTATAGCGTCGAGTCCATGTTCGACGCCGCGCAGCTGGTCGGCGATGCGCTGCGCGGCGTGCACCGCCGCGATGCCGAGGCCTTCAAGGACCACGGCATCGAGTTCAACGCTTCGTTCATCCTCGGCGGCCAGATCCGCGGCGAGGCACCGCGGCTGTTCAACCTCTACGCTGCCGGCAATTTCATCGAGGCCAGCATTGATACGCCGTATTTCCAGATCGGCGAGGCGAAGTACGGCAAGCCGATCATCGACCGGGTGATCACGCGATCCTCGAGCATCGCCGAAGCCACCAAGTGCGCGCTCATCTCGATGGACTCCACCATCCGCTCCAACCTGTCGGTGGGTCCGCCGCTGGATCTGCTCTGCCTCAAGCGCGATGCGCTGCGCGTGCTCTCGCATCGCAGCATCGGTGCCGATGACGATTATTTCCGCATGATCCGCAGCGGCTGGGGCGAGAGTCTGCGGCACGCCTTCCACGCGCTGCCGAACCCGGTGCTTTGACCGGCGGTCAGGTCTGCGCCTGGCCTGAGTCCGCAGGCGTATTGCCGAGCAGTCGATCGACGAGCCGCGTGGTGTAGCCACTCGAGCGCGTGCGTCGTGCCACCAGCGAATAAACCGCCGGTACCACGAACAGCGTCAGGAACACCGACACCAGCGTGCCGTAGAAGACCACCACGCCGATCGGTTCGCGCTGCTCCGCGCCGGCACCGCTTGCGAACAGGAAGGGAACGGCACCGAACGCCGTACACAGACTGGTCATCAGCACCGGCCGCAGGCGGACCACGGCGGCCTGCACCACCGCTTCGCGGAATTCGATGCCGCGCTCACGCAACTGGTTGGCGAACTCGACGATCAGCACGCCATTCTTGGCAGCGATGCCGATCAGCATGATCACGGCGATCTGGCTGAAGATGTTGACGCTCATGCCATGCAGTTGCAGCCCGAACACGGCGCCGAGCAGGGCGAGCGGCACGGTCACCATGATGATCGCCGGGTGCACGAAACTCTCGAACTGCGCAGCGAGCACCAGGAAAACGATGATCACCGCGAACAGCAGCGTGGTCCACAGCTGCCCGCCGCTGCGCACGTAGTCGCCCGAGTCGCCGTCCCACATCAGCGTGGCCTCCGGCGGCAGTTCGCGGGCGACCATGTCCTCGAACCATTTGACCGCCTGCCCCATGGTGTAACCCTCGGCGAGACCGGTACCGATTTCCACCGAGCGCAGGCGGTTGAAGCGGCTGAGTTCGGTCGCACCCGCGGTTTCGGTGAGACGCACGACGCTGGCGAGAGGGACCAGTTCGCCGGTCCGATCCGAGCGCACCATCAGATTGGTGAGGTCGGTGGTAGTGGCGCGTTCGTCGGCGCGGCCCTGCAGCACCACGTTGTACTCTCGGCCGCGATCGATGAACGTGGTGACGATGCGCGAGCCGAGCATGGTTTCGAGCGTGCGACCCACGGTCTGCAGCGATACCCCGAGGTCGGCGGCGCGATCGCGGTCGATGGCGACGCGGATCTGCGGCTTGCGCGGCTTGTAGCTGTTGTCGACACCAATGAAGCCCGGGTTCTCCTCGGCGAGCTTGGTGATCTTTTCCGACCAGACCGCGAGGCTTTCGTAATCGGGACCACCGAGTACCGCCTCGACCGGCTTGCCCCATCCGCCGCGCAGACCACCCGGCACCAGCGTACTCACACGCACGCCGGGCAGCGAGCCGAACTGCGACTGCAAGGACTTGGCGATCTGCTGCGCCGAGCGCTTGCGATCGCTCCAGTCTTCCAGCGTGAGGATCAGTCGGGCCGAATTCACTGACCCTGCGCCATCGTAGCCGCCCGGCACGCGCAGCGTGACACGCCGGACGTCGCCGGCGTCGACTTCCCGCTGCGCGATCACCTCGAGCTTGCGGCCGTACTCGCTGGTGTATTCGAAGCTCGCCCCTTCCGGCGCCTGCAGCGTCACCATGACGCGGCCGGCGTCGGCCGCCGGCGCAAATTCTTCGGGGAGCGCCTTGAAGCTGAGCGCACCCAGGAAGCCGAGTCCCAGCACACCGCCAACGATCAGCCACGGACGGCGCATCAGTTGTCGCAGCCGCGCTTCATAGATGCCGGCCAAGTTGCGGAAAAAGCGCTCGACCCAGACAGCGAAACGGCCATGCTTCATCTCGCGCTCAGGCGGCAGACGCGAGGCCATCATCGGTGTCAGGGTGAGCGCGACCAGCGCCGAGAACAGCACGGCTGCGGCCAGCGTCAGCCCGAACTCGCGGAACAGCCGTCCGTTGTCGCCCGGAAGGAAGGAAATCGGCACGAACACCGTCACCAGCGTCAGCGTGGTCGCGATCACCGCGAAGCCGATCTCACGGCTGCCGCGAATGGCGGCGACCATCGGTGGTTCGTCGAACTCGGCGCGGCGGTGGATGTTCTCCAGCACCACGATCGAATCGTCGACCACGAGACCGATGGCGAGCACGATGCCAAGCAGCGTGATGACGTTGAGCGAGTAGTCGAGCGCGTAGACGAAGACGAATGCGGCGATCACCGATACCGGGATCGTTACCGCCGGGATGATGGTCGTACGCAGCGTGCCGAGGAAGCCGTAGATGACGATGAGCACCGACACGAAGGCGAAGATGACCGCGATCAGCACTTCGCGCAGCGCGGCTTCGATGGCGATGCCATTGTCGACGTTGACGACCAGCGAGGCACCCTTCGGCAGAGATTTCTGCAGCCGTGCGACTTCCGCGCGTACTCCATGCACGACGTCGAGGACGTTGGCCTTGGAGTTGGCCTCGATGCCGATGCCGACGCCGACGCGGCCGTTGGTACGCATCATGGTGCGCTCGTTCTCGGCGGCGATACGCACGTCGGCTACCTCGCCGAGCCGTACCAGATGACCCTCCGAACCGCGACCGATCACCAGATTGCGGAAGTCCTCGGCGGTGTCCAGTCCGACCTCGGTTCGCAGCGAGAACTCGCGCTGCTCGGACTCCAGCCGGCCAGCTGGCAGTTGCACGTTTTCACGGCGCAACGCCGATTCGATATCGCCGACGGTGAGCGCACGCGCCGCCAGGGCCTGACGATCGATCCAGATGCGCATCGCGGCACGCCGGCCACCGGAGGGAACTGCGCGCGACACGCCGGGCACCGTCGAGAGCCGGTCGACGATGTAACGCTCGGCGTAGTCCGTGACCTCCAACTGGGTCATGGAGTCGGAGTTGAAACTGAGGAACATCACCGACTCCGCGTTGGAATCGGACTTGGCAACCTGCGGCGGATCGGCTTCCGGCGGCAACTGCCCGCCGACTCGCGAGATGCGGTCGCGGATATCGTTGGCGGCGTCGTCGATGTCGCGCGTGACATCGAACTCGACGCGGATGCTGGAGCGTTCGTCGGAGCTGTCGGACTCCAGCTTGAGGATGCCCTCGATGCCGGCGATGCGGTCTTCGATGACCTGGGTGATCTTGTTCTCGACCACGTTTGCCGAGGCGCCGCGGTAGATCGTGGTGATCGAGACCACCGGCCGGTTGATGTCGGGGTATTCGCGCAGTGGCAGCCGCTCGAGCGCCACCAGACCGAAGATCACCAGCATCAGACTGAGCACGGTCGCGAAGACCGGCCGCCGGATGCAGAACTCGGAGAGACTCATGCGCGCGGCTCGGCGACGACCTTGCCGCCGTCGCGGATGCGCTGCGTACCTTCGACGATCACCCGCTCGGAACCCTGCAGACCGTCAAGGATGGCTACGCTGCCGGGTTCGCGGCCACCGGTGCGTACTTCACGCTGCCGCGCCTTGCCGTCCTCGACCACGAAAACGAAGGCTCGACCCTGTTCGGGAACCAGCGCCTCCTCGGGGATCATCAGCGTCTCGACCGGCTTGCCGCGCAGTCGCACGCCCATGAACAGCCCCGGGCGCAGCGCCCCGTCGGCGTTCGGCAACTCGGCGCGCACGGCGATCGCTCGCGTTACCGGGTCGACACGCGAGTCGATAGTGCTGATGCGGCCGGCGAACGTCCGCTCGCCGAGACCTTCCGCCCGCGCCTCGACCACCAGGCCTGGCGACAGATCCTTGAGGAAGGCTTGCGGAACGGTGAATTCGAGTTTGATGATTGAGCTGTCATCGAGCGTCGTGATCACCGTGCCCGGATTGACGAGACCGCCGAGGCTTACCTTGCGAAAGCCGGTGCGGCCTGCAAACGGTGCGCGGATTACGGTGTCCGCGAGGCGTGCGCGGGCCGCGGCGAGTCGTGATTCCGCGGTTTTCACCGCTGTCTCGAGCTGGTCGAGCTGCGCCCTCGACAGGGCTTGCGTGACCGAGAGATCGCGCCCGCGGTTGAACTGGTTGCGCGCCTCCGTGAGGTTGGCCTCCGCTTCGTTGACCGCCGCAGTCGTCTGCGCGCGGTCGAATTCGACCAGTACCGCGCCGGCGGGTACCCGCTGACCCTCGACGAAACGGATGGCGATGATGGTGTTGGTGGTCCTGGAGGTGATCTCGACCGACTCGCGCGCGAGCGCAGTGCCGACCGCTTCGATCACCGGACCGAAAGCGCGTCGTTCCACCGGTGCGGTGATCACTTTCGCGGGCGGCGGCCCACCCCGGCCTGCGGGTCGGTCACCACCCATCGGGTTGCCGCCCTGGCGATCCGAGCAGCCGGCGATGAGCACGGTTGCGGCGATGACCGCCAGCAAGCGGCGTGGAAGACGATCGGAGCGGATTCGGGTCATCGACGGCATGGGGGTTGCGGGTACGACACCGGCAGAGGGGCGCAGATTCTACCTGAAGCCCTACTGCCGGAAGCCGGGGAGTTGCACCAGCGCGTCCGCCCAGCCGTCAAAAGCACGCTTGGCCGCAGAGCGGTTGCTGATTTCATTGGCCAGCACCAGAAAGCCATTGCCCGGGTCGATGTGCCGATCCTGCAAGCTTGCCAGCAGCTCCGCCGATCCGGCGGCGCGCAACTCTAGGTCGAGCGTCATTTCTCCCGCCTCGAACACGTAGCTGTCGCGGCGGTCGGCGTCGTCCGGTACGGGTGCGTTGATCTGTACGTCAAAGATTCTCAGCCGCAGTTGCAGGGCATCGGCGGATGGCACGGCGGGCACGACGTAGCCCGCCGCCTGCAGGCGGCGCGTGAAGGACTGGCGCGCGAGTTCACCGAGTTCACCGCGGATTTCTTCGATGCGCCTTGCGGACAGTCCGAAACGGCCGAAGCGACGCGGATCCCAATCCCGGCTGAAAGCCACCTCGACGACGGGGATGATGGCGGTGCCGCGTTGCATCCGGCTGTCGGCGCGATAACTCGCCTGGTCGATGCCTCGGAGCGGGACCACCGTCATGCCCGCCGGGATTGCGTCGACGGCGCCGGCAGGCGTAGCGCCCATCGCCGCGGGTGCGCATAGGCAGACGGCGAGCAGCAGTCCTGCCGCGGAGCCGAGGGTCGCGCGGCGACCGATGGTCGTCAGTCTGGCGAGTGTCGGTGTGTGGGTCATATTCCGGCGGTCGGGGAGTCCTGCCGGTTCGATCAGACCACGCGGCGCCGAGTTCCGCCCTCACGCCAGGCGGCGATGTTGGCGGCCACTTCGTCGAGACAGCGTTGGCGGGATTCGACCGCCGCCCAGGCGATATGCGGTGTGACGATCAGGTTGGGCAGGTCCGCTGCGAACAGCGGGCTGCCGTCGACCGGCGGTTCCTGCGGCAGCACGTCGATGGCCGCGCCACCGATCCTGCGCGCCCGCAGGACCTCGGCCAGCGCGGGTATGTCGATCAGTGCGCCGCGGGCGGTGTTGATGAGCACCGCGTCGGCCTTCATCAACCCCAGACGACGACTGTCGAGCAGGCCGTGGGTCGCCGGAGTGAGCGGGCAGTGCAGCGTGACGACGTCTGCTACGCGCAGCAGTTCGTCGATGTCGACGCGCCCGGCGGCCGCTTCACCGCCCGGCCTGTTGGCGACCAAGACCCGCATACCGAGAGCCGTTTCGCAGGCTGCTGCCACGGCGCGACCGAGCACTCCCCAGCCGACCACGCCCAGGGTTCGACCCTGCAATTCACGGATCGGGTGGCGCAGGCTGGTGAACAGACGGCTGCCGCTCCAGGAGCCGTCGACTGCATCGCGTGAGTAGGCGCCGAGATTGTGGGTCAGCGCGAGCAGTACCCCGAGCACATGCTGCACCACCGATGGCGTGCAGTAGTCGGTGACGTTGCAGACGGCGATGCCGCGCTCGCGGGCCGCCTCGAGATCGATATTGTTGGTGCCGGTGGCGGTAAGTGCGATGCAACGCAGCGCCGGTGACGCGTTGATGATGTCGCGATCGATGGTCAACTTGTTGGTCATGACGATCGCGTGATCGGCGATCTGCGCCGCGACCGCCGCTTGCGGCGTGGCTTCGAGCAGCGTGAGACCGGGCGCGGCGCGTTCGAGCGCGCGGGTGTCGAGATCACCGTTGCTGACGGTCGCGAAGTCGAGGAAGACGGATTTCATCGGGTATCGGTGCTCGTCCGTGGCATCGGTGCCGGGCGCTGTCATCAATTGTGTCTGGAATCGACCGTACTCAGAACACGAGCCGCATCACGCTTTCGGCGATACAGGCCGGCTTGCTGGCGCCCTCGACCTCGGCGGTGTATTGCTCGGTGATCTGCAGCACGTTTGGCGCTACCTGTTCGACAGACTGCAGCACGAAGCGGCCGCGGATCCTCGCGCCGGCCCGTACGGCATTCGGAAAGCGCAATTTGTTGAGACCGTAGTTGATGACATTGGTCACCCCCGGGGCGATCGGCTTGTCGACCTCGACGAGACCGCGCAGTGGCACGCTCAGCGACAGCGTGAGGTAGCCGTGGGCAATCGGCGCGCCGTAGGGCGACTCGCGCGTCGCGCGGTCGACGTCGACGTGAATCCACTGGTGGTCGCCGGTCGCGCCTGCGAAGGCGTTGATGCGCTCCTGCGAGACGGTCAGCCAGTCGCTGACATGCACTTCCTGGCCGATGCGGGACTGCAGGCTGGCGAAGGCGGCGGTGGCATTTGCACTCATGCGTGGGATTTCCGTGCGGGTGAAGAAAACGGCAGGCTACCGCAAATCCGCGCCGGGTTCGCGGCGCACAGCGCCCTCCATCCGCAGTCCTGCTGCGAGAGCCTGCGCGTCCCCTTCGGCGACGAACGGGATCTGCAGTGCCCGCGATAGCAGCGCACCCTGCATGTCCAGACAGAACTGCGCCGTTCGCTCACGACGATCCCGCGGCGAGCGGCGCAGGATCAGCGCTTGTGCGCGATCGCTGAACACCAGCACCCACCGCCGGTTGTAGACACCGCTGCGCCATGCGAGCACCCCCGGGCCGATGGCGTGCGCGGCCGTGGCCGCCCAGTGAGCGGCGTACCAGCGGCCAAACACGAGCAGCAGACCGCCGCACAACGCCGCCGACAGCCGTACGTCGAAACGGTCCGACAGCAACAGTGCCGCGATGGCCATGGCTGCGGCGATCGGCAGTAGCCAGCGCAGCGATGCCAGCCAGCGACGACTGGCCGCGCTGCCATGCAGGGGTCGCCAGTCGAGCCGGTCGAGTTCGAGTCCCGGTACGCACTCGCGCAGCAGCGCCTCGGCCTGCGGCAGGGTGGCGATCGGCGCCAGCTGGTTAAGTTGCGGCACGATGCCGGCCGTGTGGACGGACTGGCTGGCGAGGTCGACCCTGATCCGGCAGCGCCGAAACAGCCGGTGAAGTACGGTTTGCTCGAGCACGAGCCGCTGCAGCCCTGATACGCGACCGCTGACATCGATACGGGTCAGCAGCCCCCGCCGCACGCGCAGGCGGTCACCGCTACGCTCGAGGGTGAAGTCGTGGTACGCGAAGATCGCGTGGATCACCGACAGCAGGCGGATGAATACGAAGCCGCTCAACAGCAACACCAGCAATCCGGCGAACAGCTGCCGTGGATCGACTCCGCCTGCCTCGGCGACGCCGGCGCCGATGGCCTCGGGCAATCGATCGATGCCGGGCACCAGACGGAGCAACTCGGCATTCTGTGACAAGGCGCCGGCGACGAGCGCCACCACCACGAGGCCGCGATTGGAGATGACTCCCATGGTGATCAACTCGTCGGTCGGCAGTTTCAGCAGCACCTGCGGTGGCGTAGCGGTGTGCTGTCGAGCTGGTTCGGCTGCAGCCGAGTCCACCGCGATACCCTCCGCAGCATCGGTGACGGCGGCGCGCCGTTGCCGCAGCAGGTCGCCGATGCGCGTCGCGTCCCGCGGGTCGAGCACCCGCATGACGGCTTCGGGTTTGCCCCCCGCGCCGGATTCGAGCACGAGTTCGGTGACCCGCAGCAGGCGATGCAGCAGACCCTGCCGCTCGCTCACGGACTGGATTCGCGAGAAAGGCACGTGCCGCAGCTCGCGGATGAGCACGCCTTCGCGGATCACGAGCTCGTCCGCCAGCACCTCGAAGCGGAAGCTGCGTGACCTGAGCACGCCGAAGCCGATAACGAACACCGCGGTGCCCGCGGCGCCCAGCAGCGTGACGTAGTCATCGTCGCGGCGCAGCACGAGCACGACGATCAGCGGCAGCGCGAGTTCGCCCACTGCGCGTGTGGCGTAGAAGACCCAGGACCAGGGATGCAGCCGCCCGGTCGGCAGGATGCCGCTCACGACGATCTGCCGTCCTGCGGCGCGCCGGCGGCTTGCGTGGCGAGTTGTTGCAGTTCCTCGAGCAGCAGGTCGCGCAGTCGGTTCGCCTCGTACGTCTCGAGGCCGGGCAGGCGCGTCCGATGGTCATGCGATCCCGCCGTATGCAGTTCCAGGCAGGCCAGTCCGAGCCGCCGCTCCAGCGGTCCGCGCACAACGTCGAGATGCTGCAGACGCACGAGAGGGATGCGGATTTCGCGTTGCCACCACGCGCCGCGCCAGACCACCATCCGTTCGCCCGGCCAGTGCTGCCAGCGGCAGACGGCGAATGATCGCCGCACGTACCAATCGCCAAGCAGCGTAGCCAGCACGAACACCACGCCGGCGGTGATGAGGATTGCCGGCAACGCTGCCGTCAGCGCAAGGCCGGCTCCCTCACGCTGCACGATCAGCGCCGCGAAGCCGCCGACAGCGGCGGTGCCCAGTGCAACCAGCAGGGCGTGGATACGCCAGAGCGCGAGCAGTTTGGTTGAGGGTCGCCCGTCGGTGACCGTCACTTCATGCCCATGCGCTTGCGAACGATGTCACCTGCCTCCTGATAGTTTTGCGGCAGCTTGTCGAGGAACGCATTGGGCTGGAACAGGGGCTGGTACTGCTGCAGTACCGGCAGCAGCATCGCCATCGGCAGTTCCTGCACGCGCCGGCTCTTGCGGAAATCGGCGATCGGGATGCGCGCCGTGATGATGTCCTCGTGATGGTTCTCGGTTTTGGCGAGTACCGTGCCGCGCGGATCGACGATCACCGTACCTTCATCGCGCGTGCCGGAGGACTCCGGGAAGCCGATGTTGTTGGGCGAGACGGCGTTGCCGACGCCAATGGTGTAGAGGCGATTGCTGCGGGCGGTGGCGATCGCCGATTCGGCATTGCTGCCGCCGGTGACCGAGAGCACGAGGATTTCCGCGCCCTTGAGGCCGAGGCAGGTGTAGAGCAGCGGCTCGACACCCACCGCGGTGATCGCGATGTTGCCGATGTCGGTGCGCGCGACCGGCAGGACCGCGTCCCAGCCGTACATTTCGACGTAGCGGTCGAGCACGTCATAGACCGTGGTACCGATCAGCGCGCCATCGCCGAACAGGCCGAGGATATTGCGCGCCTTCCACTGCTTGCTGACGATGCTGCCGTCGGGTCCGGTCAGCACCGACATGTTGATGACGTGATCGGGCCAGTCCTTCTCGCGCGCATAGCAGCCCCAGGAGATGTAGCAGCCATAGCGTTTGGCGCGCTCGCCGATGGCCTCGGACTCGGGACCGGGCAGATCAAAGGCGATCTGGTTGAGTTCCTTGCGGTTCCACGGCTGGAAGCCCTGCACCGGGAATTCGTGCATCGAAAGCAGATCGACCTTCGACCCCCAGCGGCGTTCGCCGCCCCACTCCTCGGGGGAATTCTGCGCGAGGTCGATCAGCCGCAGTACGCGATCGAGGTTGCGCTTGAGGGTCTTTGCGCGGTCGCGCAGGTCGATGGAGTAGAGCTGCGACTGGATTGCGGCGACGTTGACGAAGTCCTGTTTCAGCGGCGCTTTGGCGTACTGGCCGCGGTTGGCGACCGTGACGCCGGTGGCGGAAGCGCCCTTGGCCGAGCCGGATGCGGCTGCCGGCGCAGCGGTCTGCGCCGCAGCCTGATCGGCCTGGCCGGCACCCGCGGCGGCGGCAAGGCTGGCCACGGCGGCACCGGTCAGCAGCGCGCGACGATCCATCCTCGAAGATTTCTTTGACATGGCGGTCTTGCCTCTCTGTGCCAGCGGTTTATTTCTTGGGTCCGAGTCCGAGCGCGGTCACGTCCATGACGTGCAACTGCAGGCCCGACATGAAGCCGGCGCCGGGGCCCGCGCTACGCGAGCTGGTCCAGACCATCTTGCGGCCGTCCGGCGAGATCGCCGGGAAGCCGTCGAAGCCCTCGTCGAAGGTGACGCGCCTGGGCGGTGTCTTGCCGTCGAGGTAGCCGAGATAGACCTCCCAGTTGCGCGGCGTTTCTGCACGCACGAACAGGAAGTGCTCGCCGTCGGGCGTCGGGTACGGCGCCCAGTTCATGTCGTGGGTGAAGGTGCGCGGCTTGCGATCGCTGCCGTCGCGCTTGATGGTGTAGATGGTCATCGGCGTCGGCTTCTGGTCGTACTC